>NZ_CP102480.1:2402500-2702500 GCF_024662015.1 Nisaea acidiphila | reverse complement strand
CGGTGCATCTGACCGGGCGTTCGCTCTCCGCGTCGCAGCGTCTCGGCAAACCGGAAGCGATCGAACGTTCGGAAGGCAACGATATCGGGCTGCGCGTCCTGATCGGAAAGCAGCAGGCCTCGGTTTCCGGCTCCGACACCGCGCCGGACGCGCTCGACGAGCTTGTCGAACGCGCCGTCGCCATGGCGAAAGTGGCTCCGGAAGATCCCTTTGCCGGCATCGCCGACGCATCCGAGATCGCCACAGACCGCCCCGGGATCGAGATGTTCGATCCCTATGAGCCCTCTGCCGAGGATCTGACGGAACTCGCCGCAAAGGCGGAGGAAGCCGGACTCGCGGTTGAAGGCATCACCAATTCCGAAGGCGGCGACGCGGGTTGGAGCACCACCGAGGTCGCGGTCGCGGCCAGCAACGGGTTTTCCGGCCAGTACCGCCGTTCGAGCTTTTCCGTCTCGGCCGTCCTGCTCGCCGGCGAAGGCCAAGGCATGGAGCGGGACTACGATTATTCCGCCAAGGTGTTTTTCGCCGATCTCGAGGATCCGGCCGAGATCGGCCGCCGCGCCGGAGAGCGCACGGTCCGCCGCCTCAATCCGAAGCGGCCGAACTCCCAGCGCGTGCCAGTCATTTTCGACCCGAGGGTCAGCCGCTCCCTCCTCGGACATCTGTCCTCCGCGATCAACGGCGCGTCGATCGCACGCGGCACCAGTTTCCTGAAAGACAAGATGGGCGAGCAGATCTTCGCCGACGGCATCCGCATCGCCGACGACCCGTTGCGCGACCGCGGTTTCCGCTCCCGTCCGTTCGACGCCGAGGGTCTCGCGTCGAAAAAGCTGATGATCGTAGAGGACGGGCGGCTCGCCTCCTGGCTGCTCGATCTCTCCACCGCGCGCCAGCTCGGCATGTCGAGCAACGGCCGGGCCTCCCGCGGCGTCGGCGGGCCGCCGAGCCCGTCGGCCACCAATCTCTTTCTGGAGCCGGGCGACACCAGCCCCGAGGATCTGATCAAATCCGTGGGCACCGGGCTCTACATCACCGACATGATGGGCTCCAGCGTCAGCACCGTGACCGGCGATTACAGCCGCGGCGCGGGCGGGTTCTGGATCGAGAACGGCGAGCTCACCTATCCGGTCTCCGAAATCACCGTCGCCGGGCACCTGAGCGAGATCTTCAAGAACCTGAAACCGGCGAGCGACCTCACCTTCAAGTATGGAACGGATGCCCCGACGGTGCTTGTGGAAGGCCTGACCCTGGCCGGCGCGAACGGCTGATTCGCCCGAACAATCCATTGTTTCGCGTCCGGCGACGGTCTGTTTCACCCGATCGTGAAGCGAAAGATTGGTAATTCGATCGGGTGCTCCCCAGATGAGGGGCAATCGAGACATATTCTGATCGGAGACACAGATGAGCTACAAAAGTGGCTTGTCGCGGCTGTTCCTCGTAATCGCCGCCGTCGGACTGGTCGCCGCGGTCGCCCGCGAGCCCCAGACGAAAGAGCATATCGCCCTTGTCGACCCGTCCGTGAGCATTCGGGATGGGTTTGCCATCGATGGGTATGACCCCGTCGCCTATTTCAGCGATCACAAAGCCGTTCGCGGAAACGAAACGCTCGCCGTCGAGTTCAACGGCGCGCGCTTCCTGTTCGCCAACAGGGAAAATCGCGACCGCTTCCTGACCGACCCGCGCCACTTCCTGCCCCAGTTCGGCGGGTTCAGCACCTACGGCGTCGCCAAGGGCAAGCTCTACGCGGCGGATCCGGAGGTGTTCGACATCATCGACGGACGGCTCTATCTCAGCCGCAACGAGAAGGTGCGCGACCTCTGGCAGCGCAACCCCGCGGGCTATATCGATCTCGCGGAAAATAACTGGCGCGACATCCAGGCACGCTAGGAGCCCTGCTTGGGCATAACCAGCCGGAGCGGCTCGGACGGCAGGGAAATACTGGCGGGCAGATTGGTGACAATGTCGCCGTCCGCCTGCACCGGGTCCCCGCTATAGGCGCCTTCCTCGGCCCAGATCGAGACCGCGCGGGTCTGAATGATCCGGTAGCCGGCGGCGGATGGCAGACGGCCCGTCATCATATTCGCGGCATAACGGATCGCATTCCAGCGCCCGGCCCGCTCGAACAGACAGACATGCAGCAAGTCAGATTCGAGCCGGGCATCGGGCGCGCAGACGAAGGTACCGCCGTAATAATGCGCCTTGGCGACCACCACTGACGCGGCCCTGTAGGTATCGCCGTTGATGGCCACCCGGTAGTAATGCGGCCGGTAGGTCGCGAGCTGATGCAGGGTGGTCAGCACATAGGCGCCCTTGCCGAGCCAGGCCTTCACCCTGGTATCGACGCTGGCGACCACGTCCGCGTCGAGCCCGACTCCGGCCATCAGGGTGAAGCGGTGCCCGTTGACGTCGCCGAGACGCGCCTCGATCGCCGGTCCGCGCCAGATCGTCTCGGCGATGATTTCCGGCTTCACCGCCAATCCGATCTCGGCCGCCAGCACATTGGCGGTCCCAAGCGGCAGGATGGCGAGCGGCAGGGTGCCCCCGCTCATGCCGTTCACGACTTCGTTGATCGTGCCGTCGCCGCCTGCGGCCACCACCGCGTCCGGCGCATCGTCGGTATGCATCAGGCTGTGCTGGCGGGCATGCCGGGCGAAAGCTTCCGCGTCGCCGCGCGCCCCGGTCTCCAGCACCGTGACCTTGACCCCGCGGCGTTTCAGCCCTTCCAGAACGGCAGAATAAAGCGGATAGCGCCGCTGGCCCGCTTTCGGATTGTAGATGACGACAACATGCCGCCGCCCTCCGTCCGGACAGGAGCCCTGCGGCTCGCCTGCAACCATCCGGCCCGATTCGCCGGTTATTTGATCCAAATGAGACTCCCGGGTGCAGGGAAATTCGCGGTCCGACGAGTGACAGTTTTATTAAGCGACGCCTCTAGCCCAACAGATTTAAAAACTTTTTTTATTTCAGTCTTGTGAAGTCATACAAGGTTCATTTTACAAAATTTGGCACCCTTCATAATAGATCGCGCGAATAAAACTGCGGCGCTGAAGTTTTCCTTGGGAATTTGGCCAAAATAAGGAAATGGAAGACTGAGATGAACAGTCAGAAAGGCATCGACCGCTACCGGGCGATCTGGATCTCCGACATTCATCTCGGAACCAAGGGCTGCCAGGCGGACTACCTGCTCGACTTCCTCAGGCACACTGAGTCCGACTATCTCTACCTGGTCGGAGACATCATCGATATCTGGCGCATGAAGCGCTCCTGGTCCTGGAGGCAAAGCCACAACGACGTGCTGCAGAAGCTGCTACGCAAGGCGCGCAAAGGCACGAAGGTGATGTTCCTGCCGGGCAATCACGACGAGATGTTCCGCGGTTTTCTCGGCGAGAATTTCGGCCAGATCGAGGTCCGCGACGAACATATTCACGTCACCCGCGACGGCCGGCGATTCCTGATCCTGCACGGCGACCAGTACGACGTGGTGGTGAAATACAACAAGTGGCTCGCCCTGGTCGGCGACGGCGCCTACAACCTCGCGCTCACGCTCAACACCCATTTCAACCAGCTCCGTCGTCTTCTGGGCTACCCTTACTGGTCGCTGTCGGCCTACCTGAAAAACAAGGCCAAGAGGGCGGTCGAATTCATCGGGAATTTCGAGAACGCGCTGGCGGACGAGGCAATGAAGCGCGGGGTCGACGGCATCATCTGCGGCCATATCCACAAGGCCGAAATGAAACAGATCGGCAGCGTCACCTACTGCAATGACGGCGATTGGGTGGAAAGCTGCACCGCCCTTGTCGAACATACCGACGGCCGCATGGAAATCCTGAACTGGGCCGAGATCCGACATCTCACCTTCGCCTGAGAGGCCTTTACCATGAAAATCCTCCTCGTCTCGGATGCCTGGTTTCCCCAGGTGAACGGCGTCGTCCGTACCCTGAACACGGTGATCGGCGAGCTGCGGGAGATGGGCCACGAGGTCGAGACGATCACGCCCGACCAGTTCAAGACGGTACCCTGCCCGACCTACCCGGAAATCCGCCTCGCCTGCTGGCCGTTCTTCCGGGTCCCGGCGATGATCGAGGCGGCCCGGCCGGACGCGATCCATATCGCGACCGAAGGCCCGCTCGGGATGACCGCGCGGCGCTATTGCGTGCGCAACAAGCTGCCCTTCACCACCGCCTATCACACGCGGTTCCCGGAATATGTCCAGCCGCGTCTCGGCGTGCCGGTCGCCTGGACCTACAAGGTCATGCGGCATTTCCACGGCAAGTCCGCGGGCGTCATGGTGGCGACGAAATCCATCCGCGCCGATCTCGAAGCGCGCGGCTTCGACAATATCAAGGACTGGAGCCGCGGCGTGGACACCGAGCTGTTCCGCCCGCAGGCGAAGGACGCGATCGACGCCAAGCGTCCGGTCTTCATGTTCGTCGGCCGCGTCGCCGTGGAGAAGAACCTGCCGGCCTTCCTCGAACTGGACCTCCCGGGCTCCAAGGTCGTCGTCGGCGACGGCCCCGACATGGACATGCTGAAAAAGAAGTTCCCGGAGACGATCTTCGTCGGGGCCAAGAAGGGCGAGGAACTGGCGCGCCACTATGCGGCGGCCGATGTCTTCGTCTTCCCGAGCCGGACCGACACCTTCGGCCTCGTCATGCTGGAAGCGCTGGCCTCCGGCGTGCCGGTCGCGGCCTTTCCGGTACCGGGACCGCTCGACGTGATCGCCTCCGACAAGGTCGGCGTGCTCTCGGAAGATCTCCGGGACGCCGCGCTGAAAGCGCTCGAGCTGAAGCCGGAAGACTGCCGCGCCTATGCGCTCGGCTTCAGCTGGCGCGCCTGCGCCGAACAGTTTTTCGGCAATCTCGCACCGTTCGATTCCGATGCGGCCTTCGGGCGCTTCGACACGCGCGGCAGCCGCGCGGCCTGACCTTCAGCGACAATAAGAACTTGGCGCCGGTTCGGGGCGCTAGTATGCATTCCCTACCGTTCGCCCGATCTTTCGGGCGGCGGTCGGCCGGGCCCGGAACCTGAACGGAAAGCATGCTGAAGCGACTGTTGCGCACGGAGACTGGCCGCGAGGTCGCAAGCCGCCTGCTGGCAGGCCTGATACGCTTACTTGCATGCACCATCCGCTGGCAGACCCTGAACCCGGAAATTCGCGATCGGGCGCTTGGCAGCGACCAGCCCGCGATCGGCGCCTTCTGGCACAATCGCATCATGCTGATGACCGAGATCTGGCCGCGCGGCCGCCCGATGGCGATGCTGCAGTCGAAACATCCCGACGGACGGCTGATCGCCCGCACCATCCAGCATCTCGGCATCGACGACATCGTCGGGTCGGCCGGCAAGGGCAAGGGCGGGGCCCAGGCGATCCGCGCCATGCTGCGCGCGCTGAAGAACGGCAGCTCCGTCGCCATCACGCCGGACGGGCCGCGCGGCCCGCGGATGCGGGTCAGCGACGGCATCATCGCACTCGCCCGCATGAGCGGCGCGCCGATCTATCCCGTGACCTGGAACGTCTCACGCCGCCGGGTGCTGCGAAGCTGGGACCGCTTCATCCTCGCCCTGCCTTTCTCGCGCGGAATCTTCGTCTGGGGCCCACCGATCCACGTTCCGCGCGACGCCGATGCCGAAACGCAGGAACGCCTCCGCCTTGAACTAGAGACCCGCCTCAACCAGCTTTGCGAAGAGGCGGACCGGGCGCTCGGAACCGAGCCGATCCGGCCCGCCGATACGGAACCGGCGGCGGCATGATCTTTCATCTCTATAGCGGCGCCATGCGCCTTGCCGCTCCGATCCTGGAGGGCCTCCTGAGGAAACGCCTCGCGCGCGGCAAGGAGGATCCGGAACGGGTCGGCGAACGGCGCGGCGAGGCTTCCCTTGCGCGCCCGGCCGGAAGGCTGTTCTGGGTGCACGGCGCCAGCGTCGGCGAGTGCCAGGCCGCACTTGCCTTGATCGAGCGGCTGCTCGCAAAGGACCCGGACCTGAGCATCCTGCTCACCAGCGGAACCCTGACCTCGGCCCGGCTGATGCAAGACCGCCTGCCGAAGCGCGCGATGCACCAATTCGTGCCGCTCGACCAGCCCGCCTGGATCGCCCGCTTCCTCGATCACTGGGCGCCGGATGCGGCGATCTTCGTCGAGTCCGACCTCTGGCCGAACCTCGTCCTTTCGGCCGCGAAGAGGGACATTCCCCTGGTCCTCGCCAACGCGCGCATGTCGGAAAGCTCCCTCGAACGCTGGCGCCGCCTTTCCGCCTTCACCGGGCGCCTGTTCAGCGAATTCGCGCTGGTCCTGGCGAGCAACCCGGAGCAGAAGGCCGGTTTCGAGAGCCTGACCCGGTCCCCGGTGCTCTGGGTCGGCAACCTGAAACGCGCCGCCGCGCCCCTAGCCGCGGATCCGGACAAACGCGCCGCGCTGCGCACGGCGATCGGCACACGCCCGGTCTTTCTCGCGGCCAGTACCCATCCGGGCGAGGAAAAGGCTGCCGCCGAAGCGCATCGGCTCGCCGCCGCCGAATGTCAGGACCTGCTGACGATCATCGCGCCGCGCCATCCCACACGGGGTGTGGAAATCTCCGACGCATTGACAGCAGCGGGCTTCAAATGCGTCCGCCGTTCAGACGGCGCACTGCCGGGAACGGAGACGGAGATTTACGTCGCCGACACGCTCGGCGAGATGGGGACCTTGTTCGACCTCTCCGACGCCGTGTTCGTCGCCGGCTCGCTGGTTCCCGTCGGCGGACACAACCCGCTGGAGCCCGCCCATTTCGGCAAGCCGGTGCTGTTCGGCCAGCTGATGGCGAAGAACGCGGATATCGCCTCCGACATGATCGCGGCACATGCGGCACGCGAAATCGCCGATGCGACGGATCTCGGCCGCCGGATCCGCGACCTGCTGCGAGACGATTCCGCGCGTGCGGAGCTTGGCGCCAATGCGAAGACCTTCGCGCTCGGGCAGGGCGCGATCGCGGACGAGATGGCGGAGCGGATTTTCGCCGCCGTCGCAGAGCGCGGAGCGCGAAGGTGAAAGCCCCTAGCTTCTGGCGCAAGACCGGCCTGCTGCCCGCCCTGCTGACACCGGCCTCCTGGCTCTACCGGGCGGGCGCCTCCCTCCGCGCAGCCGCGGCGAGCCCATATCGCGCACCGGTTCCGGTCATCTGCGTCGGCAATCTCGTCGCCGGCGGGGCCGGTAAGACCCCCGTCGCGCTGTCCCTTGGCCGCGCCTTCACGAAACGCGGACTGAAGGTGGCCTTTCTCAGCCGGGGCTACGGCGGAAACCTTGCGGGACCGCTCCAGGTGCAGCCGGACCGGCATTCCGCATCCGACGTCGGGGACGAACCGCTGCTGCTCGCGGAGGTCGCGCCGACCTGGATCTCCAGGAACCGGGCGGCGGGTGCGGAAATGGCCGCCGCCGCGGGGGCTGATATCATCCTGATGGATGACGGATTCCAAAACCCGACGAGCGTGAAATCGGCCTCCGTGCTCGTCATCGACGGTGCCTACGGGTTCGGCAACGGCCATGTGATCCCCGCCGGCCCGCTCCGCGAGAGCGTTGCGGGCGGCCTCGCCCGCGCCGACGCGGCGATCCTGCTCGGCGAAGACCGGCACGAACTTGCACCGGCGCTGGCCCGGACGCTTCCGGTGCTTCGGGGGCGGCTCACCCCCGCGCGGAACGCGCTTGGCCTAAGAGGTGAGCGTGCGATCGCCTTTGCCGGGATCGGACGGCCGGAAAAGTTCTTCGAGACCCTGGAAGAGCTCGGCGTCTCACTGCTGGAAACCCGTGCCTTCGGCGATCATGCGCCGTATCGCGGCGAGGATCTGATCGATCTGATCGGGCGGGCCGAGAGGGAGGACGCCCTGCTGCTGACGACAGCGAAGGACCACGTCCGGTTGCCGGAAGAACTGCGCCTGATGGTGCGGCGCGTCGACGTGGATCTCGTCTGGGAGAATGCGGCAGCGCTCGAGGATCTGCTCGACCGGCTCATTCACCCATAGGCGGCACCAGCACGGCGGCATCGACCCGAACGTCGAACCAATTGATCCGCCAATCGAGATGCGCGCCCGTCGAACGGCCCGTGCTCCCGATCGTACCCATCGGATCGCCCCGCTTCAGCTCTTGTCCGACTTTCACCGTGACGTCCTGCATGTGCAGGAAGGCCGAAGTCAGACCGTGACCGTGATCCAGGATGATGGTTCCGCCGGTATAGTAGAGGTCTCTCTCTGCCAGCCGCACGATGCCGCCCGCAGGGGCCACCACCGGCGTGCCGGCCGGCGCCGCAACGTCGACCCCGTAATGGGGACGCTTCGGTTCGCCATTGAGGATCCTCTGGCTGCCGTAGACGCCGGAGATCCGGCCTTTGGCCGGCCAGATGAAGCCTTCGGCGAAATAGGCATGCTCAGTGTCGATCTGACGGACACGCTTGATCTCGGCATTCTCTCGACGGATGCGCGCCAACACGTCGGCCGGCGGCGCGACGTATTTCTGCGGCAAACCGTCGATACGCTGGATCTTGTAGTCCCGCTTGGCGACGTCAAGCGTCCGGCGCTGCTCGCGGCCATCGGCACCGCGCGCCACCAGCTCCGCTTTCGGCTCCGCCTCGCGCCCGAAGCCCAGCACGAAAATGCCGTCCGGGCTTACGCGCACGGGCTTGCCGTCCAACGTGAGTTCCGTACCCGGATCGGTGCGGCCCATGATAATTCCACCCTGCGTGAAGGCGCCGTTCATTTCCAGGGTAACGGCCGCAGCGGGCCGGGCCGCAAGAACGAGAAGAATCAGAAAAAGCAACCGGCTCACAGCAGGCTCCCCTGCGCCGGATCGGTCTTACCGGCCTTCGGTTTCGCCGTCTGTTTTGGCGGCGACGGTTTCGCCTCGGGCCCATCCGGCGAACCGGCGCCGATAACCGCATCTCGGCTGCCGTCGCCGAAATGGATCGAGACCCCGTCGCCTTCGGAGAGGGACGCCGCGCGGGTCACCGGCGCGCCGTCCGCGTCGCGCACCAGCGCAAAGCCGCGCTTCAGAGTCTGCTCGTAGGAATTGCTCTCCAGAATACGGCCGACCGAGGTCAGCCGGTCGTTCTGCTGCACGAGAATGCGGTCCACCGCGCGTTCGATCTGCACCCAGGCCCGCCCCGCATCGCGTGCGCCGCGCGTCATGCGGTCTGCGACCGGCTCCAGCCTGAGGCGCACGGAGGCCGCACGGAGATCGCTTGCCGCCGTCTGACGGAAACTGTCGAGCACAGAGTCCAGTTTCTGTCGCGCGGTGACGAAACGGTTTTCGAGCCTTCCGAGTTCCGCCGCCGGCTCCGGGATCTGCGCAGCGAGATCGCGTACCTGTTCGGAAAGACGCGAAAGCATGCGATCGGTCGCTGCACTTGCCGTCTGCCAACGATAGTCCACCGTCTGCGCCTTCGCCTCGATGATCGACCGGGGATCGCCGAGCCCGCGCGCAAGACCTGTCAGCCTTGTCTCCGCCTCGCCGAGCTTACGCTGAAGCCCGTTGAAGAGACGGGACTCGTCCTGCATCAGCGTGGCGAGCAGCTCCGCGCGCACCGGCACCGCCATCTCGGCCGCGGCCGTCGGTGTCGGCGCCCGCCGGTCGGAGGCGAAATCGATCAGCGTGGTGTCGGTCTCGTGCCCGACGGCGGAGATCAGCGGGATCTCGCTCGCCGCCGCCGCACGCACCACGATTTCCTCGTTGAAGGCCCAGAGATCCTCGAGACTGCCGCCGCCGCGCGCCACGATCAACAGGTCCGGACGCGGCACCGGTCCGCCCGGCGCGATCGCGTTGAAGCCTTCGATCGCGGCCGCGACCTGGTCCTTGGCCGCCTCTCCCTGGACCAGCACCGGCCAGACCAGCACATGGGTCGGGAAACGGTCCGAGAGCCGGTGCAGAATGTCTCGAATCACCGCACCGGTCGGCGAAGTGACGACGCCGATCACCTTCGGCAGGAACGGCAGCGGACGCTTGCGCTCATCGGCGAAGAGGCCCTCGGCGGCGAGCTTCTTCTTGCGCTCCTCCAGGAGCTTCAGAAGCGCGCCCTCGCCGGCGAGTTCCATCTGCTCGATCACCATCTGATACTTGGAGCGCCCCGGGAAGGTCGTCAGCTTGCCGGTGCAGATCACCTCCATGCCTTCTTCCGGCTGCACCGAGAGGCGCTGCGCCGTGCCGCGCCAGCAGACCGCGTCGAGCACCGACTTCTCGTCCTTCAGCGTGAGATAGACATGGCCGGATCCGGCCCGGGTCGGACGGGAAACCTCGCCGCGCACGCGCACATGTTCGAAAGCGCCTTCGACGGTCCGTTTGACCTGGAAGGAGATCTCGCTGACCGAGAATTCGGGGATATTGCCGGAAGGCGGCGGGCTATCGTCTTGCATATCCGAAATTTATGCTACAAGGCCGCCGAACGAAAGCATGGGGACAGGAAAATGCGCATTCTGGTCGTCGGTTCGGGTGGACGGGAACATGCCTTGTGCTGGGCCATCGCGGCCTCGCCGCTTTGCGATCACCTCTATTGCGCGCCGGGCAATGCCGGGATCGCCGACGTTGCCGAATGCGTCGAGGTAAAGGCGGAGGATCTGGACGGGCTGGTGTCGTTCGCCCAGAACAATGCCATCGACTTCGTCGTCGTCGGCCCGGAAGCCCCGCTCGTCGCCGGCCTTGTGGACAAGCTGGATGCGGCCGGCATCAAGGCTTTCGGGCCGAACGCGGCCGCCGCTCAGCTCGAAGGTTCGAAAGCCTTCACCAAGGGAATTTGCGACCGGCATGGCATTCCGACCGCCGCCTATGCCCGCTTCACCGATCTGGAAGCGGCGAAGGATTACGTCACCCAGCAGGGCGCACCGATCGTCATCAAGGCGGACGGGCTTGCCGCCGGCAAGGGCGTGACCGTGGCGCAGAGCGTCAACGAGGCGATCTCGGCACTCGAAGACGCCATGTCCGACAAGGCCTTCGGGGCCGCCGGCGAGGAGGTGGTGATCGAGGAATGTCTCGTCGGCGAGGAGGCCAGCTTCTTCGCACTCTGCGACGGCAAGACCGCTCTGCCGCTCGTCGCCGCGCAGGACCACAAGGCCGTTGGCGAAGGCGATACCGGGCCGAATACCGGTGGCATGGGCGCCTATTCGCCCGCGCCGGTCATGGACGAGGCGATGATCGGCCGGGTGATGGAAGAGATCGTCCAGCCGACCGTCGACGGCATGGCGGCCGAAGGCATGCCTTTCAAGGGGGTGCTTTTCGCGGGCCTGATGATCACTGCCGACGGGCCGAAGCTGATCGAGCACAATGTCCGCTTCGGCGATCCCGAATGCGAAGTGCTGATGGTGCGGCTGATGAGCGATCTGCTCCCCGCGCTGATCGCGTCGGCCGACGGCCAGCTCGACCAGATTACCCTGCGCTGGCGCGACGAGACGGCACTCTGCGTGGTGCTCGCCTCCAAGGGCTATCCCGGCTCTTACGAGAAAAACACGCTGATCGCGGAGCTGCCCAAGGACAGCGATACTGTCACCACCTTCCATGCAGGCACCGCGCGGACCGACAAGGGCGTGCTGCTGGCGACAGGCGGACGGGTGCTGGTCGTTACCGCGCGCGGCGGCTCGGTTTCCGAAGCGCAGAAGCGCGCTTACGAGAGTGTCGGCAAGGTCAACTGGTCGAACGGATTCTGCCGCAAGGACATCGGATGGCGCGCGGTCGCCCGCGAATCTCAAGTATAGATTGGTAAAATTTTATAAAAAAACAGCAAAAAATCTGATTTTTTATTCATTTAACATTCACATACAAAAGGATTTAAAAAGGCGCGGAATGAAATAAAAAGGGTTCTCGCTTATCCTTTTGGACGTCAGTGGCGAGTTTTAGTGCTTGATATGAAAGCAGCCGTTGCAGACGGTGCAGAAATGCTCGGCTCCACCGGCGATTTCCCGCCGCTCGAAAGTGTCGTCTCCGGACTGCGCCACGCATTCCAGCCCATTGTCCATCTCGATACCGGCCTCACCCATGGGTTCGAAGCGCTGCTCCGCGGCAGCGATGCGCTCGGCTTCGAGAGCATCGCGGACGTTTTCGACAAAGCCGCTGCCGCCGGCATGGTCGAAGAGCTCGAAGCCCGGCTGCTCGACAAGGCCCTGAAGGATTTCGCCGCGCTCTCCTGCGCCGAGGGGCTGCATCTTTTTTTCAATATCGACGCCCGCAGCCTGCCGTCGCTCAGCCGGCGAACCTCAGCAATCCTCGACGGCATGGCCAAGCTCGGGCTATCGAGCACCCAGCTCTGCCTCGAGGTTTCGGAAAGATCCGACATCTCACAGGACAGTGACGCGACAAGTGCGCTCCGGCAGGCCCGGGAACATGGAATCCAGATCGCGCTCGACGATTTCGGCGAGGGCTATGCCCGCCTGCGACTGCTGCACGAGGAGCATGCCGAATATGTGAAGTTCGACCGCTACTTCATCAACAACGTAGCCCGCGACCCGAAGAAGAAGCTCTTCGTCTCCAGCCTGATCGACATGTTCGAGGTGCTCGGCATCCAGACCATCGCCGAAGGGGTGGAAACGGACGAGGATCTCAGCAGCTGTCGCGAACTCGGCTTCGATCTGGTGCAAGGGTACCTCGTCGCCCGCCCGACCCTCGAGCATGAGAGCCTCAGCCGAAGTTACGAAACCCTGCTCTCGGCGCGGCGGCGGGACCGGCGCGCCAGGACCTCGGACCAGCACATTCTGCGGGAACAGATCATCGAGGTCCCGACACTGGATATCGACACTCCGATGCAGGATGTGTTCGACGCATTCCGCACCAACCAGAGCGCACGGCTCTTTCCGGTGCTCGACGTCAACGGGCGGCCGCTCGGCATCGTGCGCGACGTCGATCTAAAGGCCTATGCCTTCTCGCCCTACGGAAAAGACCTGATCGTCAACCGCAGCTTCGGCAAGAGGCTCGGCGATTTCGTGCGTCCCTGCCCGATCGCGGATATCCATACCCAGGCAGAGCGCATCCTGCAGATCTACAGCCACAACGACACGCTGAACGGTGTGATCATCGTCGAGAATGCGTCTTATGTCGGCTTCCTCGACAATTCGTCGTTACTGCGGGTGCTGAACGAGAAAAACCTCATCATCGCACGCGAGATGAACCCGCTCACCAAGCTGCCCGGCAACACGTCGATCTCGGACTATATCGCCGATGCCCTGACCGACACCGAAGAGAGTTGCGCTCTGCTGCATTTCGATTTCGATAACTTCAAGCCTTTCAACGACACCTACGGCTTCCGCCAGGGCGACCGGGCCCTGCTGCTCTTCGCGGAAAATCTGCGCCAGACCTTTGCCGGTCCCGAATACTTCGTCGGACATATCGGTGGAGACGATTTCTTCGTCGGGACACGCGGAGCCGACATGTCCGAAGTCAGCAAGCTGACTTACGCGGCACGGCAGCAATTCGCCGAGGATGTGGAAAGCTTCTACGACAAGGATGCGCGGGAGCGCGGTTCGATCGAGGCCCGCGGCCGCGACGGTAAGCTGCGCAGCTATCCGCTTCTCACCTGTAGTGCCGCCATGCTGGTGATCGAGGCGGGCCGGCGTCATTCGGACCTGGAAACCGTTCTGACGGCTTTCGCCGAACTGAAGAAGCGGGCCAAGGAGGAAGGCGGCTTCGCCTTCCACCATATTCAGTAAGACCTGATATCAGACCCCGCTCGGCGGTTTGCCGTAGATCTTTTCGAACGCGGCCTTCACACGCTCGCTTTCCTCTTCTGTCAGGTCGCCCATTTCGTCGATGAAATCCTTCTGCTCCTTCAGCTGGCGCTCGCACATGGCGTGGAACACGTCCATCAGGTCCCGGAAAGCACTGAAGCGCGCATTTCCGACAGGGTCCGACCGGACTTCAAATACCGAAATGATCCCGCCCATCTTGCGGACCATATGCTCAAGCTCGGTAGCCCGTCCCTTGTCTAGTGCCACTGAACCAACTCCCCGGCGTTTTCATCAATTTAAACGTTGCACGGGATCATACCCGGCTCAGGCATGGCGGCAATCCCAATCGGCGAAACCGGAAACATCCGGTACAGGCGTCAGCCAAGCTCGGCGGTCCAGACCACGACCCTGTCACGGCCGGTATTCTTCGCCTCGTAGAGGGCGCGGTCCGCGCGCTCGGTGATCTCTTTCAACCGGCGCCGCGGCACCAGCTGGGCGACTCCGAAGGACACGGTCACGAGGAGAGGCTCGTCGCTATCGATCTCGATCGGGGTCTCGGCGATCTTCTTGCGCACACGGTCAAGCACGCGGCGCGCCTCTTCCGGGTCCGAGTCCGGCAGACAAATCAGAAATTCCTCGCCGCCGAAGCGGTAGATGGAATCATAGGGCCGGAGCGAGTCCTCGATCATACGGGTGACACGGGACAGCACGCGATCGCCCGCATGGTGCCCGAAGGTGTCGTTCACCGACTTGAAGCGATCGATATCGGCAATGGCAACGGAACAGGGGCGGCCGGTACGGCGGATCCGCTGCTGCTCCCGCAGCAGTTCCTTCTCCATCGTCCGGCGCGTATTGGTACCGGTCAGCGGATCCAGATCCGAGAGCGCGGCCCGGAAAGCTCGTGCCATGCGCCCGGCCTGCTCGTTGAAGCTTTCGATCTTGTGTAGGAGCGCGTCGTATTCGCCCGGCGGTATCGACGAATCCTTCCAGCCACGGACCGCCAGGATCGCCGCATGCGCATAGATCGCCTGATGCATCCCGACGAGCGCGGCGAAAGCCGGCTGGGAGAAAAGGTCGTCGTCCCGGTTCGTCGAGTACCAGCGCCCGAAACGGCTCATCCGGTGCGCGTCCTCGGTGATCACTTCGGGGTCCGGGCGCAGGTGGCAGACCAGCGCGCGGTGAAACAGCGCCAGCCATTGCCGCGTCTCCTCGATCGCGGACTCCAGTTCGCGTACGATCTCCTCAAGCTGGCGGCGGGAAAACTCCGCGTCCGGAAGGTCCCGATCCGTACTGATGTCCTGGGCCGAAATCGCCTTTTCCTCGGTTATCCCCGCCAAGCCCCGGGGTCAGCCTATCGGGGGCCGGACGCGCGGCCAAGCATTCTGCGCGGTGCCGTATTCCGGTTTACCGGCTTCAGGCTGAAAGTTCAGCAAGCCCATCGTAAAGCTTCAGGGCTTCCGGATTGGCCAACGCCTCGACATTCTTCACCGGACGGCCATGCACGACGTTGCGTACGGCGAGCTCGACGATCTTGCCGCTCTTGGTGCGCGGGATATCGGCGACGGCCAAAATCTTCGCCGGCACGTGACGGGGCGAAGCGCCTTTGCGGACGCTGTCCTTGATCTTTTTGACCAGCGCGTCATCCAGGGTCACACCCTCGGCGAGACGGACAAAGAGCACGACGCGCACGTCGTCGTCCCAGTCCTGCCCGATCACGAGGCCTTCCAGCACCTCCGGCAGCTTCTCCACCTGGCGGTAGATCTCCGCCGTGCCGATGCGCACGCCGCCCGGGTTCAGCACCGCGTCGGAGCGGCCGTAGATCACCATGCCGCCGCGCGGAGTCAGCTCCACGTAATCTCCATGGCACCAGATATTGTCATAGCTCTCGAAATAGGCGCCCTTGTACTTGGAGCCGTCCGGATCGTTCCAGAACATGATCGGCATGCAGGGGAAGGGCCGGGTGCAGACCAGCTCGCCCTTCTCGCCGACGACCGGCTTGCCGTCGTCGTCGAAGACATTGACCGCGAGGCCGAGGCCGCGGGTCTGGATCTCGCCGCGCCAGACCGGACCGACCGGGTTGCCGAGCACGAAGCAGGAGACGATGTCGGTGCCGCCCGAGATCGAGGAGAGCTGCAGGTCCGACTTGATCGAGGCATAGACATAGTCGAAGCCCTCCGGCACAAGCGGCGAGCCGGTCGAGGTCATCGCCCGCACGGTCGAGAGATCGTGGGTCTCCTTCGGCGTCACCCCGGCCTTGTTCAGGGCGTCGATATATTTCGCCGAGGTGCCGAAAAGGGTCATCTTCTCGGCGTCGGCATAGTCGAAGAGGATGTTGGCGCTCGGGTAGAACGGATTGCCGTCATAGAGCAGCAGTGTCGCCTCGGAGGCGAGGCCGCTGACCAGCCAGTTCCACATCATCCAGCCGCAGGTCGTGAAATAGAAGACCCTATCGTCCTTCTTCACGTCGCTGTGGAGCTGATGCTCCTTCAGATGCTGGATCAGCGTGCCGCCGATGCCGTGCACGATGCATTTCGGCACGCCCGTCGTCCCCGAGGAGAACATGATGTAGAGCGGCTCGTTGAAGCCCATGCGGACAAAGTCGATGTCGCCCGGCTGGAAAGCCCCCGTGAAATCGCCGTAGCTGACCGCGTTCTTGAGAGCGCCGATCGGTGGCTCCTCGCGGGTGTAAGGCACGATCACCGTCTTCTTCACGCTCGGCAGTTCGGCAAGGATGCCCTCGACCTTGTCCAGCGTGTCGAACGCCTTGCCGCCGTAATAATAGCCCTCGACGGCGACGAAGACCTTGGGCTCGATCTGCCCGAACCGGTCGAGCACGCCGCGGATGCCGAAATCGGGCGAGCAGGAGGACCAGACCGCGCCGAGGCTCGCCGTCGCAGCCATGGCGATGATCGTTTCCGGCATGTTCGGCATGAAGGCCGCGACCCGGTCTCCCGGACCGACACCCTCGGCCTTCAGGGCCTGGACGAATTTCGAGACCTCGTCATAGAGCTGGGCAAAGCTCAGCCGACGCTTCACCTTGTCCTCGCCCCAGAAGACGATCGCGTCGGCATCGTCGCGGCGGCGCAGCAGGTTCTCGGCGAAATTCACCTTCGCATCGGGGAAAAAAGCGGCGCCCGGCATCTTGTCGCCATCCTTCAGGATGACGTCGCTGCCCTTGTCGCCGACGATGCCGGAGAAATCCCAGAGCGCGTCCCAGAAGCTCTCGAGTTCCGTGACGGACCAATCGTAAAGGCTGTCGAAATCGGTCAGACCGGCGCCGCGATCCCGGTTCACGAAATCGATGAAACGGGTGATGTTCGCATTCGCGATGCGCTCGGCGCTCGGCTGCCAAAGCGGTGTGCTGTCGGTCGTCATCTCTCGGCGTCCCCTGTTTGCCGCGCCCTTCTGCCGGCTTTCAACCGGACGGCGTCTTGCCTCTTCGCCCAAACCTATAGCGAGGCGCCGTACTGCGGGCAATGCTGCATTGCGCAATCGGCGCTGGTGAGGCGCGGCGGGCACCGAATTACTGTACCGAAGCAGGCAAGACCGGAGCGCAATCCATGAAAGCCGCAGGAATGCCGAAAGGTATCGAGATCCGTGACGCGGTTCCCGCCGACGCGCATGACATCGCCTCGTTCCACGTCAAGGTCTGGCGCGAGACCTACGGCGACATCGCGCCGGCAGAGGCGATCGCCGTTCTCGACGAGTCGCGCCGCCTGCCCGGTTGGATCGAGTCCCTCGGCTCGCCGGATCCCCGCAAGAAAACGCTGCTCGCCATGGATGGCGGCACGATCGTCGGGCTCGTCAGCTATGCCCCTCCAAACGCCCGGATCTTCGGCAGGAGGGGCGAGATCAAGCATCTATACGTCGATGCGAGCCAGCGCGGACGAGGGCTCGGCGCGCATCTTCTCCGGCTTGCGCTGCAACAGATGAGCGAACTGGATTTCGAGGGCGCGGGTCTCTCTGTCGTGGAGCAGAACGCCGCCGCGCGGCAATTCTACAAGTCCCTCGGCGGGACGGAGAGCGGCACGTTCGAGGATCCGGGGCCGATCTGGAAATCCAGCAATATCCTCGTCGTCTGGCCTGGCGGAGAGAGCGCGTCCTGAACCGGCGGCAGTCCCGGATTTGCGCCGCCTTGCGGTCCCGGTCCCGCTAACGGCAAGGCAGCAATGCGCAATCAGCGCTGGTAGACAGAGGGCCGCGGCGTATTCTCGTCTGACTCCACAGATTATGGACGCGGCGCCAAGAAGGCGCCCGATATCTCCCTATGGCCTTGGCCGAAACATCCCTGTCCGCCCGCTGGGCCGCCTTGTCGCCCAACACCCAGGGTGCGCTCTGGATCGCCGTTTCCTGCGTCATCTTTTCGATCATGCAGGCGAATGTGAAGCTGCTCGGCGCCCGCCTCGACACCTTTCAGATCGCCTTTTTCCGCTGCGCCTTCGGCCTCGCGGTGATCCTGCCCTTCATGTTCCGGGCCGGGCCGCAGGTCTTCAAGACCAGACGCCCCTTCGCCCACCTGCTGCGCGGTTGCCTCGGCGCCGGCGCAATGGCCTGCGGCTTCTATTCGGTCACCCACATGCCGCTCGCCGATGCGACGGCAATCAGCTTCGCCAAACCGCTCTTCATGATCGTGCTGGCGGTCCTCTTCCTGAACGAGAAAGTCCGCTGGCGGCGCTGGTCGGCCACCGCAGTCGGCTTTCTCGGCGTGCTGATCATGGTGCGGCCCGGCTCCTCTGAGATCGGCTTCGCCTCGGGGATCGCGCTGCTCGGGACGATGTTCGTCGCCCTCGTGGTGGTCGTGGTGAAGAAACTCAGCGAGACGGAATCCCCGCTCACAATTCTCTTCAGTTTCGGCATCATCTCGACATCGATCATGACGATACCGGCGCTTCTGGTCTGGCAGCAGCCGACCTGGACGGAACTCGGCCTGTTGCTCTCGGTCGGCGCGCTCGGCTCGGCGGGACAGGCCTGCGCGGTGCGCGGCTTCAAGGTCGGGGAAGCAACGGCAGTGGTGCCGTTCGACTATTCGCGCCTGATATTCGCCGGCTTCATCGGCTACTGGCTGTTCGCGGACATCCCGGGCCCTCACACCATGGCCGGTGCGGCCCTTATCGTCGCGTCGACACTCTATATCGCACGCCGCGAAGCACAGCTCGGCAAGAAACCCGTGCGCAACAAGACCGACCATCATCCGGTCGTACTGACGGACGAGCAGTCAGGCCGACATTGACGGTCGGCCCATCCGCGTCAATCGTTACTCCGGTTTGGCCGTGGCCGCCCGATATTCTGCTTCCGTGATCTGCCCGCCCAGGAACTGCTCCTGAAGCGTGCGCCGGTCGGTCTTCGAGAGATGCGCACCCGGCGCGGGAGCGGGTGGAGGCGCCGGCGTCACGCCTTTCTGATAGGAGAACCGGGGCCGCGGTCCGTTCAGCGCCGGCCCGTCATAGGCCGCGCGCGCGATGGAACGGGGACCGTTCGTGACGTCGTCCCATTCTTTCATCACATAAATTTGCGGGGCAAAGCTATCGAGGGTCATCGACCCGACAGCGGCGGAGCCGGTGTTCACGTTCGCCAGGTATTCCGCAAGCGAGGCCTGATCCTGCTGATAGTCTATCAGCACCCGGTACTCCGGAACCTGGGTTTCGACGGTGCGGGAAGCATCGAACGAGGTCATCTCGTTCGCCACGCCGTCGGACTCCGTGCGGACAACCGTCGTCATCCTTTCTTCCGCATCGAGGCGGATGGTACCGAGATAGACGAGTTCGCCCCTGCTGACGGTGAATTTCGGAGCGTCCGCCAGCAACTGGCCGTCCTCCACGAAATTGACCTCGTTGTCCGGGATTGCCTCCGCGATCGCCGTGGTCACGGCGAGCGAGACCCCGATGATCAGCAGCGCGGCCAGGGGGTCGCCGCCTTGCGGCACCAGCGCGCCGACGGCTTCGGTCTCGCCGATACGGGTGATCGCGTATTCGCCTGCGGGAAGGCCGAAGGTCCAGTACCGGTCCGGACGCCCGAGCTCCGGCTGATAGGAGAATGCGGCCCGCGCGGTCGCGCCGCCCTCTTCGACCGGAACGATCCGTCCGGTCAGAGGGTCGTAGCGCTGGATCTCGACCGACATGGGGCTGGTCGCGCCCTGATGGGCGAAGTCCAGCGTAAACCCGACGGCGCCGTGCCCCTTTTGAAGCTGAAGCTGCCCGTCCGAATTGAACGGCCCGTTCGTCACGACGCAAGCGGAGAGAACCCCGCAAACCGCAAGCACCCCAATTCTCTGAAACATTCCGGTCCCCGTCAGATCAGTATGGAACCGGCATAGCAGAGAGGGACAGGCACACCAACCCGGAATTGCATCGGCGGGGAAGATATCCCGCCTTGATCAGTATGGCTGAATCACGCCGCTGACCGCGGCGTTGGCACAGGCGAGGAGCACCAGGATCGTCAGGACCTTCCGCAAACCCTCGTACCATTCCGGAAAGAACCCCGCCCGGCAGGCGCGCAGGTCGATGAAATAGGCCAGCGCGATGCCGACCGCGATCAGCATGAGACCGGCGAACGGGATCAGCAGGGTGCCGATCCAGGCGATCAGCGCCGGGATCACGCTCCAGCCATAGCGCGCCCAGGAGGCCCGATCCATTTCCTCCTCGTCCTCTTCGCGCGCCTCCTCGAGCTCGCCCTGCCACATCGCCGCCCCCCAGTGGACCGCACCGAGGAAAGACAGAATGACCGCGCCGTAGGTGATCATGCTGTCGATCAGGACGTAGCCGTAGAGTGGGTCCGTCAGCCAGAGCGGCAGGGAGAGAATGTAGAACGGGATGACGCCGCCGAGACCGAGGACCAGGGCCGGGCGGGGAACGTCTCGGAGGAATGAGAACATCGGCAGTGCTTCCGTTTGCCGCGCTGGACGCACGGGCGGGTTTCGGTTTCACTGCCGCCAGTTATAGCCTTGCCGGACACGGTCGAGAAAGACCGTGGCGGAGAAAACACCTCAAGGGAGCAATGAGATGCAGGTTCAGGGGCAAGCCGCGATCGTGACCGGCGGCGGCAGCGGGCTCGGCGCGGGCACCGCGCGGGCGCTGGCGGCGGCGGGAGCGAAGGTCGCTTTGTTCGACGTCAACGCGGAGGGTGCCGGGAAGGTCGCCCAGGAGATCGGCGGGATCGCGGTTGCTTGCGACGTCGCCGACGCCGCCTCGGCGGAAGCCGCCATCGCCAAGGCCCGTGAGGCGCACGGCCCGGCCCGCATCCTGGTGAACTGCGCCGGCATCGCGCCTGCGGAGCGTATCGTCGGCCGCAACGGGCCGATGCCGCTCGACAATTTCCGCCGCGTCATCGAGGTGAACCTGATCGGCACCTTCAACATGATGCGGCTCGCCGCGGCCGACATGGCTGAGATGGACCCGCTTGAGGACGGCGAACGCGGCATCGTCATCTCCACCGCCTCCGTCGCCGCCTTCGAGGGCCAGATCGGACAGAGCGCCTATGCCGCCTCCAAGGGCGGCGTGCACGCGCTGACCATCGTCGGCGCGCGAGAATTCTCCAAGGCCGGGATCCGCTTCAACACCATCGCGCCGGGCCTCTTCGGCACCCCGATGCTGCTCGGCATGCCGCAGGAGGTGCAGGACAGCCTCGCCGCCACCGTGCCCTATCCCTCGCGCTTCGGCACGCCGGAGGAATACGCGAAACTGGCACTCGCGATGATCGACAACGTGATGCTGAACGGCGAGACCGTGCGGCTGGACGGCGCGATCCGCATGCAGCCGCGCTGATCGGTCTCTCGCCAAATATGTCGTCATTCCCGCGAAAGCGGGGACCCAGGGCTCGTAGAGCGCAGCCCGTCGTCTCTGGGTCCCCATTTTCATGGGGATGACGACAGAGTGTAGCTGGCGTAGCTAGCAAGCTCCCAGCAACTCTTCCACATAATCCGGCACGATCTCGCTCGCGGGGCCGTAGCGCTTCTCGGCGAAGAGGGTCGCGCCCTCGGACGGCTCGAGATTGAGCTCGATCGTGTGGGCGCCGTGCATGCGGGCCTCCTGGACGAAGCCGGCGGCGGGATAGACGTTGCCGGAGGTGCCGATGGAGATGAAGAGGTCGGCGTCGGAAAGCGCCTCGTAGATCTCTTCCATATAGAGCGGCATCTCCCCGAACCAGACCACATGCGGGCGCAGCGTTCCGGCCTCGTTCGTGGTCGGACTGCGGCTCTCGAGGCCGAGATCCTCGCGCCACTCGAAGATCTCTCCGGTGCGCTCGCAGCGCACTTTCAGCATCTCGCCATGCATGTGCAGCAGGTTCGACGAGCCCGCGCGTTCATGCAGATCGTCGATATTCTGCGTGACCAGCAAAACCGTTCCCGGCCATTCCTTCTCCAGCTTCGCCAGTGCCGCATGGGCCGCGTTCGGCGTCACGTTGGCGTTCAGCAGGGAGCGTCGGCGGGCATTGTAGAATTCGTGCACCATCACCGGATTGCGCCGGTAGCCCTCCGGCGTCGCGACATCCTCCAGATTGACCTTCGACCAGATCCCGTCCGCGTCGCGGAAAGTATCGAGGCCGCTTTCCTTGGAAATGCCGGCCCCCGTCAGGATGACGATGGAGGCCTCCGGCGAAAGATTGAGTTGCATGTCAGCTTCCCCTAGCTGCGGTCCGGGCGGCGGTCCCGGAAGAACTCCCGAAGCAGATCGCCGGCGCGGCGTTCCTCGACGCCGCCGACCACTTCCGGCTGATGGTGGCAGGTCGTCTGGTGATAGATGCGCGGCCCATGCTCCACGCCGCCGCCCTTCGGGTCGTAGGCGCCGAAGGCGAGCCGGCGGATGCGGGCGAAGCTGATCGCCTGCGCGCACATCGGACAGGGCTCGAGCGTGACGTGAAGGTCGCAGCCGGTCAGGCGCGGCGAACCGGTCTTCGCCGCGGCGGCGCGGATCGCCAGGATTTCCGCGTGGGCGCTCGGGTCGTTCAGCTCCTCGACCCGGTTTCCGGCGGAGGCCAGCACCCGGCCTTCCGCATCGGTCACCACGGCGCCAACCGGCACCTCGCCCCGTGCCGCCGCCGCTTCGGCCTCGGCGAGCGCGAGCGCCATCGGATTTTCGCGTGTCTCGTCCATCTTTCCTTCCTAGCGGCAAGCACGCCCGCCTCCAACTGATTTGGATGCGCGTTGCATCCGCGCGCGCCCGCGCGTAAGACCTGATCCATGACCGATTTCAGCAAAGTCTTCACCGAGGATCGCGGCGCCGAGCGGATCGCGAAAAGGCTCGCCCGCGCCGGGCTTTGCTCGCGCCGCGAGGCCGAGCAATGGATCGCCGCCGGCCGGGTCGAGCTGGACGGCAAGGTGCTGGACAGCCCCGCGATCACCGTAACGGCGGAAAGCCGCATCCGGGTCGACGGCCGCGACCTGCCGGTGCTGGAGCCCACCCGGCTCTGGCGCTTCCACAAGCCGCGCGGCGTGGTGACGACCAACAAGGACCCCGAAGGCCGGGAGACCGTGTTCGACGTGCTACCTCCCGACCTTCCGCGCGTGGTGACCGTCGGGCGGCTCGACTTCGACACCGAGGGGCTGCTGCTCCTGACCAATGACGGCGAACTCTCGCGTCTTCTGGAACTTCCGGCCACCGGCTGGCTGCGTAAATACCGGGTCCGGGTCTACGGCTCGATCACCGAGAAATCGATCGCCCTGCTCCGCAAGGGACCGACGGTCGACGGCATCAAGTACGGCCCGGTCACCGTCGAGCGCGACATCGAGGGCAAGTCGAATACCTGGCTCACCCTCGGCATCCGCGAGGGCAAGAACCGCGAGATCCGCAAGCTGATGGACCATGTCGGCCTCAAGGTGAACCGGCTGATCCGGGTCTCCTACGGCCCGTTCCAGCTTGGCGAACTGCCGGCAGGAGAGGTCGCGGAGGTTCGGCAGGCGACGCTGAAGGAACAGCTCGGCCTCAAGGAAGAAAAGAAGACCGGCACCGCGACGGCAAAACCGAAGGCACCGTTCAAAGGTCCGCGACGCCAGCCGGGCAAGGAACAGGGGCAAGCCGCAAGCGGCGGCGAAAAACGCTCGACGCGCGGCACGGCGTCCAAGCAGAATACGGCCCGGGGAAATGCAAAACCGCGGCCGGCTCGTGGAGAGAAACATGCGGATCGTCGCGGGAAAACATCGCGGAACCAAACTCGTCGCCCCTGAGAACTGGACGACCCGGCCGACGGCGGACCGGACGCGCGAGTCGCTTTTCGGCATTCTCGCCGGCGGCAAGCATGGCGATCCCGTCTCGGACGGCCTTGTGGTCGATGTCTTCGCCGGTACCGGCGCGCTGGGCCTCGAAGCCCTCTCACGCGGTGCGGCGGAAGTGTTCTTCATCGAAAGCGACCGGGAGGCGGTGACCGCGCTGCACCAGAATACTTCCCGCCTGAAAGCCGGGGGCGACGTGACCGTGATCGAGGGCGACGTGCTCACCCTGCAACGGACCAGCCCGCGTCCGGTCTCACTTGTGCTGATGGATCCGCCTTACCGCAGCGGTCTGGCCGCCCCGGCAATCGACCGGCTGCACGAGCGCGGCTGGATCGACGGAAACACGCTGGTCGTCGTCGAATGCGAGAAGTCGGAAGAGCTGGAAGTTCCCGAATGGCTGGACGAGGTCGAGAGCCGCATCTATGGCCGTGCCCGGGTCAATTTCTTCCGGCCTAACTTCAGCGTCGATGCGGGAACGGAGAAACTCGGTGAAGCTTGAAGGCTCCTGCCATTGCGGCGCCGTGCGCTTCAGCCTGGAGAGCCGGCACCCCTATCCGTTCAATCTCTGCTACTGCTCGATCTGCCGCAAGACCGCCGGCAGCGGCGGCTACGCGATCAATCTCTCGGGCGATTTCGAAAGCCTCGAGATCGAGGGCGCGGAACACATCACGAAATACAACGCCAGGATAGAAGGCGACGAGAGTCCCGCCGAGCGCAGTTTCTGCAGCAGATGCGGCTCAGCTCTCTGGCTCTGGGACCCGCGCTGGCCGGAACTCGTGCACCCGCAGGCCGGCGCCATCGACACCCCGCTGCCGGCCGCACCGGAACGCACCCACCTGATGCTCGGGAGCAAACCGGACTGGGTGCCGCTGCATGAAGGCCCGAAGGACCAGTGCTTCGACGGCTATCCGGAAGAAAGCATCGAAGCCTGGCACAAACGGCTCGGGCTGGAACGCTAGCCCCCGAGGAACAGCCGCCCGACCTCCGGGTTCGCCAGGAGCTCTTCGCCGGTGCCCGCCATCGCGGTCTGGCCGGAGACCAGCACGTAGCCGATATCGGCGAATTCGAGCCCCTTCTTGGCGTTCTGCTCCACCATCAGGATGGTCTTGCCCTCGACCCGCTGCAAATCGTCGAGGATCTCGAACACCATGTCGATGAAGCGCGGCTCGAGACCGATCGAGGGCTCGTCCACCAGCAGCACCTCCGGCTCCATGACCAATGCCCGGCTGATCTCGAGAAGGCGGCGCTCGCCGCCGGACAGCACCTTGGCCTGATGGTTCCGGCGGGCGGCGAGGCGAGGGTACTTCTCGAAAATCTTCTCCGCCGCCTCCTTCGCCTCCGCCGTGGTCTCCTTCAGGTAGCCGCCCATCCAGAGATTTTCCTCGACGGTCATGCCGCCGAAGACGGACTTGTCCTGCAGGATGTAGGCGATGCCCGCGTTCTTCAGCTTCTCGTTCGAGGAATAGTGAGTCACATCCTGGCCGCCGACATCGACCTTGCCGGAGAAGATATTCGTGAAGCCGAAGATCGAGTGCAGCACCGTCGACTTGCCGGCCCCGTTCGGACCGATCAGACAGCAGGACTGCCCCTTGCCGACCTTGAGCGAAAAGTCATGCAGGATCTGCATCTTCCCGTAGCCGGCCTTCAGGTGTTCGATCGAGAGATAGGGATCCGGCCCCGCCAACGCATCGATCCTGGCTTGGTCGGGGCCATCCGCGATCGCCTCGACCTGCTTGACCACCTCTTCGACGGAAATCACCGTCTCGACGCCGCCGCTGCCGTAGCCGCTGATCCTGGCCTCGCTCACCGTGACGGATACCTCATGTTCGTTATCGCTCATCAGTGGGCTCCCAGATAGGCGTCGACCACGCGCGGGTCGTTCTGGATCTCGTCCGGCGTCCCGGTCGCCAGCAGCTCGCCATGGGCGAGGCAGGAGATCCGGTCGGCGAGGTTCATGATCACCCGCATGTTGTGCTCGATGACGAAGAGGGTGATGCCGAACTGCTCGTTCGCCCGTTTCAGGCGATCGATCAGGCCGTTGATCAGGGTCGGGTTGATCCCCGCCGTCGGCTCGTCAAGCAGCAGGACCTCGGGCCGGTTCATCAGAGCCATGGCGAATTCCAGCAGCTTCTGCTGCCCGAAGGAAAGTTCGCCCGCAATCAGGAAGCGTTTCTGGTAGAGCCCGACGAACTCAAGCAGTTCCTCCGCGAACTCCTCTGTTTCCCGGTCCCGCATGGAGCCGAACATGGTGCCGAGGCCCTCGTCCCGGTGCGAGACGGAGATCAGCATGTTCTTCATGCAGTCCATCTTCGAGTAGATGCGGGTCTGCTGGAAGGTGCGGAGCAGGCCGAGCCGGGCGATCTCGGGCACCCGGAGCTTGGAAATCTCCCGGCCCTTGAACTGGATCGAGCCCTCGTCGATCGGGTGATAACCGACGATCGAATTGAAGAGCGTCGTCTTGCCCGATCCGTTCGGCCCGATCAGCCCGGTGATGCCGCCTTCGGCAACGTCGATGCTGACCCCCTTGTTCGCGACGACGCCTCCGAAGCTCTTGGAGACGCCGCGCACTTCGATAAGGTTGCCGCTCATTCCGCCGCCTCCGCCTGTCCCGTCCGGGTCATTCGCTCGTCCACCGTGAGGCCGAAGAGCGCCGGCCAGCGGTCCTGCGCCCAGCCGAGGATGCCCTGCTGGAAATAGACGATGTTGATGATGATGATCGCGCCCAGCGCCACCCACTGCCAGCCGAGCAGATGGGTCCAGGTCACTTCCTTGATGATGTGGAAGAGAATGGCGCCGAGCACCGGCCCCCAGATCGTTCCCTTGCCGCCGAGCAGTGCCATGGCGACCATGAAGATGCCGAAAGTCGCGGTCGGGAAGGCAACCTCGAGCGGCTCGATGAAACCGGACATGTTGCCGAAAACGGCGCCCGCCATGCCCATGAAGAAAGCCGGAATCATCCAGGCGATCACCTTGTAGCGGGTGGTGTGGATGCCCATCGCCTCCGCCTTGTCCTCGTCGTCCCGTATCGCGTTGATGGCAAGACCGAAACGGGTCTTCAGGACCGCCCGGACCACCAGATGGGAGAGGATCGCAAGCGCGAAAAGGAGAATGTAGAAGACCAGCGAGCCGGTGCCCGCCGCCCCCGGGAAGACCGGCATCGAGATCCCGCTGCCGCCGCCGACATAGCGCCAGCCGCTCACCATCTCGGCGACCGCGACCGCGAGGCCGAGGGTGCCGATGGCGAAATAGGGACCGCGCAGGCCGAGCATGAAGGGGCCGACGATCATCGCGAAGATCGTCGCCATCACGCCGCCGAAACCGATCCCGAGGAAAAGACCGGTCCAGTATTGGTCTTCCGTGAAGTCCACCTTGATGGCGCCGAACGCCGAGGTGTATTCGGCGACATCGTAAACGAGGCCGATCTGCACCACCGCAGAGGCATACATCCCGATCCCGAAGAAGGTGATGTTGCCGAGCGAGTTATAACCCATCTGGCCGCCGGTCATGTCCCAGGTGACGGCCATCAGCACCATCAGCCAGAGCACCGCCATCTGGCTGGTGAAGGCCGGTGCCAGCAGGGGCACCAGGATCCCGGCGGCGATCAGCGCGCCGTAGATCGAGAGATCGAGTTTCCGCGGGCTCATCGGACCACCTGCCTTACCCGGTACATCTGGAAGAGCCGGACCATCAGCACCAGCACGAGGACGATGACGACGGCCGCGACGGCGAACTCGGCCCCGAAGATGAAGCCGGAATAGTTCTCCCAAACCCCGAGCCCGAAGCCGGCGACGACCACGCCCGGAAGGTTGCCGAGGCCGGCCGCGGTCACGATGATGAAGGCCCGGATCGAATGCACGATCCCGTAGAAGGGCTGGATGTTCCAGATCATCGCCACCAGTACGCCCGCGGCGCCGCAGATCGCGGCGTTCAGCGCATAAGTGAAGGCGTAGACCCGGTCGGTGTTGATCCCGAGCACGCGGGCCGCACGCGGATCCTGCGCCGTCGCGCGGATCGCCTGGCCCATGCGGGAATTGCGCATGAACAGCACCAGTCCGACCGCAAGTACCGCCGCCAGTCCGAGCCCGACGAAGCGGATCGCGGGAATGGTCAGATCGCCGAAATCGAGCGTGCCGAAACCGGATTCCGCGATCTTGACCTCCGGCCCGAAGCGCAGATTCAGCGCCTGCTGGATCAGCAGGCTGAGCCCGAATGTCGCGAGCAGCGACGTGAACATGTCGCGGTCGACGACGCGTCGGATGATGGTCGCGTAGATGCCCCAGCCGAGCGCGAAGAGCAGCATGAAGGCAATCGGCAGCGCGATGATCGGATGCATGCCCCAGAGCGTGCACTGGTAGGCGACGTAACCGCCGAGGATCACCATGTCGCCCTGGGCGAGATTCTTCACGTTCATCACGCCCCAGACCAGCGCGAGGCCGTAGGCGGCGAGGACGAAGATCCCGCCGATCAGCAACCCTTGCACCAGCAGGTCCACGGCGAAGATCGGCGCCTGGAACAGAATTGAAATATTGTCGAGCATTTAAGGTCGCAACCCTTCCCGCAAAGGCGTCGGGACGCGCCGCACGCGTCCGACGGATAGGAAACGGCAGAAGAGCGAAGCCCTTCCGCCGTTCCCCTCTCGGTTAGGCGATCAGTATTTCGGCTGACGCGGATGACGCGCTTTGGAGGAGGCCCATTTCACCGGGGCAACCACCTTGTATTCGCCGTCCTGGATCTGACGCAGCACCATCGGCTTGGCGATGTTGTTGCCTTCCGGCGAGAACTTGATGCCGCCATAGAAGGTCGTCATGTTCGTATCCGCGATCGCGTCCCGCAGCGCTTCGGTATCGAAGCTGTTGGCGCGCTCGAACGCGTCCTTCCAGACCATGACCGCGGCCGTCGCCTGTGCCGACTGGTACGGCACGGTCTTGTAGCCCTCGAAGGTCTTCTTGAAGAGCGCGTCGTACTCGGCAGCGGTCCCGAACAGGTCGTCCTTGTAGCTGAGCGTCTCGGCCCATTGGGTGGGGCAGAGAAGACCTTCCATTGCATCGGCGCCGTATTTCTCGACCACCTTCGCCGCCTCGCAGTGGGTCATGGCGATCATCGGCGTACTGATTTTCAGCTCCGAGATCTGGCGACCCGCGGTGGCGGCCCCTTTGGAGTGGCCGGAGACGACCAGCAGGTCCGGCTTCAGCGCCTTGACCTTGGTCAGAGTCGAGGTCATGTCAGAAAGATCGCGCGGCAGCTTGTCGTCGATCACGATCTTCATGTCGTATTTCGCCGCGTCTTCGACCACGCCGGCCCGCACGTCGAGCGAGAACGGATCGTTCTCAAACGCCATCGCGACTTTCACGTCGGAGGCTTTCTTGCCGTTCTGCTCCGCGATCTCGGCCGCGAGCGCGATCGAGCTCGCGAGATACTGCTCGGAGGTCGAGAGCACGGCGAAGAGGTAGCGGTAGCCCTGGGTAAAGAGCGAACGCGAGGCGCCTTCGGCTTCCACCATCGGAATCTTGTATTTCTCGGTGACCGGCGCGATCGCCTTGGTCAGGCCGGAACTGTACGGGCCAAGCATATATTTGACGCCGTCCTGATTGATCAGGCGCTCGGCGAGCTGGGCACCGCGGGCCGGCGTCGACTCATCATCGTAATAGACGACTTTGAACTTGTAGCTCTTGCCGCCGACGGTCACGCCACCATTGTCGTTGATCATCTTCACGCCGAGCTCATAGCCGTTCTGCGCGTGAATGCCGTTGGTCGAGTACTTCCCGGTCAGCGAGATCGCCGAACCCAGGATGATCGTGTCACCGTCGACCTTCGCTTCGGCCGGAGCCGCGGCGAGACCGAGCGATGCTGTCAGAGCGGCCGCAATGGCAGCGGCGCGCAGTTCCGTTTTCACGAAATGCATCTAGTTCCTCCCTTGTCATCCAGGGAGACCGCAGGCCCGTGCCCGAACCGCATTTTTTGTTTTTCTCGCGGCGCGGTATCCCCGACGGGAAAAACGTTAGGAAATCCGCGTATCCAACGCCAGCCCTTTTTCCGGGATGCGCGAAAGCGGAAATGCTTGCTCACTCAAGATTGAATCCTTGGCTGCGTAAATATTTGGCCAATTGCATGCGCTCCGGCTTGGAAACTTGTCGCGCCTTGTCCTCCGACCAGCCGTAATCTTGCGCCAGCCCGTATTCATCGACCAATCTCTGCTTTTCGTCCGGGATCCGGTAGCGCGCGCTGCGGCGCGCATCATATCCGGCGACCTCCGCCTCCAGCCCGCTGTCGTCGTAGCGATCAGTATGCACCATCACCCTCGGCGGCAGGCGGAGGCTGATATGGCCTTCGCCGGCGGGCCAGCCGAGGCAGAAGCCGCAGAGCGGGAAGACATGCTCCGGCAGTTCGAGCAGCTCGGAGACCGTCTCGATGTGATTGCGCACCACGCTGATCGGGCAACATCCGAGCCCGACGGATTCCGCGGCCCGGATGAAGTTCATCAGGACCAGACCCGCATCGACCGCCGCGTTCAGAACCGAGTCCAGGTGATCGTTGGCGAAGGGCGTTCCGCGCATCTCGGAGATCCGCCGGATCCGCCGGTTGTCGGCCAGAAAGACCATGAAGACCGGCGCCTCGGCGATCCAGGGCATGGCCGGCATCAGGGCCTCGATCTTCTTCCGCTTTTCCGTGTCGCGGACGATCAGGATTCCGGATTGCTGCAGGTCCGATTTCGCCGGTGCCGAGAAAGCCGCGGACAGCAGCACTTCCAGCAGATTCTCCGGAACCGGATCCGGCTTGTAGCGGCGGTGCGACCGGTGGCCGAGAATGTTCGCGAGATCGCCTTCAGCCGGCATGTCCCGGCCGGCCTCCGTCTCCAGACCGAAACGGTCCTCGATCAGATCGGCAATGGTTTTCATGAGCGCGGAGTCCCTTCAGATGAGCCGAGAGCGAGACTAGGCGCAGAGGCCTCCGCGCCGCAACCACCGGTGTCGCACGGGGCGGTTCACGAAGGAGGGGCCATTCCTTGACTCAACCCGTGATTTGGTGAGGAAATAGCTCTGCCCAGTAACGGGGGAATCTCACAGAAGGAGAGACATTTTGTCCAACGAACCGGATTTCGAGAACAGAAACCGCGGTTCCGTCCTGCAACGTCTTGGCATGCAGGAGCTTGAAAAATTTCACTTTTCCGAAAAAACAGATGGTTCGGACGAAAGGCGTCGCGAGCCGGTCTCGGAAACCGCCTGCCCGGAACATCCTCTCGGCCAGGATCTTTTCTTTGTGCTCTGGAATTCCCACCGGTCATAATGGCGACGGCGTCCGCAGTGGCGCGTTCGTAAATTAACTTCCGGTTGCGCACAGCAAGACATTGATGCATCCACTTTTGATCGAAGGCGGCATAGTCGTCACACTCGATGCGGAACGCCGCGTTCTGGAAGGCGCGAGCGTCCTGATCCGCGATGGGCGCATTGCCGATATCGGCACCGATTTGCATGCGCCGGAGGATGCGGAACGGATCGACGCCTCCGGCATGCTGGTGCTGCCCGGCCTGATCGACGCTCATGCCCATGCCGGCCATGCGCTGGTGAAAACGCTGGCGAGCGACGACAGCCAGGGCTGGTTCGATGCCTGCAAGCAGATCTACACGCGCGGCTCAGACGCTGATTTCTGGGGCGCGGACGCCGCGCTCTTCGCGCTGGAGCGGATCAAAGCCGGCGTCACCACGGGAGTATCGATGCTCGGCGGCGGCGACAGCATCAGCCGGACCGACCATCCGGGCCATGCCGCGGCCCATTGCGAGGCCATCTCCGCGGCCGGCACCCGCGCCGTCGTCGCGGTCGGCTGCAACCGTCCGCCCTTCCCCTGGATCTATAAGGACTGGGACACCGGCACGAACCGGGAAATCGGCTTCGAGCGTCAGCTTGAGGTCAGCAGAGCGCTGGCCGACAGATGGAACGGCGGCGCCGACGGGCGCCTCTCCGTCGCCCTCACCTATCCCGTCAGCCACGAAAAGCAGGCACTTCCCGACGGCGTCACGCCCGAGCAGGTCACGGACGATGCCCGCCAGGTGCGCGCCCTTTCGCGCGAGCTCGGGCTGCGTTTCACCCAGGACGGCCACCGCGAGGGCAGCATCGCCTATGCCCACCGGGAACAGGGCATCCTCGGACCGGATGCCTACCTTTCCCACTGCACGAACCTGACGGAAGCGGATATCGCGGCGCTCCGCGAGAGCGGCGCCAGCGTCGTCCATAATCCCTCTGCCATCGCCTCGGTGCGCGGCCGCTGTCCGACGCCGGAACTGATCGATCTCGGCGTCACCGTGGCCATCGGCTCGGACGCGCCGGCGCCGGACCGTTCCGGCGACATGTTCCGGCACATGCAGCAGGCGATGCATTACCACCGCCGCCATTTCCGCGACGATCAGATCCTGCCGCCCGGCAAGGCGCTGGAGATGGTCACCATCGACGCCGCGAAGGCCATCGGCATGGAGACGGAAATCGGCTCGCTCGAAACCGGCAAGAAGGCCGACATCGTGCTGCTCGACCTCAGGAAACCACATCTGGTGCCGGCCAACATGCCGCTGCACCGGGCGATCTATTTCGCCAACGCCGCCGACATCGACACCACCATCGTCGACGGCCGCATCCTGATGCGCGGCCGCAAGGTGCTGAGCCTCGACGAGGACGCGGTGCTGGACGCGGCCGACGCCGCCATCGCCAAGGCGCTGGAGCGCACCGGCCTTCAGCATCTGCTGGAAACCCGGCCCGGTTTCTGGGGCCAAAGCCGCTACAGCTAGGCGCCGGGGCCGAACCGGACTTTTTCCACGCCCGCCCCTTTCCGCCACTCCGAATAGGCGCCACACTCCATCCCAAAGCTAAGGAGTGGTGGCATGCAAGACACCGCCGATACGGAGGAAATGCTGGAGGTCGAGATCTGGCGCGGGGCCGAGGACGGCGCGCTCCGGACCTATCGCGTGCCTCGCCAGGCAAGCCAGACCGTGCTGGACGTGGTGACCTGGGTGCAGCGGAACGCCGAGCCCGCGCTGGCCTACCGTTTCGCCTGCCGGGTCGGGATGTGCGGCTCCTGCGCTATGCAGGTGAACGGCAAGCCGCGCTGGACCTGCCGGACCCATGTGGCGAAAGTCGCCGAGAGCGGCAAACTCCGCATCGAGCCGCTCGCCAATCTCCCGAAGATCAAGGATCTCGCGACCGACATGGCGCCCTTCTTCGAGAAGTGGCAGGACGCCCGCGGCCGGCACGAACCGACCCGGACAAGGCACGAGCCGATGGCACCGGTTTCGCCGGAAAGCCCGGCCCGCACCGCGGCCGATGCCGGGATCGAATGCATCAATTGCGCGGTCTGCTACGCCGCCTGCGACGTCGTCAGCTGGGACGAGAGCTATCTCGGGCCCGCCGCCCTCAACCGGGCCTGGACGCTCGCCAATGACGAGCGCGACGCGGACAGCTCCTCGGTGCTGCGCGCGGTCTCGGAAAGCGGCGGCTGCCATTCCTGCCACAGCCACGGAAGCTGCGTCGAGCATTGCCCGGTCGGGATCAACCCGACCGCCGGGATCGCCGGGCTGAAGCGGATGACGCTCGCCGCGCTCATGCGGGGAGAGCTCTGATGCTGGAGGCGCGGCTCTATTTGCTGCAGCGCGCAAGCGCCATGCTGCTGGCGCCGCTGGTGCTGGTGCATCTCGGCCTGATCCTCTACGCCGTCGAGGGCGGGCTCTCGGCGGGCGAGATCCTCGGCCGGACGAAAGGCAACCTCTTCTGGGCCGGCTTCTACGGCCTCTTCGTGCTTGCGGCATCGCTGCATGCGCCGATCGGGCTGCGCAACATTCTCCGCGAATGGACCCGCTGGCGCGGCCGCTCCCTCGATCTCGCGACAGGCGGTTTCGCCCTGCTGCTGCTCGCGCTCGGCCTCCGCGCCATCTGGGCGGTGACGGCATGATCCGGGCCTCGCGCAATCATCCCGGCTGGTGGGCGGCGCTCGGGCACCGGCTGTCCGGCCTCGCCCTCGCTCTTTTCCTGCCGGCGCATTTCCTCGTTCTCGGTCTCGCGCTGGAGGGCGGCGACGCGCTCGACGGCATGCTCGTCTGGACCGACCGGCCGCTGGTGAAGGTGGCCGAGTGGGGCCTCGTCATGCTGCTGACCCTGCATCTCGGGTTCGGGCTGCGCGTTCTGGCGCTTGAGTTCCTGCCCTGGCGCGACCCGCTTAAAATGCTGATCTCCCTCGGCGCCGGCGCTTCCGTGCTGGCCGGCCTTGTCTTCTGGATCATGGTCGCATGAGCCGCGAGATCGATACCCTCCGCACCGACATCCTGATCATCGGCTCCGGCGGGGCCGGGCTGATGGCGGCCCTGCACGCGCTGCAGGCCGATCCGGAGCTCGACGTCACCATCGCGGTGAAGGGGCTGATCGGCAAATGCGGCTGCACCCGCATGGTGCAGGGCGGCTACAACGTCGCGCTCGCGCCCGGCGACAGCGTCGAGCGGCACTTCATGGACACCATCGTCGGCGGCAAGTGGCTGCCGCGCCAGGACCTCGCCTGGAAGCTGGTGGAGAAGGCGGTCGAACGGATCCACGAGCTGGAGAACGAGCTCGGCTGCTTCTTCGACCGCAATCCGGACGGCTCGCTGCACCAGAAGGCCTTCGCCGGGCAGAGCTTCGACCGCACCGTGCACAAGGGCGACCTCACCGGCATCGAGATCGTCAACCGGCTGATGGAACAGGTCTGGGCCCGCGGCGTGAACAAGCTGGAGGAGCACCGGGCGATCGAGCTGGTCCCGGCACGCGACGGCAGCGGCATCGCCGGCGTGCTGCTGATCGACATGCGCACGGGCCGCTACCGCTATGTCGAGGCCAAGGCCGTGCTGCTCGCGAGCGGCGGCGGGCCGACCATGTATCTCTACCACACGCCCTCCGGCGACAAGGCCTGCGACGGCATGGGCATGGCACTCCGCCGCGGCCTGCCGCTGCGCGACATGGAGATGGTGCAGTTCCACCCGACGGGCCTCCTCGCCGGGACCGACACGCGGATGACCGGCACGGTTCTGGAGGAGGGGCTGCGCGGCGCCGGCGGCTATCTTCTCAACGGCGACGGCGAGCGCTTCATGACCCGCTACCATGCCCATGGCGAGCGGGCGACCCGGGACATCGTCAGCCGCGCGATCTATGCCGAGATGCGGGACGGAAATACGACGCCGAACGGCGGGGTTTATATCGAGATGGCGCATCTTGGGCCCGACAGCGTCCGCCAGCGTTTCAAAGGCATGGTCGAGCGCTGCGCCGATTGCGGCTTCGATCTCGCGGGCGGCCGCGTCGAGGTGGTGCCGACGGCGCATTACATGATGGGCGGCGTCGAGTTCGAGCTGGATTGCGCCACCGCCCTGCCCGGCCTCTTCGCCGCCGGCGAGGATTGCGGCGGCGTGCACGGCGCGAACCGGCTCGGCGGCAACGGGGTCGCGAACTCCACCGTCTTCGGCGGCATCGCGGGCGAGAGCATGGCGGCCTTCGTGAAGGCGGGTGCAAGCTGGAAGGAGGCGGACCGGAACGTGATCGAGTCAGGGCTCGACCGCGCGGAGCGGCCCTTCGCGGCCGGCGGCGGCGACCTTTCCGACCTGCGCGAGCGGCTCTGGCGGCTGATGTGGGACAAGGTCGGCATCCTGCGCGACCGGACCGGATTGGCGGAGGCGATGACAGGGCTCGGCGATCTTCGCGCCGAACTGCACGAGACCGGCCTCGCCGACGGCGACCGCAGCTTCAATCTCACCTGGCACGACTGGATGAACCTCGAAAGCCAGATCGATATCGGCACGGTCATCGCATCGGCGGCGCTCGGCCGCGAGGACAGCCGCGGCGCGCATTACCGCGAGGATTTCCCTGAGACCGGATCGCTGGAGGAGACGCGCTTCACCCGCGTGACGCAGAGCGAGGCCGGTCTGGCGCTGGACATGGTGCCGGTCGACTTCTCCGTCGTCGCGCCGGGCCAGTCGCTGATCGAGGACGAGGCGGGGGCGCCGCCCACGGCAGCGGAATGAGTCCGGCGGAATAGACGCGACCGGATGAGCGCGGCAAGGTGCCTCATTGGGGAACGCGCCGCGAAACTGTAAGGGAGATCGGGACCGGTCCTGCTCCGACGGAGGGCACGAGACGTGAAATTTCATCCCGAACGGGATCAGCTGACCCTGGAACTGCACGCCCGCCCGATCCGGCCGGCGAAAGCGCCCCTGCGCATAAGCCACCTCGCCTTCGGCACCGGCGAGCATGGCGGCGAGCGCGATTTCGAGGATCTGGTCGCGCTCTGCCGCAAGTACGGCAAGCCCGAGCCCTCCTCCGAAATGAAGCATTTCACCGCCAATCTCGGCCCCTTCACCGTCAAGTGGGAACGCCATACCGAGTTCTCGACCTACACCTTCCTGCGCTCCGAGACCTTCGATGCGCCCTTCGAGGAGACCGTCTTCAACCTGCTGCCGGCGGACTGGAAGGAAGCCAAGTTCGGCGAGGTCCTGGTCGCGGTCCATCTCGCGGTCTCCGACGGTATCGACGCGCCGCTCGACACGGGCCGGCTCTCGCGCTGGTTCGACGGCAACGAGGTCTTCGCCAACCTCATGGAGAAGGAGCGGGTCGAGATCTACGGCGATCTGCGCACCCATGACGACGGGTTCGACCGGATGTATCTGCGCGCCGGCGACCTCGGCCCCGAACTGCTCGGGCAGACCGTGCAGCGCGTGCTGGAGCTCGCGACCTACTGGCGCCTCTCCCTGCTCTCCCTGCCGATCGCCCGCGCTTCCAGCCCGAAGCTGGAACGGATCGAGCGCGGGCTCGCCAAGATCGCCGCGGAGCTGGCCGAAGGCGATCCCGAACGCTCCGACGAGAGCCTGCTCGACCCGCTGGCCCAGCTCTCCGCCGAGCTGGAGACCATCATCGCGGATTCGAGCTACCGCTACCGCGCCAGCACGGCCTATTTCGAGATCGTCGAAAGCCGGTTGCGCCAGCTCGGCGCGATCAGCTTCAACGGCTATATCCATCTCTTCGACTATCTGATGCGGCGGATCGATCCCGCGCTGCGCACCTGCTGGTCGGTGCAGAGCCGTCAGGAGGCGATCTCGAAACGCGCCTCGCGCCTCTCCAGCCTGCTGCGCACCGGGATCGAGGTGAAGGTCGAGCGGCAGAACCGCGACCTGCTCGACAGCATGAACCGCCGCGCCGCCCAGTCGCTCGCGATCCAGCGCACGGTCGAGGGGCTCTCCGTGGTGGCGATCAGCTATTACGCGGTGAACCTGCTGAAATACCTGCTCGACGGAATGGTGAAGACGGGTCTGGTCAAGCTCGACACGACCGTCGCCTCGGCGGCGCTGCTGCCGTTGCTTGTCGTCGCGCTCTGGTTCTTCCTGCACCGCCTGACCCGCCGTGCGCTGAAGAAACCGGACGGCAAATAGGCCACATTCACAAAACTTTACAGCGCCGCGCGACGGATCGCGGGCGCCGGGCCCGTTCTAGGGATCAGAACGATCGAACGGGACCGAACCCATGGCCACTGCCAGAACCCTTCTTCTCCGCATCGCCGCCGGACTGACGGCGATGCTCCTCACCGTCGCGGCCGCCGAGGCGCTTGCCGCCTCCGGCCCGGGACATCCGCCGGGCAAGCCGCCCCAGCACGGCAAGAGCCCCGAGCCCGCCTTCGACCTCAGGCCCGGCTTCTGCGCCAGCTATCCCGAGTTCCACATGATGCGGCACCCCCATCACGGCGGTTTCGGCTATTTCCGCATGGATGCAGGCCGCTGCCTCTGGATCGAGGGGCCGCCGAGCCCGCAGAGGCTGAGCCGCCATGCGCCGAAAGCGGCGCCGGTGATCCCGGTCACGCCTGTCACGCCGGCCGTGGCCAAGGAAGCGCCCTATTGCCGGGAATACCAGGACCGCATCCGCGTCGGCGGCGCGGAGGTCGATGCTTACGGCACGGCCTGCCTGATGCCGGACGGCGACTGGAAGATCCGCCAGGGCAAGCTGCCCGCGAAGAGCGACTATTGCCGCGAGTTCCAGCGCAGCGTGACGGTCGGTCCAGCCGAGCAGGTCCAGACCGGCACCGCGTGCCTCCGCCCGGGCGAGGTCTGGGAGATCGTGAGCACGAAACCCTGACGCCCCACTCCGTTTCCGAGGTTCACCGGCGCCCTCCCGACACGGCTCCTTTTCCGGATCTCCCCTTCCCCAACTCTCCGGAAAGCAGCTAGGCTTCTCCCCAGCCAGGCCTCGTGTCTAAAGGGAGGAGCGCCGGTGATCGCAAAAGAAGCAGTCGAACAGGCTGCCTACGAGATCATGTTCAAGGCCGGGATCGATATCCCCGACGATTATCTCGCGGGCATCAAACAGATGGCCTCGGCGGAGGATGGCGACCTTTCCGCCTTCGTGCTCGAGGCCATGCTGGAGAATTACGAGGCGGCGAAGGAAGACCGCCGGCCGATGTGCGCCGATACCGGCGTGCCGCGCTACTACGTGAAGGCGGGCAACGAGGCCAAACTGGAAGGCGGGTTTATAGCCCTCGAGGAGGCGCTCCGCAGCGCCACCGCGCGGGCCACCCACGACATTCCGCTCCGCCCCAACCGGGTCCATCCGCTCTGGCGCACCGATCACAACAACAATGTCGGCATCAACGCGCCCGAGATCGAATACAGCTTCGAGCCGGACGCGGACTGGGTCGACATCACCACGGTGCACAAGGGCGGGCTCTTCGGCACCGACTACCGCATGCTCTTCCCCGGCGACGGGATCGACGGCATCAAGCGCTTCTTCCTCGACGGCATGATCGCCTTCGGAAAAAGGGGCCTCGCCTGCCAGCCGGCGATCGTCGGCGTCGGGCTGGGCGGCTCCAAGGATACCTGCATGGTGCTCGGCAAGCAGGCCGCGTGCCTGCGCACCGTCGGAGACCGCAACCCGGACCCGAAGATCGCCGAGCTGGAGCTGGAGCTGCAGGAACTCGGCAATAGCATCGGCATGGGCGCGATGGGCTTCGTCGGCAAGAGCATGGTGGTCGATTGCCATATCGAGGTCGGCTATACCCATACAGGCGGCATGCCGATGAGCCTGCACGCCTTCTGCCTCTCCTCGCGCCGCGCCACCGTGCGCCTCCATGCCGACGGCCGGACGGAATTCCGCACCGACCCGAACTGGTTCACCCCCTATATGCGACGGGAGAGTGTCTCATGGGAAATGCCCGCGAGCGCAAAACGGTCCGCCTGAAGACCCCGGTCACGGACGCGGATCTGGCCGGGCTGGAACTCGGCGACGTGGTCTATCTCGACGGCCTGATCTATACGGCGCGCGAGGGCGTCTACAGACGAATGCTCGAGAATGGCGAGACGCCGCCCGCCCCCTTCGCGGAGATCGGCAACGTCAATTTCCACTGCTCCCCCGCCGCGGCCCAGCAGGAGGACGGCAGCCTGAAGGTCAGCGCCGTCACCGCCACCGCCAGCTTCCGCTTCTCGAGATGGATGAAGGACTGGTTCGCCGCCTCCGGCGCCAAGCTGATCGTCGGCAAGGGCGGTATGTCGGAGGAGGATTACAAGGCCCTCTTCGTGCCCGCCGGCGCGGTCTATCTCACCACCGTCGGCTACGGCACCGGCGCGCTCTTGGGACGCGGCATCAATCAGGTTCGCGCGGCCCACTGGCTCGACGAACTCGGCATCGCCCAGGCGATGTGGGTGCTGGAGGTGGAAAAGTTCGGCCCGCTGCTGGTCGAGAGCGACCTCCAAGGCAACTCGCTCTTCGAGCGCAACAACCGCGAGATCAATGCCGGGATCGAGAAACTCTACGAGGGGCTGAAGAAGCCGTCGCTGCAGCGGTATGGGGAGACGGACGATCGGGAGCAGGAGCTGATTTGAGGAGCATCGTGCCGATCCAAGCCAATCACGGCGCAATTGGCTTGACCAAATATCACTACGGCCAACCGTCAAGTATCCAGAGAATTGCCGACCCAGACGCCAAAATTCCACTTGGAATCCGCAGCCACGGATTGGGCGCCTTGATCCCGTCGCCCGGCTTTGGAAAAAAGAAGTAGTCGAAGGCCATTGCAATCACGACCAGTAAAGCACAGCTCCCCGCCATGGAGCCTTGCCATTTAGGGCACGAAAGTCCGACGGCAAACGCAGCGATCCCCAGCGCCAACACAATCGGTCCAAGCCATCCGAATGAAAAAAAATCTTTCCTTAATCGAGAGCACTCCCACCCAAAAAACTTCCGAGCTGCATTTTCCTCATCACTTTCGGACGCCCCTGTTTTCGACACGGCGGCTCCTCCATCAATTGCCGAAGGCTGAACTATGGAGGACGCGTCGGCCGGCACCAACCGTCATCCATACAAAAGTCCGATTTGAGGGAAACAAGCGCGAATTCAGCGAATTCAGGGGACACATCACTTAATTTCCCGCACTTTCCACCCATAATCCCGACGAACGTCGGGATCCACTGGGGACGGGAGTGACGCGTCAGAGAATGGATCCCGGATCGGAGTCCGGGACGGCGACTTTCGAGGGTGAAACGAGGGGACATCTCACTCCCCCAAACTCATGTCGTCATCCCCATGCAAATGGGGACCCAGGGAAGACGGGTGACGCTCTACGCTCCCTGGGTCCCCGCGTTTGCGGGAATGACGACAGATTGGAATGGGATGGAAGAAGCAATCACTGGGAGTTAAGGGGACGAGTTAAGGGGACACACAACTCAATTCCGCGCCCTCGGCGGCCCGTTCCTTCGGTTCGGCTCAGTCCTCCGCCCCGTTCACCGGTTCGGGCTGAATCGGCGCAAGTTCACCGGACCGCACCCTCGCCTCCATGCCCGGCCTGTCCTCCTTCAGTCTGTTCAGCACGCCCTTGCGGGCGAAAGGCCGCGCGTCGTATTTGCCGCTCCAGAGAATGATGTCGAACAGGATCGGCGCCAGATCGCGGCCCTTGTCCGTCAGGTGGTAGAGATAGCTGCGGCCGCTGTCCGGGTCGCGTGACTTCGCGACGATCCCCTGGGCCTCGAACTGCTTCAGGCGGGCGGCGAGGATGTTGGTGGAGATGCCCTCGCCCCCTTCGAGGAAATCCCCGTAGGTTTTCTTGCCGTGCAGCATCATGTCGCGGATGATCAGCAGGCTCCAGCGATCCCCGAAAATATCGAGACCGAAGGCGACCGGACATCCGCTCGTGCGGAGCTTGTTCGTGTTTTCCATGGACCCAATTTAGGAAAATCACTTGCAAAAAGCAAGTTGTCGTTCTATCTGATTTTTACTTGCAAAAGACAAGTTTTTTTCCTTCGCCGCAGAAACGGGAGCACCCGCCATGGACGACCGCGTACCCAGTCCGGAAAATATCGAGACGACGTTCGAACAGCGCCTGAGGTTCAGGGGCGCGTCGGCGGCCGGCGCGGCCGACATGCTCCGCTACCTCCGGTCGCGGGCTCCGTCGGTTCCGTCGCCGGACCGAACGAACGGACAGTGGGACCCCGGGGAGCAGGAAATGATGAGACACGCATTGTGACCGTCATCCCGACGGAGGTCGGGAACCACTGGCGACGGGAATGACGCGTCGGAGAGTGGATCCCGGATCGGGGTCCGGGACGGCGACTTTCGAGGGGGAACGAGGGCAATCACTTACCCCCCAGACCCAGGTCGTCATCCCCATGCAAATGGGGACCCAGGGAAGACGGGCTCGGCTCTATGCTCGCTGGGTCCCCGCTTTCGCGGGAATGACGACCAGTGGAAATGGGAAGGAAAGCGAGCCCATGGTAAAATACGCCTCAATCGATCGCTCACTCCCCTAAAGTCCCTCCAGCATCTCCGCGACCTCGACCACGCGCCCCTCTCTTGCCGCCGTCTTCACAGCGAGCAGCACGGCGAGCGTGCGGGCGCCGTCCTCGGCATCGATCACCGGCGGCTCGTCGCCGTCGATCACCTTCAGGAAATGCGCGAGCTGGTTCTCGTAGGTCTGGCTGCCGTCGAGCGGCAGGGTCTCGCGGAAGAGTTCGCTCTGCCAGTCGCCGCCGCCGGCCCCGTGATGCCAGTGTTCCATGGTCGGCACCTCGAGCGCGCCGTCGCGGCCGCCGATGAAGAGGTAGTTTTCCGGCTGGTGCGGGAAATAGAGCGCCTGGCCCGAGGTCCGCTCCCAGCTATAGGGCGAGGCGACCGCGTCGCTGATGGTGAAGCCGCCGAGCACGCCGCTCTCGAACTCGAAAGAGACACTCGCCGTATCCTCGACATCGAGGCCGCGCACCGCATTCGAGGTGAAGGCACTGACCCGGCTTATCTCGCCGAGGATGAAGCGCAGGCAGTCGATATCGTGGATCAGGTTGATCAAGAGCGTGCCGCCGCCCTCCTGCCGGCGCCAGGCGACGTCGAAATATTTGTCCGGCTTGTCGACCCAGGACATGCCGCTCACCGTCACGATGCGGCCGAGCCCGCCGCTCGCGACGGTCTCGCGGGCCAACCGGATATCGACGCTGTGGCGCCGGTGATGGCCGACAAGGACGGGGATCCCCGCCGCCTCGCTCGCCCTTGCCAGCTCGAACGCCTCCTTCAGGGTCGCCGCGACCGGTTTCTCCATCAGGCAAGGAATATCACGGGCGATGCAGGCGCGGCCCGCCGACAGGTGCAGGCCGGTCGGCAGGGCGACGACCGCGCCGCCGGGCCCGGTCTCGTCCAGCATCGTTTCGAGATCGTCGAAATGCGGGACGCCGAGGCTCGCCGCGTAGCCCCGCGCCGCCGGCGCCGGGTCGGCGATGCCGGCAAGCTCGGCCGCGTCCGAGGCCGCGATCAGCTTGCAATGCTCCTGCCCGATCAGGCCGGCCCCGGCCACCGCGATCCTTGTCTTCGCCATCCGTACCTCCCTTGCGGGACCGTCTTCGCGGCCCTTGCGCGGGATCAGTGTCGGGGATCGGCGGGGGATCGTCTATCGCTTCGACAGGGGGTTGGGATTGGATAAGCGCGTGGCGCGAACCCATACCCGGTCGTCATCCCCATGCAAATGGGGATGACGACCGTTAGGGTAAGAGGGGGGCGTGCGGTTCGCGTCAGCCCTGCAGCGCCTTGTCCCAGATCGTCTTCCGCCACGGGGTGACGATCACCGCCTCGAACACGCCGTTCAGGGCGAAGGGGTCGTTCTTGGCGAAATCCTCGGCCACCGCGCGGTCCTCGGTATCGAGGATCAAGAGGCTGCCGTCCATGCTCTCGTCCGCGCCGCCGAGGGTGGCGCCGCCGCAGAGGATAAGGTCCATCTTCGACTTCAGATACTCGACATGGGCCGGGCGGTGCTTCACGCGCTCCTCGAGCGCGCCGGGCTTGTCGCGGGCGATGACGGCATAAGGCATGGATGGGCTCCCTTGAATTGGCGTCGCGCCGCCGGTCAGGCGACGGGGCCGTTGATGATCTGTTCGATGCGGAACTTGTGCGCCGGATAGGTGCCGAGGATGCGGACCGCGCCTTTCGGGCAGAAGAAATGCAGCTCCTCGAGCGCCAGCTTCAGCGGCGTCTCCTCCGGATGGCCCTCGGCGTCGACATAGAACTGGGCGGCGGTGAACTTGCCGTCGACGAGATAGGATTCCAGCTTCGTCAGGTTAATGCCGTTGGTGGCGAAGCCGCCGAGCGCCTTGTAGAGCGCGGCGGGCACGCTGCGCACGCGGAAGATGATGGTGGTCACGCACGGCCCGTTATCGGCGGGCGGCATGATCCCCTCGCGGGCCATGATCAGGAAGCGCGTTGTGTTGTGCTCCGCGTCCTCCACGCTCTCGCGCAGGATGTCGAGACCGTAGAGTTCGGCCGCGAGACGCGGGCCGATGGCGGCGATGGACTTGTCGCCCTGCTCCGCAATGAAGCGCGCGGCACCGGCGGTGTCGGCATGCTGCACCGGCTTGGCGCCGAGCTCGGCCATCAGTTTGCGCGACTGGGCGAGCGCATGGACATGGGAGCGGATCTCCTTCACGTCGGAGATCTTCGCACCCGGCACGCCGAGCAGCATCGCGTTGATGCGCTGGTAATGCTCGCCGATGATGTAGAGACCGGATTCGGGCAGCAGGTGGTGGATGTCGGCGACCCGGCCGGCGACGGAATTCTCGACCGGGACCATGGCCAGCAGCGCCTCGCCGGTCTTCACCGCTTCCAGCATGTCCTCAAAGCTCTGACAGGGCAGCGGCTCCAGGTCGGGGCGGGCGGCCTGGCAGGCCATGTGGGAGTTTGCGCCTGGCTCGCCCTGGAAGGCGATCTTCTGTTTCTGCTCGGTCACGGGACTGACTTTCGGACTTACTGTTTTTCGAGGATTTTTCGGGCCTTCTCAAGGTCCGCGGGAGTATCGACACCGAGCGGAACGGTGTCAACGCGGGCCACGTCGAGCCGCATCCCGGCCTCCAGCGCGCGGAGCTGCTCCAGCTTCTCGCGCAGCTCCAGCGGCGAGGGCGGCAGGGCGACGAAACGCTCCAGCGCGGCGCGGCGATAGGCATAGAGACCGATGAAATGAAACAGCGGCCCCGGCCCGTAAGGCACCGTGGCGCGGCTGAAATAAAGCGCGCGGCCCCGGCTGCCGTCCGCTTCCCAGGCGACGACCGGCTTGGTCACGCTCGGATTGGTGATGTCGTCCTCGTCCACGATCGGGGCGGCCGGGCCGCCGATATCCACCTCCGCCCGGTCGAGCAGAGCCAGCGTCGCCCGCGGCACCGCCGGATCGAGCACCGGCAGGTCGCCCTGGATGTTGACGATGGCATCGTGTTTGCCCTCGGGGTCGAGCTTCAGCAAAGCTTCCCAGATCCGGTCGGAGCCGGAGGGGTGGCCCGGGTCCGTCAGCACAGCCTCGCCGCCCGCCGCGCGCACCGCGTCGGCGATCTCCTGTTCGGCGCAGGCGACCGCGACCCGGCCGAGCTTCGCCTCCTCGGCCCGGCGGATCACGTGCACGATCATCGGCTCGCCGGCAATTGGCGCCAGCGGTTTGTCCGGCAGGCGCTCTGATTTCATGCGCGCCGGAATCAGCACGATCGGGTTGCTGGGTTTCGCATTCGCCGCCATCGCGGTCCTTCCTCCCGGACACGATTTCATGCCCGCGGCGCGGCGAAATGTCGCGCGCCGCTCTTCCCCCTCTTGAACGCAACTCCATGTCCGGACTTGCGTCTTAAGAGGCGGAACCTTATAGGAAACTGTTCCCGGCCTGTCGCCACCGATTTTGGCACTGCGGCCGGAATGTGAGATAAGCTGGTCCGCGCGACGTCCAACGAGGCGCCGCAGCGGCGGGAAACAAAGGCGGGACGAGGGTTCGGCATGTCATCTTCTCTTGAATTCAACAAGATCGCCGCGGGCGTTCTCTGTGGCGGCCTGCTTCTGATGGGCGTCGGCAAGTTCGCGGGCGTGCTGGTCCATCCGACGGACCTCGAAGAGAATGCCTATCCGATCGAATTGAGCGGCAACGGCGCGGCACCTGCCGCGGCGCCCTCCGGCCCGGCCCCGGTCGAACCGATTCTCGGACTGCTGGCGACAGCGGATGTCGCCGCCGGTCAGAAAGATGCGAAGAAATGCGCAGCTTGCCATAGCTTCGATAAGGGAGGCCCGAACAAGGTCGGCCCGAATCTCTGGAACGTCGTGAATGCCGATAAGGGCCATATTGACGGCTTCGCCTATTCCGATGCCATCAAGTCCTCCGGCGAGACGCCGAACTGGACCTACAGCTCGCTGAACAAGTTCCTCAAAAAGCCGAAGGACTACGCGCCGGGCACGAAGATGAACTTCGCAGGCATCAAAAAAGCCTCCGACCGCGCCGATCTGGTCGCCTATCTGCGCTCGCTGGCCGACAGCCCGGCGGCGCTGCCGACGACCGAAGAGATCCAGGCGGCCCAGGACGCCTACAACGCGGCCTCCGGCGGCTGATCCCGTCTATCGATCGAGACTGTCTGACGAAGCCGGGCACCCGCTGCCCGGCTTTTTCAATTCCGGAGTGAAGACATGACCCGCCCCTCCACCGCCGAACTCGCAGCCTTCGCCTGTTCCCTCGCCGATGCCGCGCGCGGCGTGATCCGCCGCTATCATAATTTCGGCGTCAGCATCGAGGCCAAGGCCGACGAGAGTCCGGTCACCATCGCCGACCGCACGGCCGAGAAGGTCATGCGCGCCCTGATCGAGGAGCGCTATCCGGAGCACGGCATCGCCGGCGAGGAATTCGGCACGGTGCGCGGCGACGCGGAGTTCGTCTGGTCGCTCGACCCGATCGACGGCACCAAGGCCTTCATCACCGGCAGCCCCCGTTTCGGCACGCTGATCGGCCTGGTCGAGAACGGATCGCCGGTTCTCGGCGTGATCGATATGCCGGTGCTGGACGAGCGTTTCGTCGGCGGCGCGGACTTCATGACGCGAAAGAACGGCTCGCCGGTGACGGTCCGGTCCTGTGCCGCCATGTCGGACGCCATCCTCGCCGCCACCTCGCCGAGCATGTTCGACGGTGTCGAGGAAACCTATGCCGCGCTCCGCGACGTAACGCGCTACCAGGTCTTCGGCGGCGACTGCCACAATTTCGCGACCCTTGCGAGCGGCCATGTCGATCTCTGCGTCGAGGCCGGCCTGCAGGACTACGATTTCCTCGCCATCGTTCCGGTGATCGAGGCCGCCGGCGGGATCGTCACCGACTGGAAGGGAGACCGCCCGGCCCCGGGGTCGACCAACCGTATCCTCGCCTCCGGGGACAAGCGGGTGCACGACGCCGCGCTCGAGATTCTTTCGAAGGCCTGAGCGAGCGCGCTCGCCTTCTCACGAACCAAAACAGTTGTCATTCCCGCGAAAGCGGGGATGACGACTTTTGTTCGGGGTAAATGTGGCGGTTCAACCACCCTTCAGCGCCGCGATCTTCCGCGCGAGATAGGCGGAGAACCAGCCTTCGTAGCGCACCTGAAGCTCGGGCCGTTTCCAGTCCTCTCCGGTCACGGTCCCGCGGCAGTTTTCCGCCCCGCACCGGCACTCCATGCTCCAATCGTCGTCGTCGCCCGTCGCGTAGTCGAAGGCAAGCTCCTCTCCGACCGCGATGTCGCGCATCGCATGGAACGAGATTTGCCCGACGATGCCAACATTGGGATCGCAGGAATGGTTCAGATACATCATCCCAGCATCCCGGTCCTCCGGCCGGTCCGGGCCGATGAAGAGGCCATCGTCGATCTGGATCTCGGACGGACCGAGCGTCTTCGCCAGTTCGTCGCGGCGGTCCCGCGTGAAGACATGGCCGCCCTTGATGACCAGCAGCTCGCCCGCGGAGATCGCACGCACGGCCCGCAGGCCCGTGCCTTCGATCCCGCTCCGATGTTTTTCGACCTTGTCTGAGAACCACGCGAACATTCCGGCCTACCTCCTGGATCCGGTTCGGGAAAAGGGCGCGCACACTAGACGATAGTCGTGACGGGCATATTACGGCGCGCGGTTTGCCCGCACTGGCCGGGACGGCCGATGCCATGCTAGGACCAAGATCCCACCTCGACCACACATCTCCGGAGCGTCCCATGCCCGCCGTCTTTTTCCGCTCCTCGAGCGATACCGCCACCGGTTGGGAGAAATCCCTGAAGGAGCTGATCCCCGATCTCGATTTCCGCGCCTGGCCGGAGGTCGGCAATCCGGAGGATGTCGAATTCGTGCTGGGCTGGAAGATGCCGCCGGGTTCGCTGAAGCAGTTTCCTAACCTGAAATGCGTCTGCTCCCTCGGTCAGGGCGTCGATCATATCTTCGCCGATCCGGAGCTGCCCGAGGGCGTGCAGATCATGCGGCTGGTCGACCCGTGGATGTCCCAGGCAATGAGCGAATGGGTGCTGCTGCATGTGCTGCGCTACCACCGTCAGGCGCCGGAATACGAGGAACTGCGGCGGACCAAGACCTGGAAGTCGCTGCCCGCGCCGGACACGGCGAGCCGCAAGGTCGGTATTCTCGGACTCGGTGCGCTGGGGGCCGATGCCGCTTCCAAGATCGCCGCGCTCGGCTTCGACACCGCTGGCTGGAGCCGGAGCGAAAAAATCATCGAAGGCGTAACGAGCTATCACGGCGCGGACCAGCTCATTCCGTTCATGCAACGGACGGAGATCCTCTGCTGCCTTCTGCCGCTGACGCCGGAAACGGAAGGCGTGATCAACGCGGAGACGCTGGCGGCGATGCCGGCGGGAAGCTTCGTGATCAATTCGGGCCGCGGCGGACATGTGGTCGAGGAGGATCTGCTGGCGGCCCTCGACAGCGGGCATATCGCCTATGCCGCGCTTGATGTCTTCCGCACCGAACCTCTGCCGGAGGAGAGCCCCTTCTGGGAACATCCCAAAGTCGATCTCTGGCCCCATGTCTCGGCGCAGACCAATCCGCTGAGCGGCGCCCAGCAGGTGGCGGACGCGATCACCAAGGTGTTCCGCGGCGAGGCGCCGAACAATCTCGTCGATCCGAAGACCCAGTATTAAGGCGGTATTGAGGAAGCAGAAGGGCGCGGTCAGTCGGCCGCGTCGGACTGCTCGAAGCGGGTCCCCTTGGAGGCCCCGACCACGAGATCGCCGAACTCGGTCAGAAACACCGAACCCTTGACCGTGCGCTGCACCAGCACGCTGCGGCGGTCGTTCTCATCCGCCTTGCGGCGCACGAAGCCGTACTCGCCGAGCCGGTCCAGCGCCCTGGTGATGGCCGGCTTGGACACGTTCAGCGTCGCCGCCAGACCCCGTACCGTATGCGGCGGGCTCTCGATATAGACGGTCAGCAGCACGGCAAGCTGACGTGCCGTCAGATCCGGCGTGTCGCGCCGGACGCTCTCCACCAGGGCCTTGCGCCAGATGCTGAGGGCTTGAATCGAATCGACGGCCATATCGGTTCCGGCAGCGCTGCATTTGTTTCGAAGTCGATTTGACTATACAGGCCCGCGCGGCCCCGCGCAATCACAGATCCGGAACAAATGTCCGATTCTGGAACGCGTTAACCATAACGTTTACGCAACATTTTATAAAAAGCCCGGACACCCATGGCCTCCCCGCCTTCCGGACGGCCCGGCCGCGCCTTCAGGTTCCACGCCATCAGATCGACATGCGCCCACCGTGTCTTGGGCGAAACGAAATGCTCGAGGAAGAGGGCCGCGGTGATCGCGCCCGCATAACCGCCGGACCCGGTACTGGAGAGATCCGCGTTCGGGCTCTTCAGCATCGCCTTGTAGGGCTGATGCAGGGGCAGCCGCCAGAGGTGGTCCTCGACCTCCTCGCCCGCTTCCAGCAGGTCGGCCGCCAGCGCGTCGTCATTCGCGAACAGCGCCGGCACCTCGGTGCCGAGCGCGACCCGGGCGGCGCCGGTCAGGGTGGAGAAATCGAGAATCATCTCCGGCGCCTCGCTGTCGGCTTCGGTCAGCGCGTCGGCCAGCACGAGGCGCCCCTCGGCATCCGTATTGCCGACTTCGACGGTCAGGCCCTTGCGCGAGGAAAGAATGTCCATCGGCCGGAAGGCGTTGCCCGAGACCGCGTTCTCCACCGCCGGCACCAGCACGCGCAGGCGCACCGGCAATTTGGCGTCCATAACAAGCTGCGCCAGCGCGAGGGCCTGCGCCGAACCGCCCATGTCCTTCTTCATCATCAGCATGGCGGAAGCCGGCTTCAGGTCGAGCCCGCCGCTGTCGAAGATCACGCCCTTGCCGACGATGGTCACCTTCGGGTGGTTCTTCTTGCCCCAGCGGATGTCGATCAGGCGCGGCGCCCGGTCCGCGGCCCGTCCGACCGCGTGCACCATCGGGTAGTTCTCGGCGAGCAGCGCCTCACCCTCGGTCACGGCGACCTTCGCCTTGTAGCGTTTCGCCAGCTCCGCCGCCGCCTCGGCAAGCTCGGCCGGGCCGAGATCGTTGGCCGGCCGGTTGATCAGGTCGCGGGCGAGGCCCGTCGCTTCGGCGAGCCGCGTCACTTCCGCCTGGTCGGCCCCCTCAGGCCAGACCAGTTCGGCCTTGAAGACGGTCTTTTCCTTGAACTTGTCGAACCGGTAATGGGCGAGCGCCCAACCGGTCGCCGCGCGGGTCGCGGCCTCCGGCGCGAGATCCGCGTCGAGATAATAGCGTCCTTTCGGCAGGAGCGGCGGAAGCGGTGCCAGGTCCCAGAGCCCGCCGCCCGGCTGCGCGCTTTCACCGGCGCCGAACAGCACCCGTTCCAGCCCGCCGTCGGCGTCCGGAACCAGACAGACCGTACCCGCGTCCGCCTTGAAACCCGAATCCCTGACCCAGCGTGCGGTCCGCGCCTCGGCGGTTTTGAGCCAACCGGCAAGAGATCCGGCGGTCACGGGTGTCAGCGGAATGGATTTCGGGGTCGCCTTGGCGACAAAGCGGAACGGCATGGGAAGCTCCTGAACGGAAAAGGCTCTTTTCTTCTAGCCCGCACTCCGGAGCCCTTCAAGCGCCACCGCATAGCGGGCAGAGCGGCGGAGAGACAGAGGTTGCGCACGGAGGCCGTGGCGGTTCAAATATGCCCTCAGGGTTCGGAGGGAACACCAGAATGGCGCAATACAGCCTGATAATCGGAAACAAGAACTACTCGTCCTGGTCGATGCGGCCGTGGCTGATGCTGAAAGCCGCCGGCATTCCGTTCGAGGAAACGGTGATCGCGCTCGACACCCCGAACACCCGGCAGGAGATCCTCCGGCACTCGCCCTCGGGCAAGGTTCCGGTCCTGAAGGACGGCGAGCTGAATGTCTGGGACAGCCTGTCGATCGGCGAGTATCTGAACGAAAAACACCCCGATGCGGGGCTCTGGCCGGACGATCCGATGGCCCGTGCCCGGGCGCGTTCGGTCTCGGCTGAAATGCATTCCGGTTTTCAGGCGTTGCGCCAGAACATGCCGATGAACGTCCGCTCCAGCTTTCCCGGGCTCGGCCGCGGTCCCGGCGTGCAGGAGGATATCAACCGCGTCACAGCAATCTGGCGCAACCATCGCCGGCGGGTAACCGATCCGGCCGCCGGTCCCTATCTCTTTGGGCGCTTTACCATAGCCGATGCGATGTTCGCCCCGGTCGTCTCCCGTTTCCGCACCTTCGGCGTGGAGCTCGCCGACGAGGCCGCGGCCTATGCCGATGCGGTATGGGAGCACGAGGCGGTAAAGGCCTGGGTCGAGGATGCCCGCAAGGAGCCCATGGTCATCGACCGGCACGAGTTCTGATCAGTCGGCGAGCCCGCGCTCCAGACGGGGATAGTATCCGAGCAGGGTTACGGCCCGGACGAGCAGGAAGAGGCTGTAGCCGGCCCAAAGCCCGTGATTGCCGAACTGGGCGACCAGCGGAATCGCGGCAATGACGAACAGTACCAGGCAGAAGATCATGCTGTTCCGCATCTCCTGCCCGCGGGTCGCGCCGATGAACACACCGTCCAGCTGGAAGGACCAGACCGCGAGGACCGGGAAGGCCGCGACCCAGGGCAGGTAGACCCGCGCGGTCTCGCGCACGGTTTCGATGCTGGTGATGGTGTTGACGATCAGCCCGCCGCCGAACCAGAAAATCCCGGCGATCAGAAGCGCGAGTACGCCCGCCCCTTTCGTCGTCGCGATCACCGCTTCGCGCAGCCGGGAGCGCGAGCGCCGGCCGATCGCCTCGCCGACAAGCGCTTCTGCGGCATGCGCATAGCCGTCGAGCCCGTAACCGGCGAAACTCTTAAAGACGCCGAAGACGGCATTGGCCGCCAGCACCGTGTCGCCGAGCTTCGCGCTCTCGTTCATGAAGAAGGCGCCGGCGGTCAGCACTGCGAGGGTGCGCAGAAAGATATCCCGGTTGACCGCCATGATGGCCTTCAGGCGGCGGAAATCCGTCAGCTCGCGCAGCGTCGGCACCCGCGCATCGCGCGGAGCGAGACGCCAGACGATGGCGGCACCGACCGCGAGGCCAGCATATTGCGCGATCACCGTCGCCAGGGCGACGCCCTCGATCCCCCAATCCAGAACCAGCACGAAATAGAGGTTGAGGGCGACATTGACGGAATTGATCAGCAATTGCTGCACCAGCCCCGCCCGCATCGCCTGCATCCCGAAGAGCCAGCCGAGGAGCGAGAAATTACAGAGCGCAGCCGGCGCCGCCCAGACCCGGATGGCGAAATAGGTCCGCGCCGCCTCTTCCACTTCCGCGCTTCCCTCAAGCAGTGCGAAGGCAGTCTCCTCGATCGGCGCCGAGAGCAGGATGCAGCTCCCTCCGAAGATAAGGCCAAGGATCAGCGCCCGCCCGAGGGAAGCGATCACTTCCGTGCCGTCGCCCGCGCCCTTGGCCTGGGCGACGAACCCGGTCGTTCCCATGCGAAGAAACCCGAACCCCCAATAGATATAGTCGAAGAGCAGCGTGCCGAGCGCGACCCCGCCAATATAGAAGGCCGCGTCCAGATGGCCGACCACCGCCGTGTCGACCGCACCGACGAACGGGATGGTGAGGTTGGAGAGCACGACCGGCCAGGCCAGCTTCCAGACCCGCCGGTTCATGGTCGTCTCGTTGGGCAAGTATCGGAACTCCCGGGGCAAGGGCCGGCGCGATGTAGTCCGGCACGACCATAGAGGCAAGGCCCGCAGGTTAATCGGAACATTTTCGAACCCCGAGGTCTCATGAATGTCGGTCCGGAGACGCGCTCAGAGAGACAGCAGGGTACAGCCCCCGACGGCAAGCAGCAGCGCCAGGCAGGCCAGCCGGAAGAGCGAGAGGGCGCGCAGGATATCCGCCGGAGCCGCCGCCGCGCGGCCGTTTCCCATCCAGGCATCCTCCACCGTCTCCCCGCCATAGACGCGCGGTCCCGCGAGGCGGAGACCGAGGGCGCCGGCCGTCGCCGCTTCCGGCCATCCGGCATTCGGCGAACGGTGCTTGCCCGCGTCCCTGAATGTCGCCCGGAACGAAGCGCGGGGATCGGCGTCCGGGAGAACGAACGCGGCGGCCCAGAACAGTCCGGCGGAGATCCGGGCCGGGACGAGATTGGCAAAATCGTCGAGCCGCGCCGCCGCCCGGCCGAAATCGATATAGCGCGCGTTCCGGTGCCCGATCATGCTGTCGGCCGTGTTCAGCGCCTTGTAGGCAAGCAGGCCCGGCAGCCCCGCCAGCAGGTACCAGAAGGCCGGCGCAACGACCCCGTCGGAGAAATTCTCCGCCGCGGTCTCGATCGCGGCCCGGCAGACCCCGGCTTCGTCAAGCTGTTCCGGATCGCGGCCGACGATCAAGGAGACCGCCCGCCGCGCGCCCGGCAATCCGTCCTCGCCGAAGCCGATGGCGACCGCGCGGACATGATCGTAAAGGCTACGCTGGGCGAGAAAGACGGAAGCGATCGCGGCCTCCAGCAGCCAGCCATAGGCCAGGAACGAGACCGCGCGGTGCAGCAGCCAGCCGAGCGCCGCGGCAGCCACCAGCAGACAGACGGCAAGAATGACGCCGTTGCGGCGGCGCTCCTCATCCGTCTCAGTCCCGGCGTTCCAGCGCGTCTCCGCCCATCCGATGGCATTGCCGAAGAGCACGACGGGATGCGGCACCCGTTTCCAGAGTGCGGGAGGATCGCCGACAAGGGCATCGAGGATCAGGGCGAGAAAGAGAATGCCCCCCGCGCTTGCGAAGATGTCTTCGCTCATTTCCATGCCTCTCACGTCTCTCTCTCGGGGCCACTATCGCCGGCCCGTCTGCCACGAGAAAGCCGTCAATTTCCATACAAATTTATTTAAATCCACAGGAAAAATGCGGCCTTCTTGACAAAGGATCAATGATTCCGCATACTTGCTGATGACAAAAAGCGGCCCGGTCAGGGCGACCGGGCCGTTAATTTGAAGTGAGTTCTCACAAGGAGAATCGGCTAAGGGACTCACCAACACCGAGTATGAACTTTTCGATTTTAATTTACAATACGTAAACACATTTCGTTTAGTTAGTCTTCCAGCCCATTCATTTACGCTTGAAAGGGATGTTGATGAAACGGCGATATTTCACACGCAGGAGGCACGCCATAAAGGCGAACCTTCTCTGGATCAGGACCACGAGCTGGATCGCAGCTCCGTGCCTTGCCATGTGGCTCGGTTACAAGGTGGTCTCGCAGGGGACTTTGGACATGACGGCCTTCGCGATCATCGCGGTGCTGGCCGCCATTTATCTTGTCTCGGTGCTCCGGGTACGGGGCCTCTCCGGCGAATGGACCTTCTTCTGACGGCCCCGCTTCTCCCTACTTTCCCTTCACGACAACCGGCAGACCGGCGACGACGAGCGTGACTTCGTCCGCCGCCGCAGCGATGCGCTGGTTGAGCCGTCCTGCGTGATCGCGGAACTCCCGCGCCAGCCTGTTTTCCGGCACGATCCCGAACCCGACCTCGTTGGCGACCAGAACCAGGCGGCCGGGAAAGACCGACACCGCATCTGTCAGGGCATCGGTCTCCCCGACGATATCCGAACCGCCGAGCAGATGGTTGGTCAGCCAAAGGGTCAGACAGTCGACCAGCAGCACCCGGCCCGGTGCCGCCTCCCGCTCCAGCAATCCGGCGAGATCCAGCGTTTCCTCGATCGTGCGCCAGCCGTCTCCTGCCCGGTCTGCCTTGTGCTGCCGGACCCGCACCCGCATCTCCTCGTCGCGCGCCTCCGCCGTCGCGACATAGACTCGCTCTCCGCCATGGGCGCGGCACAGTCCCTCCGCATAGCGGCTCTTGCCCGAACGGGCACCGCCGAGCACCAGCGTTATCCTCGCCGCGTCCTGCGTCATATTGGCCTCACGATCAATCGCCTGTTCCCGACCATGGCCGGGAGAGTACACTCAGGCCAAGGGGAAACCCAACCGGCCGGCATCGCAAACGGGAGTAAGACATGCCACAGGACGATCTGACCATGAGCGCGCAGCTGCTCCTGGAATCGGTCGAGGAGGACAACGCCGACCTGCAGGAGGCGTGGGCCCAGCTTGAGCAGATTCTGAACACCATGCGCGCCGAAGGATTACAGCCGCCCGAAGACCTGCTGAAGCTCGAGCAGCGCATGCTGGCCGACTTCGCGCAGGAGAATGGCGAGAAGAGCTGATCCCGCCTAGCGGACCATTCCGGAGGCCCGCGCCCGCGGGTCGCCGACGGCCGCCGCGCTTCCGTCCGCATCCAGTCCGACCGCCTGCACCGAGGCCAGCATCGGATCCCGTCCCGGGCTGAGCTTCAGCTGCAGGCCGCGCGCGTCGGCGAGCGGTTGCGCCGTTTCCGCCAGTTCCTCGTCGGCAAGCATGCTTTCGGTCTCGGCATGCACCCGGGCCCGTCCGACCGCCTCCGGCAATGTGTCGCCGAGTACCAGGCGGTTGAAGAGCACCTGCATGATCGAAGTCGGGATCCGGGTCGAGCCTGAGGCGCCGATCGCCATCCGCACCTTGCCCTCCCGGAAAAGAAGGCTCGGCATCATGCTCGAGACCGGCCGCTTGCCGGCGACCACCTCGTTCGGATTGCCCGGCCAGGGGCTGAACAACATCATCTGGTTATTCAGGAGAATGCCGGTACCCGGCAACACCACGCCGGAATGGTTGTTGTTCGAATAGGTGATGCAGGCTGCGTTGCCATGCTTGTCCACAACGGCGAGACTGGTGGTCTCGCTCGACTCGCCCGGCGCCGCCTTCAGAAAGGCGGGATCGCCGAAGCTGGCCGCGCGCTTTTTGAATATCGCCAGCATCGCGTCCGCGAGAAGTCCGTAATGCGCGCCGTCGGTCACCGTCTCTTCCGCGAGCGCGGCGAGACCGGCGAAGACCAGGCTGCCGGACGAGGGTGGCGGCATGGTGGCGACGTCATGCCCCTTGAAGCTGGCCGTCGCCGGCGCGCGCCAGATCGCGTCGTAGCCTTCGAGGTCCGCCTTGGAGAGGAAACCGCCATGGGCCTCCATCTCGGCGATCAGCCGGTCGCCGAGCGCGCCCTTGTAGAAACAGTCCGGTCCCTCTTTCGCGATCTGGCGGAGCGCGGCGCCATATTCCGGGTTCGCCATCTCGTCGCCGGCGCGGAACAGACTGCCATCAGGCTTCAGCAGAAGCTTGCGCGTCGCCTCGGTCAGATTGAGCAGCGCTTCCGTCCGCGCCATGCGGAGCGCGGCCTTGTGGCCGACCCGGAACCCGCCCTCGGCGAGCGAAATGGCCGGCGCCAGCACGTCCGCCATCGCCAGCTTACCGAATTCCGCCTGCGCCGCGCCGAGGCCGCGCACCGATCCCGGAACCGCGACCGAACGATGCCCGCGCTCGTTCTCGCGCCCTTTTACCCGGATCACGTAGTCCATGGCGGCGTCCGTCGACGCGTAGAGCTCGTATTTCGCCGCCGCCGGACAGGTCCCGAGAAAGTCGATGCTCTCGGTCCGGCCGCTTTCCGCGTCGTGCAGGATCATGAAACCGCCGGCGCCGATGCCGCTGTCGAGCGGTTCCACCGTGCCCATTACATAGGCCGCCGCCACCGCCGCATCGATTGCATTGCCGCCCGCCTCAAGGATGTCGAGGGCGGCCCGCGTCGCATCCGCGTTGCCGGTCGCCGCCGCGCCGACTTTGGGGGTGCCTTGCTGCCAGGTGGAGGAAACGGGATCCGGCTCGGCCATGTCACACTCTGATGTTTCAACTCGGGAGGGACCGGGAGTGTGTGCGATTTCCTCAGGGTCTGTATATAAATATTCACCGTCCCGGCACTTGCCGCCCGCCCGGCGGCAGTCTATTCCGGATGCTTCCCGACCGCTTTTTCCGCGGTGTCCTGACGAAAGAGTTTCCCCGTGTCCAAGTCCCTGAGCCTGCTCCTGACCCTGCCGAAGCACAGCCCGCGCTACGAGCTGCTGAAGAAGTTCCTGACGACGGACTGGGAGATCCGTACCTGGTCGAAGGACGAGGGCGAGGACGCGTTCCAGGAGCGCGTAAAGGATGTCGACGTGCTGGTCGGCGGCGGCGTGCCGGAGCTGCCGAAAGGCATTCCGCTGAAGCTCTTCCAGATCCCCTTCACGGGCTACGACTGGACCGGTCCGGAGAAGGTTCCGGCGGGCGCCGTGTTCTGCAACACCTTCGAGCACGAGACCACGATCGCCGAACATGTGCTGAACGGCATGCTGGAGTTCCAGACCGGCCTGATGCGCGAGACCCATCCGATGATGAAGACCGAGTCCTATAACGGGCGGGACATCTCCAAGGGTCCGATGCATCGCGAGATGCGCGGCGCGACCGTCGGCATCGTCGGCTACGGCCATATCGGCCGCGAGGTGGCGAAACGCTGCAAGGCCTTCGACATGAAGGTCATGGCGGTCTCCCGCACGAAGCGCGATGAGCCGGGCCTGGTCGACTGGTACGGCACGACGGACGAACTCGACCATCTGCTGCAGGAAAGCGATTTCGTGGTGGTGACCGCGCCGCTCAGCGAAGAGACGCGCAGCATGATCGATCGCGAGGCCTTCAACAAAATGAAGCCGGATGCGGTGATCTGCAATGTCGGCCGCGGCGCGGTGGTCGACGAGGCAGCGCTCTACGAGGCGCTCTCGACCCAGCGGATCCGCGGCGGGATCATCGATGTCTGGTACGTCTATCCGTCCAAGGACGAGCCCAATCCGTGGCCGTCGAAATTCCCCTTCCAGAAGCTCGACAACATCATCATGTCGCCGCACAACTCGGCCTGGACGAACGAGATGAGCGAGCGCCGCTGGGCCTTCGTCGCTGCCAATCTCGACCGCTTCGCGCGCGGCGAGGAGTTGCAGAATTTCTGCTTCGAGGGCACCCGGCAGGGCTGACGCCACGCGCCGGAAACGAAAAGGCCGGGCATAACGCCCGGCCTCTCTTCTTCCCGATGACTCTCCCTTGCGGGATCAGAACTCGAGGGTCATGCCGACGAGCGCGGCCGTGCCCTCGTTCTCGGTGCCGGTCTCGTCCTTGAACTCGCTGTGGAACAGGGTTCCAAGCAGGCTGACGCCCGGACCGATCTCGTAATTCGCCGACAGCATCACGGTGTCGTTCTCGCTCTCGCCGGCGACCGCGACCTGATCCTCGAACTCGCCGCTGTAGTAGGAAAGACTGACGGTCACCGGATCGAAGGCGTAGGAGACGCCGATATCGAAGCCGTGGCCGTCGAGCGAGGTCGCGGTGTCGGTGCCCTGCGCGGCGTTGCCGTCGGTGCTGGCATAGGAGCCGCCGACGGTGAAGCCGGCATGGCTGATCTCGAAACCGAAGCTGTAGCCTTCCGCCTCGTCCGCGCTGCTGTTATCCGGCGCCGAAGCGGTCAGGAAACCAGCCGCGAGGGCGAGCGAGGTCTCCTCGCCGAAGTCGCGGACATAATTCACGCCGACCGCGAAACCGTCATGGTAGAGGTCGCCCGCCGGCTGGGCATTGCTGTCGCGCTCGAATTCCGGGATGTAGGAGACGCCGACCTGCAGGTCCATGAAGCGCGGCGTGTAATATGTCAGCTTCGTGCCCTTGTCCTCTCCGAGGAACAGGAAGGTCGACTTGAACGCCGAATCCGAATCGCCGCCGGTCGGGTTGTCGATCCAGTCGTCGATATCCGCATCGTTGATGCCGAGCCCGACATCCGGCGCGGAATAGTGCATCTGGGCCGCGGCGTTGTCGCGCTTGCCAAGCTCGAAACGGCCGAACTCGGCTTCGGCCCAGCTGTAGCTGTCCTTGAGCTGCTCGCCGGAATCGGTATTGCCGTTGAGGACGACTTCCAGCCCGAACTGCAAACCGTTGTCCAGGGTGGTGTCGCCGACAAATCCGATTTCCGCGTCGGATTTCACATCGAACCCTGTGTAGTCGGTCGTGCCGCCATTATCGTCATTGTCGGCATAGCCGAAATACTGGGTCATGTAGCCTTCGATACCGACGGAAAGCTTGTCGGCAGCCTCGGCGGGAACGGCCCAGGCGGCAGCGAGGGCCGCAAGCGCGATCGGCGCGCCAGTGCGCTTCAGAAACGGGGTCAAAATCTTACTCCTTGGAACGGAACGGTCCGGTCGCGAATGCGAGCGGTCGTCGAAACATCGGGCAATCTGAATGAAATGCGATTGCCTCGCAATATCATTCTCTACGGATATTGCATGTTATGTTATAATATTACATAAAAGCAAGCCGGTTAATGCAGCGACAAGCACCTCCGTCAGCGCCGCCCGCGGCGAGGCGTGGCGCTCCACGACGATGACCTGGCGCGTCGCCACCGGATCGCCGAACGGCAGCACGCGGATCGCCTCCCGCGTTTCCCTGCCGAGCGCAGAGTCCGGCACCACGGCGACCCCAAGTCCGCAACTCACCATTTCGATGATCGGCTCGATCGCATCCAGTTCCATCGCCTCGTCGACCGACAGCGCCCGGTCGCGCAGCGCGTGCTCGATGATCCTGCCGACGCCCGTCCGGCGGTTGAAGCGGATGAACGGATGCCGGGTCAGAAGATCCGCGTCGCTCCCGCCCGTGAAGGCCTTTGGCGCGATCACCGAAAGCGGCTCCTCGAAGACGAGATGCGCCTTCAATTCCCCCGGCAGCCGTTCGGGCGCGGTCAGGATCGCCGCGTCCAGCTCGCCATGAACCACACGGCCGAGAAGTCCGGCGGAAAGTCCGCTCTCGATGCGCACCCTGAGATCCGGATAGTGCTCGTGCAGCGCGGTCAGCGCGCCCGGAAGGACCCCGGTGCTCGCGGTCTGGATCACCCCGAGGCGCAGCGTTCCCGCGATCGCGCCGCCGCCGCGCACAATGCGCTTCAGATCGTCGTATTTCGTCAGCACCTCGCGGGCCTCTGGCACCAGCGCAAGCCCCCGGTCGTTGAGAACCGGCGGGCGGCGGGAGCGGTCGAACAGGTCCGCGCCGAGTTCCTCCTCGAGATTGCGCATCTGCATGCTAACCGCCGACTGGGCAAGCCCGAGCCGGTCCGCCGCGGCGGCGAAACTCCCGCGCGCGGCGACTTCGAGAAAGATCTGCAGGCGGCGAAGGGACATTGGAGCCTTTTCTTCAGTATTTCTGAATTTAATTATCAGATTAATGCGCTTGCCTGAAGATAATCCCGCCGCCAGACTTCACGGCGACGTGAGGAGCGCGTGAGCATCGCGCCCGGAAAATAAGGAAACGCCCCCATGCTGTTCGATCTGTCCGCCGACCAGAAGGATCTTCAGGCCCGCGCCCGCGCATTGGCGGCGGAGGTCATCGCCCCCCGCGCCGCCGGGGTCGACCGCGCCGAGCAATATCCCTGGGACAATGTGAAGGCGCTGACCGAGGCCGGCTTCATGGGGATGACGGTACCGAAAGAATATGGCGGTCCCGGCCGCTCCTATCTCGACACCGTTCTGGTGATCGAGGAGATGGCGGCCGCCTGCGGCGTCACCGGCCGCATCGTGGTCGAGGGCAATATGGGCGCGATCTCCGCGATCATGAGCTACGGCTCGGACGCGCAGAAGAAGCTCGGCGCGGAGCATGTGCTCGAAGGCGACAAGCTCGCCATCTGCATCACCGAGCCGGATGCCGGCAGCGCGGCGACGCAGATGACCACACGCGCGGACAAGCGCGGCGACACCTTCATCCTCAACGGCAAGAAGCACTGGATCACCGGCGGCGGCGTCTCGCGCCTGCACCTGATCTTCGCCCGCGTCTTCGACGAGGACGGGACCGAACTCGGGATCGGCGGCTTCCTGGCCGACAAGGACAAGTCGGACGGCCTGATCATCGGCACCCGCGAGCCCACCATGGGCCTGCGCGGCATTCCGGAGACCGAAGTGATCTTCCAGGACCTCGAGGTTCCGGCCTCCATGGCGCTGCTGCCGCCGAGCGGCTACAAGCGCGGCTTCGCGGACCTGATGAGCGCCTATAACGCCCAGCGCGTCGGCGCCGGAACCGTCGCCATGGGCGTCGCCGCCGGCGCCTACCGCCATGCCCTCGCTTTCGCCGGCGAGCGGGAGCAGTTCGGCCGCCCGATCGCCGAGTTCCAGGGGCTGCAATGGATGCTGGCCGACATGTCGGTGCAGCTCGAGGCTGCCCGATCGCTGATCTATCGCGCCGCGGCCAGCGCCGAAGGCCCGAACGGCCCCTTCCCGGACGTGACGCTCGCCGCGCAGGCCAAGATCATGGCCTCGGAAATGGCGATCAAGGTGACGACCGACGCGCTGCAGGTGTTCGGCGCGCGCGGTTATTCGCGCAACTTCCCGATGGAGCGGATGCAGCGGGACGCACGCATGTTCACGATCGGCGGAGGCACGGCGCAGATCTTGCGCACGGTTGTCGCCTCCCGCATCCTCGAACGCAAGCTGCCGCAGACCCGCGAGGGCCATCTGCGGCTTGCTGAGAAGGAAAACGCGAGCCGTCTCGCCGCCGAATAAGGACCTTCCGATGCGTGTTGCCGATGTGATTGCCCGCCGCCTTTACGAGGCGGGGGTCCGCTATGCCTTTGGCGTGCCGGGGGGCGAGGTGCTGACCCTGGTCGATGCGCTGGAGAAGGCCGGGATCCGCTTCCTGCTGGCGAAGCACGAGAACGCGGCCGGCTTCATGGCCGAAGGCGTCTGGCACATGACCGGTGCGCCGGGCGTGCTGGTCTGCACCGTCGGGCCGGGCGCGGCGAACGCGGTCAACGTCACCGCCAATGCCGAACAGGATAGGGTGCCGCTGATCGTGCTGACCGGCTGCGTCGATGGCGGCGAGGCGGTCACCTACAACCACCAGATCTTCGACCACACAAAGGTCTTCGGCCCGGTCACCAAGGCAAGTGTCACGGTGCCGGCGGAGAATGCCGACGCGCTGATCGACAAAATGGTGCGGCTCGCGTTGGCCGACCGGCCGGGCCCGGTGCATCTCGACCTGCCCATCGCCGTCGCCGACGCGGAGGTTCCCGAGGCGAAACCGGTGCGCCGCCCCGCCCCGCTGCCTGCAACCCCCGCGCCGGGACCGGAGCTGGAGGCCGCCCGCGCCGCGCTGGCGAAGGCGGAGCGGCCGCTGATCGTCGCCGGGCTCGACGTGGTCAATCAGGAAGCGTCAGACACATTGGCGGATTTCGCCCACAAGTTCGGCGCGCCGGTGATCGCCAGCTACAAGGCGAAGGGCGTGCTGCCGGAGGACGATCCGCTTGCCCTCGGCGGCGCCGGCTTGTCGCCACTCGCCGACAGGCACCTGAAGCCGGTGATCGAGCAGGCCGATTTCATCCTGCTCGCCGGCTACGACCCGATCGAAATGCGGACCGGCTGGCGCAATCTCTGGGACCCGGAGCGGCAAACCGTCGTCGAACTTCTGGCGGCGCCGGAATATTCCTACATGCACACGGCCTCCATGACGTTCCACGCGCATGTCGGCGAGAGCCTGGAGACGCTCGGCGATGGCGTGGAACCGCGCGCGACCTGGCCGGGCTCCGTCATCGCCGATACCCGCTCCGCGCTCGCCGGCGCCTTCGGCCAGAACGAGGCCTGGGGCCCGGCGGCGATCACTACGACGGTGCGCGCCAACACCCCGCCCGAGACCGTGCTGACCGTGGATAGCGGCGCCCACCGCATCCTCGCGAGCCAGGTCTGGGAGGCGCAGGTGCCGCACGCGGTGCTGCAATCGACCGGCCTCTGCACCATGGGCTGCGCCCTGCCGCTCGCCACCGGCGCCAAGCTCGCCGCCCCGGATCGCGCCGTGGTCGCCTTTACCGGCGACGGCGGGCTGGAGATGGTGCTGGGCGAGCTGGTGACGCTCCGCGACCTGAAGCTGCCGGTCATCGTCGTCGTCTTCGTCGACGCCTCGCTCGCCCTGATCGAGAAGAAGCAGCGCGAAATGCGCTACGGCAATGCCGGGGTCGATATGCAGGAGACCGACTTCGTCGCCATCGCCGAAGCGCTCGGCGGCATCGGGGTGTTCTGCGAGGACCGGGAAACGCTCGCGACCGCGATCCGCACCGGCCTCGAAGCCGACACCTTAACCCTCTGCGCCTGCCGGATCGACCGGCAGAGCTATGACGGGCGGATCTAGCTCTTAGCGCCAATCCAATAAACAGTCGTCATCCCCATGCAAATGGGGACCCAGGGAAGACGAGCTGAACCCTACGATCCCTAGGTCCCCGCTTTCGCGGGAATGACGGCCTGATTTGGGAGATCAGGTGAAGTGCGGCTAACCCCTCACCCGCACTTCGAGTATCCGCAGGAGGTGCACAAATCGCACCCTTCCTGCTTCATCAGCGAGACGGAGGCGCAGCTCGGGCACTGGTTCGGGACCGGGCCGCCGGCGGCCGGACCGTCATTCACCGCGACCGCCTTCTTCTTGTCGCCGAAATCCATTTCCAGCGTGTCCGGGTCCTTCAGGAAGCCGATCGCGTGCAGGTGCTGCTCGATCACCTCGCCGATGGCCGCGAGCAGGGAGGGCACGTATTTGCCGCCCATCCAGCAGCCGCCGCGCGGATCGAACACCGCCTTCAGCTCCTCGACCACGAAGGAGACGTCGCCGCCGCGCCGGAACACCGCGCTCACCATGCGGGTCAGCGCCAGGGTCCAGGCGTAATGCTCCATGTTCTTGGAATTGATGAAGACCTCGAACGGACGCCGGCGGCCGGCCTGGATCACGTCGTTGATGGTGATGTAGATCGCGTGGTTACTCTCCGGCCACTTGATCTTGTAGGTCTTGCCCGGCAGTTCCTCCGGCCGGTCCAGCGGCTCGGACATGTAGACCACATGCGGGTCGAGCGCGGGATCGGTCTTGGCAGCGGCAACCGGCGCGGACTCGTTCGTGTTCGCCGGCGCTTTCGCGTCGGCCTTCTTCTTGTCGTCGGAGACGCTCAGCACCGAGCCGGTGATCTCGTTCGGACGGTAGGTCGTGCAGCCCTTGCAGCCCTGCTCGTAGGCCGAGAGATAGACATCCTTGAAGTCTTCGAAGGAGATGTCGACCGGCACGTTGATGGTCTTGGAGATCGAGCTGTCGATGTATTTCTGCACCGCCGCCTGCATGGCGACATGGTCCTTCGGCTCCAGCGTCTGGGCATTGACGAAGGCGTCGGTCAGCTCCGCCTCTTCGCCTTTGATATGGCGGTAGAGCCGGTAGGCATAGTCCGAGACCTCCTCGGTCTTGCGGCTGCCATCCGGCATCAGAACGGTGCGGTCATAGGCGAAGCTGAAGACCGGCTCGAGGCCGGAGGAGACATTGTCGGCGACGAGCGAGATAGTGCCGGTCGGCGCGATCGAGGTCAGCAGGGCGTTGCGGATGCCATGCTCGGCAATCGCGTCCTGCACGTCCCGGTCCAGCTCCTTCACCGATTCGCTCGCGAGATACTTTTCCTTATCGAAGAGCGGGAAAGCGCCCTTTTCCTTGGCGAGGTCCACCGAGGCGAGATAAGCGTGGCGGCGCAGCGCGGCCATCCACTTCTCCGTCGCTTCCACCGCTTCCGTGGAGCCGTAGCGCAGCCCGCAGAAGATCAGGGCGTCGGCAAGCCCGGTGACGCCGAGACCGATCCGGCGCTTGGTTTCCGCCTCGTGCTTCTGCTCGGGCAGCGGAAACTTCGAGGCGTCGACCACATTGTCCATCATGCGGACGGCGAGCGGCACGACGCGGGCAAGCTCGTCCAGATCCAGCTCCGCATTCTCCTCGAACGGGTTCTTCACGAAGCGGGCGAGGTTGATCGAGCCCAGCAGGCAGGCGCCGTAGGGCGGCAGCGGCTGCTCGCCGCAGGGGTTCGTGGCGGCGATGGATTCGCAGTAATGCAGGTTGTTCCGCTTGTTGATGCGGTCGATGAAAATCACGCCCGGCTCAGCATAGGCATAGGTCGCGGCCATGATCTTGTCCCAGAGCTCGCGCGCCTGGATCGTTTTGTAGACCGTGCCGTCGAAAACGAGATCCCAGGGCTCATCCTCTTTCACCGCTTCCATGAAAGGATCGGTCGCGAGCACCGAGAGATTGAACATGCGCAGCCGCGCCGGATCCTGCTTGGCCTCGATGAAGGCCTCGACGTCCGGGTGGTCGCAGCGCAGGGTCGCCATCATCGCGCCGCGGCGTGAGCCCGCGCTCATAATGGTGCGGCACATCGCATCCCAGACATCCATGAAGGAGAGCGGGCCGGAGGCGTCCGCGCCGACCCCGTGCACGCGTGCGCCGCGCGGACGGATGGTCGAGAAGTCATAGCCGATGCCGCCGCCCTGCTGCATCGTCAGCGCCGCTTCCTTCAGCGCCTCGAAAATCCCGGCCATGTCGTCCGGAATCGTTCCCATAACGAAACAGTTGAACAGTGTGACCTGCCGCCCGGTACCGGCGCCCGCGAAGATGCGGCCGGCGGGCAGATAGCGGAAATCCTCCAGCGCGGAATAGAACTTCTCCGTCCAGACCTCCGGATCCTTCTCGACCGCGGCGAGCGAGCGCGCCACGCGCTGCCAGCTCTCCTCGATCGTGCGATCGACAGGCTCGCCGTCGGGGGTCTTCAGGCGGTACTTCATGTCCCAGATCTGCTGGGAAATCGGCGCAATGGACGTCATTCCGGTCGTGTCCGTCTCGTTCTTTGAAACACTATATCTTGTGAGCACTCACAGCGGACGCACAACATATATGCGACTTGTTCCGAAGTCTATCATTTGGAACGCCGTCATGCGACTAGAAGTGACTCCTATCCGGGCATCAAGCGCCGCGCCGTCACCCGGAGCCACGCCGCCTGATATTTGACGAACTCCGAGAACATGAGCAGCCGCGAGTCGGGCGAGGTCCACCAGTCCGTCAGGCCCGGCGCAGCCGGGCGAACCGGATATTCGTGGATCTCGATCTCCGGCATGGCGGCGTGGAACTCCATCGCCGAGCGCGCCATGTGATAGGTCGAGGTGACCAGAATCATCGAGCGGTATCCGCCCGATTTCATCCAGGCCGCCGCCTCCTCGGCATTGCCGATCGTGTCGTGCGCGCCGTAGCCGAGCGCGATGCAGCAGGCCATGAGCTGCGGATCGACGGAAATCCCGCTCTCGGACATTGCCGCCCGGAAGGCCGGAGGGCCAACGATATCGTTCACCCCGGTCACCAGCAGGGCGCGGGCACGCCCATCGAGCAGCAGCGAGACCGCAACCGGCACTCGCCGGCTGCCGCCGGTCAGAACCACGATGGCATCCGCCTTGAGGTCCACGCGGGGCGCGTCCTCCGGCATGGCGGCAAGAAACCAGAGAAAACCGCCGATCCAGAGCAGAGTGACGGCGACCGCACCGATTGCGGCGCGCAGCAGCCAGGCCCGGACCGAAACGGTCAGAAACCCCGTCCCGCCGGTCTGGGTTCCGTCGCGCTGCCCGGCGCTCACGGGTTCAACTTTCGGAGCGCGCCGAGCACCGAGAACCGCGCCGCGATCCAGGCGACGAAGGCGACCAGCAAAGGCGCTGCGACGATCAAGGCCCACTCGACGGCATCCGCCGGAAGGCCGCCGACGACCGCGCCGAGCAGGCCCGGGCTGCGCGCCGCCGACGGATCGAGTAATGCCGACATTGCAGCCAGGGTCCCGAGCGCCAGCAAGGCTCCGACGGCGCCTCCGCGCAACGCCATCTTCAGAACGTGGGCCTGAAACTCGGACGCGATATAGCCGTCCCGGGCGCCGATCAGATGCAGGATCGAGATCACCTCGCGGTGAATCGAAACCGAAGTGCGCACCGCGAAGATGACCGCAATGACAGAGGCCCCCATCACCAGCACGAGCACTGTGAGTCCCATCGCCTCCACGGCCCGGGTCAACCTTGCGACATGTCCCATCCAGCGGCTGTGCGCATCGACCGTGACCCCGGGATAGAGCTCGGCGAGCCGTTTCTCGAATTGCGGCAGAGCGGCGGCGGGAGATTGCGCGAAATGCAGGTCGAAAAGCCTTGGCAGCGGGAGGTCGCGGACCAGATCCGGCCCGATCCATGGCGCCAGCAGGTCGGCGCTCTCCGCCGGGTCGACCCGCTGCAGCCGCGACAGATCCGGCAGTCCGCGCATCATGCGGATCGCCTGCTCCATCTTCCTGGTGTCGTCCACATCCGGATCGGCGGCGGGGATCTGTACCGTGACCACGCTGGCGAGCGCGAAGTCCCAGCGCGCCGCCAGCCGGTGCGAGGTCACCGCCCCCACTGTCGCCAGCACCGCGAAATAGCACATGATGCCGAGCAGCCACGGCAGGTAGCGGGCGGACGGATCCTCGGAAAGCGGAATGTCGCCGCGCGCAATCAGCGCCATCGCCTCACCCTCCCCGCTGCCGCTCGGCCGGACTGTCGCCGACCGGGCGCGGGACCGGACGGCGCATCCCCGGCCCGCGCACCATCGAGACGCGGCCGTCCTCGACATTCAGACAGGAATAGGAGAATCGCTCGACCAGAGCCCGGTTGTGGGTCGCGATCAGCACCGTGGTACCCATCTTGTGCAGCTCCTCGAAGAGATAGAGCAAGCGCACGGCGACCCCATCGTCGACATTGCCCGTCGGCTCGTCCGCCAGCAGCAGCTGCGGGCGGCCGATCACCGCCCGGGCGATGGCCACGCGCTGCTGCTGGCCGCCGGACAGGGTATGCGGCAGGGCGTCGAGATGGCCGGAGAGCCCGACCCATTCCAGAAGCTCGGGCACATATTCGCGAATCGCCGATTCGCGCGCGCCCGCGATCCGGAGCGGCAGCGCCACATTGTCGAGGGCGCTCAGATGCGGGATCAGCCGGAAGTCCTGAAAAACGATGCCGATACGCCGGCGCAGCGCCGGAATGCCGTCGCGGGAAATCGCCTCGGCGTTCTCTCCAAAGAGCGAGAGCCGCCCGCGGGATGGCTTCAGGCCGAGATACATCAGCTTGAGAAGGCTGGATTTTCCGGCCCCGCTGGCCCCGGTGATGAACTGGAAGGAACCTTCCTCGACCGCGAAACTGACATCGCGCAGGATGGCCGGGCTCCCGGGATAGCGGAGTTCCACTCTGTCAAACTGGATCACGGCGCGCCGCGCCTCCCTCACCCGGTTGCCGGACGCCCCCAATGCGGCCGGTATCGCTCCGTCCCATGATTTCAGATCGCCGTCGCCATGAAAAGTGCGGGCCGGGCCAAAGCTGTGGCAGCAGTATGCGGCCTGCACGGCTTTGTCCTATACTACCGCGCGAGAGAGTGTACGACGGCCCCTTGGACACGCGAGCCCCATGAAAGTCAGCTGCCCCGAATGCGCCCAGCATTTCAGCGTGCCGGACAAGGCGATCGGCCCCAAGGGCCGCAAGCTCCGGTGCAGCCAGTGCGGCCACCAGTGGCACCAGATGCTCGAGGCCGAGCCCGCCAAGAAGAAGCCGAAGCCCGCCCCGGCGGAGCCGGTTCTTGAAGCTCCGGGCGAGGCTCCCGCCGATGACGAGGACGCGGCGCCTTTCGCCCGCTTCGGCAGCGGCGAAGCCGACCCCGATGCACCGCCCGCCTTCGAGGAGGAGGACGGAGAAGAACACGAAGGCGTCTTCGGCGCACCGCCGATCCCGCGCGGCCGCATGCCTCTTTCGGGCAAGCCGAAGCGCGGACGGAAAGGCCTGATCGCGGCCGCCGCGGCGATATTGCTCGTCATCGGGCTCGGGACCCTGTTTGGCGCCCGCGCAGCCCTGGTCGGCGCCTGGCCGCCGATCGACCGGCTGTACCAGTCGGTCGGCCTCGGCGTACCGGTCATCGGTGAAGGACTGGTGATCCAGAATGTCGGCGCCTGGCGCAAGGCCGAAGAATCGATCGAATTGCTGGTAATCCGCGGCGAGGTGCGCAATCCGACCGAGCAGTTGCAGACCGTGCCGACCCTTTCCGGCAGGCTGACCGGTGCGCAGGGCGACATCATGCAGGAATGGCTTTTTCAGGCGGAGAACCAGGTGATTTTGCCGGGCGAGAAGACGACTTTCGAATATGAATTGCCGCAGCCCGGAGCGGATGCCGCCGAAGTGACGGTGACCTTCTCGGAACGCGCGCTCGGCGGCGGGCTCGGCTACTGATCAGAACCGCTTGAGCAGCCGCTCGATATAGTCCAGCTCGAGGGTCGGACGGGAGCGGTCGCCGGAGCGTTCCCGAAGCTCGTCGAAGATCCGGCGCGCACGCTGGATATCGGTCTCCGCCGGGATCTCCACATCGCTGTTGTCGTTGAAGCCGTAGCCGGTGCGGCGGCGGTTCAGCGGATCGCCGTCGTCGAAATCGAGATCGTCATCCTCGCCGGCCTGCGCATTCGGGTTTTCCTGGCCCTGGCCGTTGGCCATCTCGCGCAAAGCCTCGTTCAGGGTGTCGGCGCCCTGGCGCATCTGGCTCAGCGCATCGCCCTGCGGCCCGACCGCCTGCCCGGGCGCATTCTCGCCGAGCGCTTCCGTCGCGTCACGCATCGATTGCTCGGCCTGCCCGAAGCCTTCCGGGATCTGGCCGAGTCCCTCGCCGACTTTGCGCATGAACTCGCCGAGCTGCTTGCGCAAACGCTCCTGCATCTCCGCAAGCTCCGCCGCGAGTTCCTCGGCACTCATCTCGCCACCGCCGTCGCCCGGCGACTGACCTGGCATCGGCTGTTGACCCTGCTGCCCCTGTTGACCGGGTCGCTGCCCCGGCATCTGGCCCGGGCGCTGCCCGCGCTGGGATTGCTGGCCCGGCATCTGTCCGCGCTGGCGCTGGCCTTCCTTGAATGTGCGATCCATCAGCTCGCGCTGCTGCTGCGACAGCTCGTTCAGCTGCCGCATCATCTCCTGCAGGGCCTGCTGCTGCGGCGACATCTGCTGCTGCTGCATGCCCATACGCAGGTTCTCCATCATCTGCTGGAGCTGCGAGAGCATCTGGCGCGCCGCATCCCGCGCGCCGGTCTTCGCCATGTCCTTCATCTGATCGAGCATCTTCATCAGGTCGTCCCGGCGCAGCATCTGGTTCGGGTCGACCTGCTGGCGCTCCATCTGGTCGCCGCGCTGAGCCTGTTTCATCATCTGCTCGGCCATGGCCTGGAGATACTTGTCGATCGCCTGGCGCATCTCCTCCATCAGGCGCTCGATCTCCTCGTCGCTTGCATCGCCGGCGAGCGCTTCCTGCAGCTTGCGCTCGATCTCCCGCAGATCACGTAGCGCCGTCGAGACATCGCCGTCCTCGATCCGGAGCGCGACGTCCCAGAGCAGTTTCTGCAACGCCTCGATCCCCTCGGCGTCCGGCGCCTTGAAATAGAGTCGGCTGGCGGCGGATTTCAGGCCGAGAAAAACGACCGTGTCATGGAAATAGTGATGCGGCCGTGCGGCGAGCGTCAGCAGGATCTCCGAAATGTCGATCCGCTCCTCCGGCTCCGTGACCAGTCTTTTCCGCTGTTCGATCACGGCGCGCGCGACCGGATGGGTAAAGGCCCGTTCCGGCAGAAGCATGTCGACCGGATCGCTCGCGCCCGTCTGGCCGATATCGTCCTCGGCCTCAAGCGTGATCCGCACCTGCTGGCCGGCCCACGGATGCGGGGTGAGGTCGCTGAAGCTGCGCCCGGCGATATTCTTCCGTTCGCCGGAAACGGCCGGCATGACGATCTCGATCGGATCGTCTGTCGTCACAGCGCCTTCCTCCAGCCGGTGGATCCGGGCCCTGACGACCGTTACGCCATAGTCGTCCTTCGCCTCGTAGCGCATGACCAGCGCGTTGCGCTCGGAGGATGCCGGCGCCTCGGGGAAGGAGACACTCGGCGCCAGATCCGGGAGTACGTTGATCTGCCAGGCCGCCAGTGCGTCGCCGTCCTGGGTCACCGAAAGGCGCGTGCCACGGGAGATCGGCGCCTGGATCTGATGGCTTTCCGGAGCAATCGTTTCGAATGCGACTCGTTCGGAGCGGCCTTCAAGAGCACCTTCGGCGCTCTTGTCCGCAGTTCCCGCCTCGGTTCCGTCCTCGATTACCAGGACCGGCGTCTCCTCACCGCCATTGACGGTCGCGAGGAACCGGCTGCCGACCGGAATGGCGATCGTTTCCGGCTCGGCCTCGACCGCATCGTCGGCCGCCGCGACGGGGCGGGTCAGCAGGATCGGAGGACGACCTGTATAGTCCGGCGGGCTCACCCAGACATCGGCAAGAGAGACCGCGCCCGGCCCGGTGCCGCTAAGGTCCGGCAACATCGCGGCGCGCAGACGCTCGCCCGGATTCTGCCATCCCGCGACAAGACCGAGGATCAGCACCAGACCGACGACGACGCGGGCGCCGAACGGGTCCGCGACCGCCGCCACCGGAGCGGGACTTCCGACACGCACACGCGCCCGGACATCGCCGAGGCGTTTGAGATAGGCGCGCCACAGTGCATTCTCGGTGCGGCCGCCCCCGGCGACCGCGTCGCTCAGGGCCGAAAGCGGGCGGTGCTTCAGCCCGGACCAGCTCTCCAGCCGGCGCAGGATGCGGTCCTCGTCCGGCCAGGAAAAATCGCGCATGGCGGTGCGGAGCGACCAGAGGAACAGGATCAGGAAGAGCGCGAGCAGGCCCGCCTGGAGCCACCCGCCGCTGATCTCACCCAGCGCCTGCGGCAGCTCGATCAGGGAAAGGCCGACGAACAGACCGATCAGGCCCAACGGCCATTTGAAGGCCGGGAAGAACTGCTCCCAGGCCAGCACGAAGCCGGCCATCCAGACCTTTATCGGGTAGGGCAGAAACGTCCGGGCACCGTCACGCATACAAAGACCCATCCCCGGCAGCTTGCCGTGTCTTGAGGGACGGATCCCGACCGCCTCCCCCGCTGGCCTCTCAACCCGCGGCGGCACGGGAACCTGTCGATCCCTGAATACTCCCCCGGACGCGCCCGGGGGGTCAAGGTTTTCGCTAGGAAAGGTGGTTCAGGCGAGGCCCTCTTCAAGGGCGAGCATCTCGTCGAATGTCTGCCGGCGGCGCACGGTACGGAAGCTGTCGCCCTCGACCATGACCTCCGGCGCCAGCGGACGCGAATTGTAGTTGGAGCTCATCACCGCACCGTAGGCGCCCGCCGATTTCAAGACGATAAGCGCCCCCTCGCCAACGTCTCCGAAGATCCGGCCACGGGCGAGATAGTCACCGCTCTCGCAGATCGGACCGACGATATCCGCAAGGCTTCCCGCCTCCCCGGCGGCTGCTTCGGCCACGGTGACAATGTCGTGATGGGCCTCGTAGAGGGTCGGACGAATCAGGTCGTTCATCGCCCCGTCCACGATTACGAATCGACGCTCGGCCCCGTGTTTGACGAAAAGGACCTTGGTCAGGAAGTAGCCTTCGTTGCCGACAAGGTAGCGCCCCGGCTCGATCGAGAGGCGGCAATCGAGATCGCCCACCGTCTCCTTCACGATGTCGGCATAGTCGGCGATATCCGGCGGTGCACTGCCGTCATAGGAGACGCCGATGCCGCCGCCGAGATCGAGGTGATCGACCACATGGCCTGCCTGGCGAAGCGCCAGCGTCGCACCGCGCAGACGCGCATAGGCGTCGCGATAGGGCGTGACGTCCATCAGCTGCGAGCCTATATGGACCGACATGCTGGTGAGCGAGACATTGTCGAGTGTCGCGGCCAGTTCGAACATCTCGGTCGCGCGGGCGATATCGATGCCGAACTTGTTCTCCTTGCGCCCGGTCGTGATCTTGGCGTGGGTCTTGGCATCCACGTCCGGATTGACCCGGATCGCCGCCGGCGCCACCACGCCCTTGGACGCGGCAACCCGGTTCAGCAGGCGCAGCTCGGGCTCGGATTCCACGTTGAACTGGTGGATTCCGGATTCCAGCGCGAAGGCGATCTCCTCTTCCGTCTTGCCGACGCCGGCGAAGACGATCTTGTCCGCCGGAACCCCGGCCCTGAGGCCGCGCGCCAGCTCACCGCCGGAAACCACGTCGACGCCCGCGCCGAGATCGCCGAACAGCTTGATCACAGCAAGGTTCGAATTGGCCTTGATGGCGTAATAGATCGATACCGGCAGGCCTTCTAGAGCCGTCTCCAGCGCGCGGTAGCGGGCCGTCATTCCGGCACTGGAATAAACGAAGGCGGGAGTGCCGACTTCCTTGGCGATACGCGCGAACGGAACCTGCTCGACATGCAGCGCGCCGTCCCGGTAGGACACTTGCTCACTCATTGACTGAAACCTTGATCTTCTTAGCTGGTCGGATAACTGCGCGGATAGTCGGACGGCTTGTCCTGCGGCGGTTTGAGATTGCCTTTCTTCCCGCACGCCGCCTGGGTCAGCGCCAGGCCCGCAAAAAGCAAGGCAAGCATTCCGATCCGTGTCATCCGTCTCAGCATGGCATCTCTCCCATTGGCTCCTCAGCCAAGGAACCGCTCCCGCGCCCTTGCGACCTGCTCGCGCACATTGGCCGGGGCGGTGCCGCCGTAGCTCGTCCGGCTGGAAACCGAGGCCTCTACCGTCAGCACCTCGAACACGCCCTCATGGATCTTCGGCTCGACCGCCTGCATGTCGGCAAGGCTGAGCGCCTCGATCCCGCAGCCCTTGTCCTCGGCCAGCTTGACGATGGTACCGGTGACATGGTGCGCACGGCGAAACGGCATGCCGATCGCCCGCACAAGCCAGTCGGCAAGGTCGGTCGCGGTCGGGAAACCATCCTTCAGCGAGGCACGCATGGCCTCCGGGTTGGCCTGCATGTCGCGGACCATGCCCGCGGTCGCAGCAATGCAGAGCCCGAGGGAGTCGACGGCATCGAACACGGGCTCCTTGTCCTCCTGCATGTCCTTACCGTAGGCGAGCGGCAGGCCTTTCATAACGATCAGCAATGCGTTGAGATCGCCGATGATGCGACCGGCCTTGGCCCGGACCAGTTCGGCCGCGTCCGGATTGCGCTTCTGCGGCATGATCGAGCTGCCGGTGGTGAAGGCGTCGGAGAGCTTGACGTAGTTGAACTGGGCGCTGGTCCAGATCACGAACTCTTCGGCGAGACGCGAGAAGTGGGTCGCGCAGATCGACATTGCGGAGAGGAACTCGAGCGCGAAATCCCGGTCCGAAACGGCGTCCAGCGAGTTCGCCGCCGGCCTGTCGAAGCCGAGCGCCGCGGCGGTCTTGTGCCGGTCGATCGGAAACGAGGTGCCGGCGAGCGCCGCCGCGCCGAGCGGGCATTCGTTCATCCGCGCACGGCAATCGCGGAAACGGCCGAGATCGCGCCCGAACATTTCGACATAGGCCAGCAGATGGTGGCCCAAGGTCACCGGCTGGGCCGTCTGCAGGTGCGTGAAACCAGGCATGACCACCTCGGCATTCTTCTCGGCCTGTTCCACCAGGGCGGAGATCAGCTGGGTCAGGCTGTCATCGACGGAGTCGAGCGCACCCCGGACCCAGAGCTTAAAGTCGGTCGCGACCTGATCGTTCCGCGAGCGCGCGGTGTGCAGGCGGCCTGCGGCATCGCCGATCAGTTCGGACAGGCGCGACTCCACATTCATGTGGATATCTTCCAGCGCGCGCGAGAATTTGAAGCTGCCGTCGCGGATCTCCGCGTCGATTTGCTCTAGACCGAGGCGGATCGCCTTACCATCTTCAGCGCTGAGCACACCCTGGGCGACCAGCATCTCGGCATGGGCGATCGAGCCCTGAATGTCCTGAGCCGAAAAGCGCTTGTCGAAGCCGATGGAGGCGTTGATCTCCTCCATGATCGCCGCCGGGCCGGACGCGAAGCGGCCGCCCCAGATCGTGCTGGCGCCTTCGTGCTGGGGGTCGTTGTGCCGTTTGTTCATTGAGGGAGATACCCTGTGTCCTGGATTACATCGATGACGGTCAAGACGATGGCGCTTGCCGGTCTGCTCGTCGCGGGACTGGCGGCCCTGGCCGTCGATGCCAGCGCCGAGCCGCCGCAGCGGGGCGATATGGTCAAGTTCGTGCCCGCCTCGGAAGACCGCTCCGCGCCGGACACCCCCTTCATAAGCGCCGATGGCGAGCCCATCAAGCTGGACTCGTATCGCGGGAAGACGGTTCTGGTGAATTTCTGGGCTACCTGGTGTCCGCCCTGCGTGAAAGAGCTCCCCTCGCTCGACCGACTCAACGCGGAACTGGCGGACAAGAACTTCGAGGTCGTCCTGGTATCCATCGACCGCGGCGGCGCACGCGTGTTCGAGCCGTTTCTGGAAAAGCTCGGGATCCGGGAGCTCCGCTCATCCGCCGACAGCAAGGCAGCCCTGATGCGGGCCTTCAAGGCGCCCGGCCTTCCGACCACCTACCTGATCGGACCCGACGGCACGATCAAAGGCCGGCTAGTCGGCGATGCAGAGTGGGATTCCGCAGCTGCGAAAGAGCTGATTATGTATTACACTTCAAACTCATAGTCGGTATAGTCGAGAGCAACCGACGCTTCCTGCCCGAAACCGGACGACGATGCCGCACCTCACCCGCCCGCACCTGACCCTTCTCGCGATGGTTCAGGCTGTGGTCCTTGCAGGCAACATGGCCTTCGCGGCCGGCACGGCGGCGGCGCAGGACAAGATGATCTTCTTCCAGATCGCAACCGGCGGCGTCGACGGTACCTATTATCCGCTCGGCACGGCAATCGCCAATGCAATCTCCCGTCCTCCGGGGTCGCCCGAGTGCGCCGAAGGCTCGATCTGCGGGGTGGAAAACCTGGTCGCCGCGGCACAAAGCTCAAGCGGTTCGGTCGACAATGTGGCCGCCGTCGATAGCGGCAGGATGAGTTCCGGATTCGCTCAGGCGGACATCGTCTATGCGGCCTATTTCGGTACGGGACCGTTCGACGGCCAGCCGCCGATGAAGAATATACGGGCGCTGGCGCATCTCTACCCGGAAGTACTGCATGTCCTGGTCCGGCGCGATGCCGGGATCGAGACGATCAACGATATGGTCGGCAAGCGGGTCTCGATCGACGAGCCGGGCTCCGGTCTTCTGGTGATGGTCCGGGACATCTTCGAGGCCTACGGCATCGATGAGAACCAGATGATCGCGTCCTACCTCAAGCCGGGGCCCGCAGTCGACATGCTGGTCCGCGATGAACTCGATGCATTGTTCCAGATCTCCGGAATGCCGAGCGAGCTCGTGGAGGTCACGGCCGAGGACAATGATGTCGACCTGCTGACGCTGGACGGGCCGAAGGTCAACGCCCTGCTCGACAAGCACAGGTTCCTCAGCCGCTACATCATTCCCGCCGACACGTATGAGAGTGTCGGAGAAGTCACCACGCTTTCGGTCGGAAGCCAGTGGATCGTCCCGGAAAGCATGCCGGAGCAATTGGTCTACGATATTTGCCGCGCCCTCTGGAACGAGGCCACGCTGGAAGCGCTCGCAACCGCCCATCCCCAGGGGCGGAATGTCAAGCCGGACTCTGCTCTCGACGGGATCGCGATCCCGTTACATAGCGGGGCAGAGCGCTGTTATCGCGATCTCGGTATCCTGCACTAGGCGCATACGGACCGAGAAATCGGCGGCTCGATAAGAGCGTCGCCGGCTGCCAGACCCCCGACAACAGCGCTACTAACCTCTCTCTGTCAGTGCACCGAGAACATCTGGGCTTCGTAAATGGCGCGCCCCTTGATTCTTTTTCTTGTGTAGAGGTCGAGATTATCGAACCGCTGCTGGGCGAAAATCCGGTCGATCGCACTGCCCGAGTGGACAGCAGTACTGAGCGCGAGAGCCACCTGGCTCTCCCGGCCGGTTATGTCAGCGACGGATATCTGGAGAAGGCGCAATGCCTTTTCGGCAACCGTATCGGTCATTGGTAGGATCCTTCCTTCTAAAGGATATATTTCCCGCCTTTTTGGCAGGCTCGTAAGAATTATATAAAATTCGATCTAATTGCAAGGAAATTCCTGCCTACCCGGCAAATATTTCCCGGCGACAGATCCGAGCGGGTCAGCGCGTCGGCACCGGCTCCTCGCCCGAATAGTCGTAGAAGCCACGGCCGGTCTTCCGCCCGAGCCAGCCGGCCTCGACATATTTCACCAGCAGAGGGCACGGACGGTACTTGCTGTCCGCCAGCCCGTCATAGAGCACATGCATCACCGCAAGGCAGGTATCGAGACCGATGAAATCGGCGAGCTGCAGCGGTCCCATCGGGTGATTGGCCCCGAGACGCAACGCGGTGTCGATGGAATGGACCGAGCCGACGCCCTCATAGAGCGTGTAGATCGCCTCGTTGATCATCGGCAGCAGGATCCGGTTCACGATGAAGGCCGGGAAATCCTCGGCGACGGAGACCGTTTTTCCGAGCGCTTCCGCCAACCGCTTCACCGTCTCGAACGTGTCCTGCTCCGTCGCGATGCCGCGGATCAGTTCGACCAGCTGCATGGCCGGGACCGGGTTCATGAAATGCATGCCCATGAACCGGCCGGGCCGGTCGGTCACGGCGGCAAGACGGGTGATCGAGATCGACGAGGTATTGGTGGCGATGATCGCACTCTCGGAGAGATACGGCACCAGGGTTTTCAGGATCTCCCGCTTGATCGACTCGTCCTCGGTCGCCGCCTCGACGACGAGGTCGCAATCCTTGAAGATCGCGTAGTCGGTCCCGGTCGCTATGCGCCCGAGCGCCGCCGCGACATCGCCCTCGGCGACTTTCCCGCGGGCGGCCTGACGGTTCATGTCGCGGTCGATCTTCTCGACCGCAGCGGAGAGCCGTTCCTGTTCAATGTCGAGGAGGTGGACGTCGAGGCCGGCAAGCGCGCTCACATGCGCGATCCCGCTGCCCATTTGCCCGGCTCCGATCACACCGACGGTGCGCACGTCCATATCTGCTCTCCCCGCTCTATCGGGGCACCGGCCGGGCGGCCGGCCGGTGCCGGGACGCATGGGACGCCCGGCACCGGTTAGCTGTCAAGTACTAGCGGCTCTTAGCCGTCCAGTGCCTTGCTGAGTTCCGGCACGGCCTCGAACAGATCCGCGACGAGGCCGTAATCGGCGACCTGGAAGATCGGCGCTTCCTCGTCCTTGTTGATCGCGACGATGACCTTGCTGTCCTTCATTCCGGCAAGGTGCTGGATCGCGCCGGAGATCCCGACCGCGATATAGAGTTCCGGCGCAACGACCTTGCCGGTCTGGCCGACCTGGTAGTCGTTCGGCACGAAACCGGCATCGACCGCCGCACGGGAGGCGCCGACGGCGGCACCCAGCTTGTCCGCGACCTCTTCCAGCATGGCGAAGTTCTCGCCGTTCTGCATGCCGCGGCCACCGGAGATGACGATCTTGGCGGAAGTCAGTTCAGGACGTTCGGAGCTGCTGAGTTCGGCCCCGACATAGGAGGTCAGACCGGCATCGCCCTTCGCGTCGGCGGCTTCAACAGCGCCCGAACCGCCCTCGGCGGCAGCGGCGTCAAACGCCGTGGTACGGACGGTGATGACCTTGACCGCGTCGGAGGACTTTACGGTCGCCATGGCGTTGCCGGCATAGATCGGACGCACGAAGGTATCCGCGTCGACGACAGCGGAGATCTCGGAGATCTGCTGCACGTCGAGCAGTGCCGCCGCGCGCGGCAGCACGTTCTTGCCGAAGCTCGTCGCCGGGGCGAGGACATGGCTGTAGCCGGATGCGAGTGCGACGACCAGCGGCGCGACGTTCTCGGCAAGACCGTTGGCATATTCCGCGGCATCCGCATGCAGAACCTTGGAAACGCCGGCGATTTTGGCAGCGGCATCGGCCGCCGCGGAGGAGCCGCTGCCGGCAACCAGCACGGTGACGTCGCCGCCGATCTGGCCGGCCGCGGTTACGGTGTTCAGGGTGGCGGGAGCGATTTCCGAATTATCGTGTTCGGCAACGACGAGAACGCTCATCAGATCACCTTTGCTTCATCGCGAAGTTTGGACACCAGTTCGGCAACGTCGGCGACGGTCACGCCAGCCTCGCGCTTGGCCGGCTCCTCGACCTTCAGGGTTTCGAGGCGTGGCGCCGGATCGACACCGAGATCGGCCGGCGTCATCTGATCGATCGGCTTCTTCTTCGCCTTCATGATGTTCGGCAGCGACGCGTAGCGCGGCTCGTTCAGACGAAGGTCCGTCGTGACGATGGCCGGCAGCTTGACCGAAATCGTCTCGAGACCACCGTCGATCTCGCGGGTGACCTTGGCTTCGCCGGATCCCATTTCGATCTTGGAGGCGAAGGTGGCCTGACCCCAGCCGAGCAGCGCGGCCAGCATCTGGCCGGTCTGGTTGGCATCGTCGTCGATCGCCTGCTTGCCGAGAATGACCAGCTCCGGCTGCTCCTTCTCAACAACGGCCTTCAGCATCTTGGCGACGGCCAAAGGCTCGAGATCGCCATCGTGCTGGACATGGATGCCACGGTCCGCGCCCATCGCGAGGGCGGTGCGGATCGTTTCCTGGCACTGCTGGACGCCGAGCGAGACGGCGACGACCTCGGTCGCGGTGCCGGCTTCCTTCAGGCGGATCGCCTCTTCGACGGAGATTTCGTCGAAGGGGTTCATGGACATCTTGACGTTGGCGAGTTCGACCCCAGTCTGGTCCGCCTTCACGCGAACCTTGACGTTGTAGTCGATGACCCTTTTAACGGGTACGAGAACCTTCATGGCGACCCCGTGGGAAATTTCAGTTTCATCTAAGGCAGCACGGTCATAGGCGAAGCGATTTTCGCCTGTCAAGCTAACCCCGCCAAGTTCTGACCTCTAAGCGACATCAGCCAAAGTCTTATCATTTCAGCGGTTTTTACCCGGGACCCAGAGAACGTCCGCCGCACCGTCATCATTGATGTGCCGAGCAAGCACGAACAAATGGTCCGAAAGACGGTTGGCGTACTTGATCGCCTCGCCGCCAACCGGCTCCTCCTCGGCAAGTGCCGTCATGGTACGTTCCGCCCGCCGGATCACGGTACGCGCGAGGTGGAGATAGGAGGCGGCCGGTTTTCCGCCCGGAAGAATAAAGGAATCAAGCGGTTTCAGGTTCCCGTTGAGAGCGTCGATCTCCTGCTCGAGACGCTCGACCTGGGCGGCGCAGATGCGCAAGGGCTCCCATTTCGGATTTTCCTGCTCCGGCGTTGCCAGATCCGCGCCCAGATCGAACAGATCGTTCTGGATGCGGGCCAACATCGCATCCACCTCCGGATCACCTGAGGTGTGCAGACGGGCGAGACCAATCACGCTGTTGGCCTCGTCCACCGTTCCGTAGGCTGCGGGACGCAGAGAATGCTTCTTCACCCGGCTGCCGTCGCCGAGCGAGGTCTCTCCGGCATCCCCTCCGCGGGTATAGATTTTGGTCAGCCGGACCATCTGAACGCCTCCGAAACTATTTGCCCAAGGCGCTCGGCCGCTAGCGGGAGAGGGCCAGCGCGATCATGAAGAGCGCGACCGCAAGGAATTGAAATAACACGCGATATCGCATGAAACGATTTGAACGCTCGGGCGCGCCGGGCCCGCCGCGCGCCATCGACAGCAAGCCGCCGAAGAGCGACCCCAGCACGAGCAGCAGCGCGATGACCATGAGGATGATGACGAATACAGACATGCCGCCGATATAGAACGACGCATCGGCGAAGACCAGTCAGAAGCGTATCCGGCGTCAATCGGTCACATCGCCAGAGACGAAACGATTTGACAAAAATGCGCCTCAATTCCGGAGCAAAATTTACCTCGCGTTAATGAATCGGACCGAAAGCGAAACAGAATTTACAATTCGTAACTCTTTTGTCAGTTGATTCGGCCCGTTCAACCGAAATAAACTTCCCGAAAGCCCCTAAGATTTGGTATGCGGGGCGCCTGAACCGCAATTTGTAGTAGGATTCGTGATCCCAAATGCCTGACGATTCTGTCCGCGCCTACACCGCTTCCAGCCAGAAAAACGACGCAATATCAATCAATTATAAAAAAAGCCAATCCTACATTGTGCCTTGCTCGAGCGTTTTTCGGGATCGCGTAACTGCACTTGCGGATTCACAAGGCGCCAGCGTCGCCGATCTGGCGCGCGCCGTGCTCATGCTGGTGCCCAATGAGACTGTCATGGCGACGGACGACCCGGGCGAGCCCGCCCCGGACGACCGGGAGGTGGTGAAACTGCAGTCAGGCCCCTCGAAAGGCCGCACTCTGCGCCGGAAACCACGTTTGCAGCTTCGCCTGCCGATTGGTTACGACATCGCCCGGCTACGCCGCGCCCTGGCTCTCTCCATCAAGATGGCGGAAGGCGAACGTCAGCTTGCAGTCGAGAGCACGGAAGACCGTCAACAACGTCAGGACGATCGCGCCGTTCGCAACCGGCTTGAAGAAGATATCGAGCAATTACAGCGTATTATCGGCGACCTGGCCTTTGAACCGCTGCGCGACGGTGTCACCAGCCGGAGCGAAGCATTGCATGTCATGGGCTTCGCCCCGACCGCAGTTCCAGACCAGAAGGTGATTCGCGGGCGTTACCGCCGGCTCGCTCTGGTGTTCCATCCGGACTCCCCGTTCGGCGACCATCAGCGCATGAGCCAACTCAACGAGGCGCTGGAGAAGCTTACCCGCGCCTGACGCCCCCTCCGACACCCAAAAACGCGCCATGCTTGACGGCATGACGGCGCCGCAATAGGGTCCCGCACATGAGCAGCCAACCTCTCCGGCGTCTGGCCGGTCGAATTATCGGGCGAATTAGCAACCCGGTCCTCTGACAGGGCCGGGCCAGTGCTGATTTCCCTTATTCGACCCCCTCGACCGGAGTGGTTTAGTCATGCAAGACGTTGTTGCGTCTCAATCTTTTCACCCGAATTTGTCCGACACGCCCGCCGATGCGGAGGTGACGGCCTGCTTCTCCGTGCAGGCTTCGGCCGAACCGTCGGTCATGCCGCGCGTGCTGGAACTCTTCGCCAAACTCGGCCTGATCCCGACCCGCTGGCACAGCGATCTCGGCGGACGGCGCCGGGACGAGCTCACCATCGACTTGCAGGTGCAGGGCCTGACCGACTCCCAGCGCGACCACGCGGCCGCGCTGCTGCGGAACATGGTCTCGGTCACCTCGGTACTGGTCACGGAAAAGCGCTTTTCCTGAGCCGTCCGGCGATAGGAGAACCCACGAGATGAGCGGCTATCTGCATCATCTTAGGATCTGCAACGCGCACAATCCTGAGGATTACCGTTCCTGGTCGATCGGCGCTTCCGAGGTCGGCATGGTGCCGCATGCCATCGCGGACAAACTGCTCCAGTGCGGTTTCTCGGAAAATGGCTCCGGTCTCGCCCTTCCGGCGGGCCCGTTCGAAGACGTGAGCAAAAAGCTCGCTGAGGTTTCGGAACGATTGCGCGAAGCAGGACTGGCCGCCAGGGCGCGCGGCGAGTTCTATCCCGTGCTGACCCACCCGGACGCCGAGCCGCTGGCCGTCATCGACCGCGGCGTCGCCACCGAGTTCGGGATCGTGAACAAGGGCTTCCACCTGAACGGCATCGTCCGTCGGATGGACGGCACCTTCATGTGGGTTGCGCGCCGGGCGCGGGACAAGGCGACCTATCCCGGCAAGCTGGACAATATGGTCGCGGGCGGTCATCCGGCCGGCATCTCGGCCTTCGACAATCTGCTGAAGGAATGCGCCGAAGAAGCCGGCATTCCGGCGGAAATCGCCGCGACGGCCCGGCCGACCGGAGTCATCAGTTACCGGATGGCGGTTCCGGCCGGGCTCCGGCGGCACATGTTCTACACCTACGATCTCGAGCTCGACCCGGACTTCGTGCCGGAGGCGGTGGACGGCGAGGTCGAGAGTTTCGAATTGCTGCCGGTCGGCGAGGTGATGCGCATCGTCGAGAGCGAACCGGGCGCCTTCAAGTACAACTGCAATCTCGCGATCATCGATTTCCTGCTGCGCCACGGCTTCATCGCCCCGGACCATCCGGATTATTTCGAGCTCGCCAACGGATTGCGGCTTCGGAACGTCTGAGACCTCAGATCGCGGTATCGGGCCGCGCGCCCGGTCGGTTGGCCGGATGCGCCGGAGGACCGGCGGGCGGCACCGGGACCGGCAAGGTGCCTGCCAGCATCCCGTCCACGAGCGCGAGCAGATGCGACAATCGCCGGTCAGTGAGACCGAGCTCCGCGAGGTGGCCGACCGTGTTTGCAAGATAATCCCGGCCCGGGCCCGCGGTACCGTGGCCCTGGAGAATCAGTGCCGCCCGCTCTTCCGGCGTCAGACCGGCTGCATACTGGGCGTGGCTGCGATCGACGACATAGGCCTGCGCCGCCACTTGCCGGCCCGATTCCGGTACGGCAACCGGAAGGATGCGCGGCGCGTAGACCCCCGTGATCATCTCGCGTTCATGCAGATAAGCGAGGACCTCTTCTTTCTTGCCGTCGGCGACCCGGTAGGCGATACCCCTGCACGAGCCGCCGCGATCGAGGCCGAGCACCAGACCGGGTTTTTCCGGCGTACCGCGGTAACGATGCGACCAGACGCAGAAATCGCGGTGATAGCCATTGAGCCGGGCCGGAACCCGCTCCAGATAGTCGAAGCCGGGCCGCCACATCAGCGAGCCGTAACCGAATACCCATAGATCGCCACATTCGGAGGTCATATCCTTGGCCGTCACCCTGAAAAGCAGTTGCAGCAGATGAGTTCCGACTTAATTCCGACACCGCCGCCGCACAAGCGCCAGAGACGCATCGGTACCGTTCTCTCCTTCGTCGTCGCGCTTGCGGTGCTGACCTATGTCGGCAACTGGTTCGCCGCCGCCTACTGGCTCGAAGGCAAGATCCAGGACTGGGCGGCGGAGGAAAAGGCGCGCGGCAACGAGATCGCATATCGGGACCTGCGCTTCGAAGGCTTCCCGTTCGAGATGTCGATTCTCGCCCGCGACGTCTCCTACAAGCGGACACGCGGCCGACTGGAAGAAGCGGTGTCGCTCGGCGCATTGCGCGCCGTGGCAAAACCCTGGGCCCCGCTGGATTACACGCTCACCGCGGAATCCGACGTCACCGCGACGCAACGCAATCTCGATCAGGACACTTTGGTTACCATGGTTGCAGCGCCTCGCAGCCAGCTCGACACGCGTTTCTACGGCTCCGGCATCCTTGAACATGCACGGCTGACCGCGTTCGGCGGTCAGATCACCTCGGAGCGGGCCGGCGACGGCAAGGGACCAAGGGACGCTGCCCGCTTTACCGCCGCATCGCTCACCATCGATCAGGCGGAAGAGATCGGCGATCACACGGACGCCTCCGCAGTCCTGAATCTGACGGCGACCCGGGTCGAGAGTCCCATCCTTTCCACTCTTGGAACACGGGCGGAGCATGCGGCGCTTGCCCTGGAAGCGACCCTGAGAGGCGCACTCAACGGTACCGGCAGCGACGATCTCGCCCTCTGGCGGGACAGCGGCGGCACCCTCGACATCAACCGTTTCACGCTCGCAATGGATCCGGTCGGGCTCCGGCTCAACGCGACCCTGGCGCTCGACCCGCTGCTGCGCCCCGAAGGTGCGGGAACGCTTGAAGTGAAAGGGTTCGACGAGGCCATACAGGACCTCGTCAAGGCAGGTCACATGAAGCAGGACGCGGCAGAGATCGCCAAGCTCGTGCTTGCCGCCTTCAGCCGTACCAGCCCGTCCGACGGCACGCGGATCGTCAGCCTGCCGGTCGCCGCCCAGGACGGGCGGGTGAGCGCCGGACCCTTTACCCTATTCCGGATCCCCGCCTTCTGAAGCCGGCTTGCCGCCATTGGCGTCCGGCCCCCAGGGACTGGTGCCTTCCTGATGCGCCTCCACGACGCGGCGGCGCACGTCGCGCGTGCGGCTGAAAAAGTCGAACAGCTTGTCGCCTTCCCCGTAGCGGATCTGCCGCTGGAGCGCGGTCAGGTCCTCGGTGAAGCGCTGCAGCATCTCCAGCACCGCGTCCTTGTTGGTGAGGAAGATATCGCGCCACATGGTCGGGTCCGAGCCGGCGATGCGGGTAAAATCCCGAAAGCCGCCGGCGGAGAACCGGATCACGTCCTGTCGTTCCTGCTCCTCTACGTCGAAAGCGGTCCCGACGATGGTGTAGGCGATCAAGTGCGGCAGGTGCGAGGTGAGAGCCAGAACCTTGTCGTGATAGGCGGCATCCATCACCTCGACGATGGCGCCGACGCGGGACCAGAGCGCCTCGACCCGGGCGACCGCCCCGGCATCCGTGCCCTCCTCCGGCGTCAGCAGCCAGTACCGGCCATGAAACAGCTCCGCAAAACCGGCATCCGGGCCCGACTTCTCCGTGCCGGCCACCGGGTGGCCCGGCACGAAATGGACGCGTTCCGGCACCTCCGGCGCAACGTCTTTGACCACCGCCATCTTCACAGAACCGACATCGGTCAGGATCGCGCCCTCGGCGAGATGAGGGCCCATTTCCCTCGTGATCGCTCCGTAGGTGCGAACCGGGGAGCAGAGCACGACACAGTCCGCGCCTTCCACCGCACCGGCCAGACTGTCTTGGACGGAATCCGCGATCCCGAGTTCGCGCACCCGGGCCCGAACTTCCGGATCAGGATCGAAGACCGCGACATGGGCTGCCCCGTTGCCGGCGGCACGCACCGCGCGGACGACGGAGGAGCCGATATTGCCGCAGCCGATGACCGCGAGCCGCCGGAAGAGCGGCTCGTCCTGCGGGAACTGGTCCGAGCTCATGATGCCGGCCTTTCCTTGCCGAGGAAGTCCGCCAGAGCGTCGACCACGTCGCGCATTTCCTCACCAGTGCCGATGGAGAGCCGCACCGTGTCCGGCGCACCGTAGCCCGCCATCTCGCGCACCAGAATGTTCCGCTCCGCCAGGAACCGGCGGGCGTCCTCGGCCGTCTTTCCGTCCGTCTCCGGGAAGCGGAGCATCAGGAAGTTGGTCACCGTCGGCAGCGCCTCGAGCCCCAGCTCGGTGAACTTCTCGACCGACCAGGGAAGCCATTTGTTGTTGCTCTCCAAAACGGCCTCCTGGAAGGCGAGATCCTCGACCGCGGCGATCCCGGCCGCGATGGCGAGCGAGTTCACGCCGAACGGCTGCTTGATGCTTTCCAGCGTCGCGGCGATCTCCTTCGGACCGTAGGCCCAGCCAAGCCGGAGGCCGGCCATGCCGTAGAGTTTCGAGAAGGTGCGCAGCATGACCACATTGTCATGGCTCTCGACCATCTCGATCCCACTGTCGTAGTCGTTTTTCGTTACGTATTCGCAATAAGCGGCATCGAGCACGAGCAGGATGTCGTCCCTGAGCCCGGCCCTGAGGCGCTTCACCTCCTCCTGCGGGATGTAGGTCCCGGTCGGGTTGTTCGGATTCGCGAGGAACACCATCCGCGTCCGCGCCGTGACTGCGTTCAGGATCGCATCGACGGAGACGGTGTATTCGTCGTCGGGCGCCACCACGGGCACACCGCCGGCGATCCGCGTCGCCATCGGATAGACCAGAAATCCGTATTGCGTGTAGATCGCCTCGTCGCCCGGTTCGAGATAAGCGAGGCAAAGCACCTGGATCAGCTCGTCGGAGCCGCAACCGAAAACGATCCGCGCCGGATCGATACCGTTGCGCCGCCCGACCGCCTCGGCGAGGCGGCTGGCGCCGAGCGCCGGGTACCGGTGCAGGTCGGGATCGGCGCTGTGCATGGCCGCGAGCGCCTTCGGGCTCATGCCGAGCGCGCCTTCGTTGGCGGAAAGCCGGATCACCTTGCCGGGTTTTTTCGCCCCGCCATGGTTCGGCGTGTAGGAGACCATGGTCGCGATGGAGGATTTCGGTTTGATCGTGGACATCGGATCGTCAATTCATCTGGAAACGGGAACGGGCTGCTGACCGGCCGGTGGCCGGAAGGATCATCCGGCGTGAACCGGGGCCGCGTAAGCGCCGATGCGGTAATAGGGCACCTCGCCTTCGCGGCCGCCCATATGTCGTTCCAGACCTTCGGGAGCCTCGAGGAAGCCCGCCTGCTCGACCAACCTGAAGCCGTCCGCCTCGTCGAGGATTTCGCCGTCGACGGCGTGGCCGGTCTCGACCGCGAAGAGCGTCCGGTCCTCTCCGGACTCCTCCGGCTCCTGCGCCGCGACAATGAAGGCATCGCCCGCAAAACCGTTGATCCCGGCCTCGGGACCGGTCTCACAAAAAGGAAGCCGCGCAATGATGCGCGGCGCCATACCTTCTGCCCTGTCGGAAAGCAGAAGCGGCCACCATCGCGCAGCCTTCATCGCAACGCCCGGAAGCACGCCGAGCGTCGCCGCGCCGGACGACACCGCGTCCAGCACCTTGCCGGCGCCGTCCATGCACTCGATCGATGCCGAGATACCGCAATGGTCGCGCGCCAGGTCGTAGACCCTCTCCGCCCCTTCCGCCATGAAGACGGCCGCGTGGACGTGGGTCTGCATATTGAGGTTCGCGCTCAGGATCTCGCGCCAGAAGCGGATCAGCGTGGGCACGTTCAGAAAGGATTCGTTGCGTGCGACGAGGCGGCGGATGATCTGTGCCTCGCGGCCGGGACGGAAATAGGGGCCGCGGTCGCCGCCCTTGGCCTCGGCGACCTGCTTGCCGATCTCGACGCGGCGCATGAGCAGATCGTGCAGGGCCTCGTCGATCCCGTCGATCTCGCGCCTCAAGTCATCGAGCGTGCTCACCGGACGTGCCTTCCAATCCAAGCAGGGGCCAGCCTCAAAACCGCCGGCGAAAGAAACCGTGCAACGCCGAAACCCCGATTTCGGCGCGGCGGACAGCAATAGCGGCGGCGGACGGCGAATTCAAGCAAGCTGATGACCGGCAGGCGGAAATCGGCGCCTGCCGCGCTGCAAAGTGCGGGATGAGAAAGGCCGTGTCTAAACGACCAGACCCTCGTGCTCGGCCACGCCGCCGGGCACCAGGTCGCAGATCGCGAGGTGGCGCTCCTTGACCAGCGGCGTCGAATACTCCCGGAAATCGGCCATGAAGCCCGCGTTCTTGTGTTCCTCGAACGCATCCATGTCGTCATAGCTTTCCCAGAGATGGAAACTGCCCGCATTCTCCTGGTCGCGGGCAACGAGGAAGCCCTTGCAGCCAGGCTGGGTCAGGCTGTTGGCGGCATGCTTGCGCAAACGGGTCTCGAACGCGTCCGCGTCGGCTGCATCGACCACGAGGTTGACGGCAATCACGATCATTTCTCTGTCCTCCCTTGGTATCCGAACGCTACGCCTCTGCTGCTCCCGGCGGCATTGAGGGCCGGAACCCTCCTGCCGGGGATCGGCAGCAACTGGCGAATGCGCACCGCCCGGCCTTTCGGACGGGCATAGATCTGCTTCGTTGCCTCGATCAATACCACACCGGAAAAGCGGTTGAACCAGCGCTCCCCGAGTTTTTCCACGGCCGGCGCGGAGCGCAGCAGAAGCGGCGAATTCGAGGGCGGCATGTAGAGGGCGTGCGCCGTCAAGGAGGGTGCGAACATATTGTCCTTCAGCAGCCGCGAGAGCTGGGACGGCGAATAGGGATGCCCGTGCCCGAACGGCGTGCGGTCCAGTCGGGCCCAGATTCCGCGCCGGTTCGGCACCACCACCAGGACCTTGCCGTTGCCCGCGAGCACCCGCCAGACCTCCTGCAGCATCGCGCGGAGCTGCTCGGTGCATTCCACCGCATGAACCAGCAGCACCCGGTCGACCGAGACATCCTGCAGCGGCAGCTCCGCCTCGTCGGCGAGGCAGACCAGGCCCTTTCCGTCGCGCGGCCAGTGCAGCACGCCCTGCTGCGATGGCATGATGGCGATCACCCGCTCCGCCTCGTCCCGGAACGGACGCAGGAACGGCGTGGCGTAGCCGAGCCCGAGGACGGTCTCGCCCCTGGTGTTCGGCCACAGCTCGCGGATACGGCGGCGGATCATGCGGCGGGCGACCTGCCCCACGCGCGTGCCGTAAAAATCCCAGAGATCGACGGCGTCGTTGAACATGTTCCAAGCCGGCAGTTCACTTGTCGCGAAGGGATCATAGTGCGCCGCTTGGCCGCGTCAAAAGGTTGATGCTACGGTCCGCCCACCCTATCCCCCGCCAGAGGAGCGAAGGTCATGTCCAAGCTGGATGTCGTGCTGGTCCCCGCCCGATCCGATAATTACGTTTACCTGCTACACGACGCCGACAGCGGCTCCACCGCCGTGGTCGATCCGGGCGCTGCCGCTCCGGTCATCGAGGCCCTGGAGGCTCGCGGCTGGAAAGCCGACCTGATCATCAATACCCACCATCACGGCGACCACACGGAAGGCAACGAGGCGGTGCGAGCGAAATACGGCTGCAAACTGGCCGGCCCGAAATCGGAAACCGCACGGATCGCCGGCATGGACATCACGCTCGCCGAGGGCGACAGCTTCGACTTCGCCGGGCACAAGGCCGAGATCTTCGAGACACCGGGCCATACCAGCGGCCATATCGCGTTCTTCTTCCCGGATTCCGACATCCTGCTTTCCGGCGATACGCTCTTCGTGCTCGGCTGCGGCCGGGTCTTCGAGGGCACCATGGAACAGATGTGGAGCTCGCTGAAGAAGCTGCGAGCCCTGCCGCCTGCGACCCGGATCTATTGCGGTCACGAATATACCCAGTCGAACGCCCGCTTCGCCCTCTCGGTCGACGGCGAGAATGCCAAGCTGCAGGCCCAAGCCTCGGAGATCGACCGGCTGCGCGCCGACGGCCAGCCGACGGTGCCGTCGACCATCGGCGACGAGCTCGACACCAATCCTTTCCTGCGCGCGGACAGCCCCGCGCTGGCCGCCGCCGTCGGCATGGAGGGCGCCGACCCGGTCGCGGTCTTCGCGGAGGTCCGTAAGCGCAAGGACAATTTCTGACCCCGGCGTCTGAGTCGACGCGTCTAAAAAGACCGGTTCCCGGAACCGGATCATGCAAGGGAGCGAAAACGCATGAAACTGATCTATTCCCCCGCCTCGCCCTTCGTGCGGAAGGTGCTGGTCCATCTGAAAGAGCTCGGGCTCGAGGATAAGGTGGAGTTCGCGAAGGTCGCCACATCCGTCGTCGACCAGAGTCCCGAGCTCGCCGCCGCCAACCCGGTGACCAAGATCCCGACGCTGGTGATGGATAACGGCAAGCCGCTCTACGATTCCCGGATCATCACCCAGTATCTCGCCTCGCTTGCGCCGGACTGCGGCTATTATCCGGCGGACGGCGAGGCGCGCTGGGACGTACTGCGGCTGGAGGCCACCGCCGAGGGCCTGATGGATGCCGCGGTCAATGCGCGCTACGAACGCGGCCTGCGGCCGGCCGAAAAACAGTGGGACGACTGGGTCGACGGCCAGATGAAGAAGGTCGAGGGCGCGCTGAAGGCGCTCGACGGCGAAGCGGCGTCCTTTGGGGACCGGGTCGATGCGGGCATCATCGCGGTGGCCTGCGCCTGCGGCTATCTCGACTTCCGCTATGGCGACATGGGCTGGCGCGAGAGCTACCCGTCGCTTGCCGCATGGTACGCGAATTTCTCCGAGCGGCCGTCCATGAAGGAAACCCAACCGCCGTCCTGACGAAAATGAGCAGCGCCGACTGGAAAGCCATCGTCGAAAAACTCGGGATGCAGCCGCATCCCGAGGGCGGCTACTACGCCGAGACCTATCGCGACAACCCTGCGGAGGGCGGCCGCGGAACGGTGACGCAGATCTATTATCTGCTTCCGGTCGGCGAGCTTTCCGCCTGGCATCGGGTGACGGACGCGACGGAGATCTGGCACTTCTATGCCGGCGCCCCGCTCGCCCTCACGCTCTCGCCGAACGGCCACGATGCCGAGGCGCATCATCTCGGCCCGGATGTCCTTGCGGGACAGAAACCGCATGTCGTGGTACCGGAAGGCTGGTGGCAGACCGCGGAAAGTCTCGGCGCATGGACCCTGGTCGGCTGCACCGTCGCGCCTGCCTTCGAGTTTTCCGGCTTCGAAATGGCGCCACCCGATTGGCGGCCGACGCCGCGCAGCAGCTAGATCCGTTCGATCACGCCCATCTTCAGCAGCCAGGCGAGCGCCCGGAAGGTGCGGGCACTCTCGGCCACCTGCTGTTCCGTGAATTCCTGTTCCATCACCATCGGGCCCTGTTCGCGCATTCCCGCGACCAAAGCTTTCCCGTCCTCAAGACTGCGCCTGTCCACCGCCGCGATCGGAGAGCCCGCCAGTTGTTCCAGCAGCATCTCGGCGCCATCCACGGGGCGGACACCGAAGGGCGGTGCGATGGTTCCGCTTGCGAAACCTGCGAAGGTCGCGAAGGGATCCGTGATCTGAGGCACCAGATGCGGTTCTTCCTCGGCATAAAAAGCCCGGCGTTCCTCCAGCTCGCGCCAGAGCGCGTCATAGGCCCCGACAATCACACGCCAGTCATAGACCGCACGCGCCCGGGCCGCGGCGGCAACACCCATGGCCCGGGCCTTCTCCGGCTGCTCCGCCAGAGCTGACAGGGCCTCGACGGTCTTCGGAATGTCGACGGCCACATGCTGCGCGATCAGCCCCATATGGAGGTCGTAATCGTCCTGCTCCGAGGCCAGGCGCCAGGCATATTCGTAACCGGCACCCGACGGCGGCATCAGCGTCGGGATCCGGAACCCCGTTTCGCCGTCGACGACCGTATCCCGATAGCCATCCCAGTCGCTGACGATTGCGGGCAGACCCGCCGCCATCGCCTCGACAGGTGTGATCCCGAAGCTCTCCTGCGCGTTGTCGACGAGCGAAATGAATGCATCGGCCGCGGAGAGCACTTTGTCCTTGGCTGTCCGGTCGCGGGCATCGATCTTCAGAATGCGCACTTGCGGCGCGAAGGTGCGGGCCGCCGCGTCGAACGCGGCTTCGGTTTCCGAATTGTAGTACCAGCCCGCCTCGATCAGCGTAACAGGACGCTGCAGCCGCTGCGTGAGCAGGTTGAGTGCGCGGTACATCGGGATCGGATGCGCCTTGGTGTGATAGCTGAGGCGCCCAAGAAACAGCAGGACGAACGTGTCCTCGCCGATCCCGTGCGTCTTTCGGAAATTCTCTCCAGGGACCGGTCCGATCGACGCGAGCGCCTCCGTATCGACGCCGAGCGGAATCACCGGGAGCTGCGGCAGGAAGGGGGGGCGCCCGCCGGTAATGGCGCCGAGCGAATCCGCATAGTCTCCCGCGAGTTTCTGCACCAGCCTCTGGATTGCCTCAGAGGTGCAGATCAGCGCGTCCCACTCGGCCATTGGCGCGATCAGCATGTCGCGGACCGCCTCCGCGGCACGTTCGGAGGACATTGCGTGCGTCACGCCGGAGAGACTGTAACGCCCGCGCCCAACCCCGCGGCGGTGCCAGGCCCGTTTCGCCAGTGCCGGCCCCGGCATGAAAAGTCCACTGCAATCGGCGAGTGCCCTCGGGTGACTCGCGGGAACCTGCATCAGTTCCCGACCGGTTGGAAAAGCCGCCTCGAAGCGATCGAAATCGGCCGGCATCGCATACACGGGGACCGCGCCCGGCGCGCCATGCTTCATATAGGCTTTCAGAAATCCCTCATTCGCGACCTGACGGCCGACCAAGCGGGACGAGTCGCCCCGCTCCGGGGCGAAAAACAAGGCGGTACGGCGACCCATCAGGAATCCTCCACGGTCTCGGGCGCGACGCGCTTCGGCCGCAGGATCATATCTTTCGAAGCCAGCACCGCACCTCCGACAATCAGCAGACAGGCCGCGCCCACCACGAGCGTGAAAGGTGCAAGACCGACGAGGATGAGCAGCAGGGTCGAGAGCAGAGGTGCGGCATAGGACGATGCGCCCAGCGCCTGAATGTCGCCGCGCTTCACGCCGTAGTCCCAAGTGAAGAAAGCTCCACCGACGGGCCCAAGCCCGAGCAAGGCCACAGCCGACCATTCGAGCGCGCCTTCCGGCCAGACCGTCTGCTCGAACGCGAGGTGGCAGATTGCGCCGAGCACGGCCGTGACGGCGCAGAATCCGCCGACTGCCTCGGTCGGAACGGAGCCGAAACGGCGCGAGAGCACCGAATAGCTCGACCAGGTGACGGCGCAGACGCAGGCCGCGAGATAACCGAAGCTGTAGCGCGGATCGAGTTCAAGCGTCTCGCCCCGGGTGACCAGCAATGCCGCTCCGCCGAGCCCGAGTACGGCGCCCGCGATATGGAACCAGCGCAGCCGCTCGCCCGGTAGCAGGGCCGAGAACACCACGATCAGCAGCGGCCAGAGATAGGCGATCAGCCCGGCTTCCACCGCCGGAGCATTGCGCAGTGCGAGGAAATAGAAGAAGTGATAGCCGAACAGCCCGCCGACCCCGAGCAGCCAGACCAGCGGCGGATGGCGCATATAGGCGAGCGGGTTCTGCCCCCGCGCCAGCCAGAAGGCGCAAGCGATCAGGGTCGCCACGCCGAAACACATGGCGAGCAGCTGGAACGGCGGCACCTTGCCCGAGAGCGCGGTGAAAAGCGCGAGCGTCGCCCACATCAGAACGGCGGTGAAGCCGATCGCGGTGGCCCGGAGCCGGGCCGCATTCTCGTCCATGATCAGACTTCCCGGCGCGCTTTCAGCGCCTGCGTCAGCGTCCCGTCGTCGAGATAATCAAGCTCGCCGCCGACCGGGACACCGCGGGCAAGACGCGTGATCGACACCCCGGTTCCGGCAAGACGGTCGGAGATGTAATGCGCCGTCGTCTGGCCGTCGACGGTCGCATCCATGGCGAGGATGATCTCCGTCACCTCGGGCGATCCGGCGCGCGCAATCAGGCTTTCGATATTGAGATCCTCCGGCCCGACACCGTCGAGCGCGGAGAGCAGGCCGCCGAGCACGTGATAGCGGCCGGAAAAGGCGCCCGCCCGCTCCAGCGCCCAGACATCGCCGACATCCTCGACCACGCAGATCACCGCGCCGTCGCGCTTGTCGTCGCGGCAGATATGGCAGGGATCGGAGGCATCGAGATTGCCGCACACGGAGCACTCGGTGACCGCTTCCGCCGCCTGGCCGAGCGCGTCGGCAAGCGGACGCATCAGCGTCTCGCGCTTGCGCAGCAGATGCAGCACCGCCCGGCGCGCCGAGCGCGGCCCGAGCCCCGGCAGCTTCGCCAGGTAATGCATCACGCGGTCGAGTTCATCCATGCCGGGGGGCCGTCAGCGGAACCGCGATCAGAACGGCAGCTTGAAGCCCGGGGGAAGCGGCATCCCGCCGGTCAGCTTCTGCATTTCTTCCTGCATCTTTTCGTCCGCCTTCGCCTTGGCGTCGTTGGCCGCCGCGAGGATCAGGTCTTCCAGCACCTCGGTATCGGAAGGATCGACGAGCGAGGGATCGATCTTGATCGATTTCATCTCGCCCTTGCCGGTCATGCTGACCTTGACCATCCCGGCCCCGCTGGAGCCCTCGACCTCCAGCTCCTGCAGCTGCGCCTGCATCTCCTGCATGCGCTCCTGCATCTGCTGGACCTGTTTCATCATATTGCCGAGATTCTTCATCATCTCACGCCTCGTTCGCCTGGCTATCCTCGTCGCGGTAGACGGCCGCCTCGCGCACCGCCTCTTCCTGTTCCCGCACCAACGGTCTGATGGCTTCTATCGTGCTTTCCGGGAAGGCTTCAAGCACAGCGGCCACCACCGGATGCTCGGAGACCGATTTGCGCTTCGCCGCCTCGGCATTGGCCTTGCGCTCGGCCAGTGTCGCGATCTCCTCGTCGCCGGGCGCGGCATCGCTCGCCTCCACGTGCCACGGGATCCCTGTCCAGTCCTTGAGCTTTGAGGCGACCTGTCCCGGCAGGGTTTCCGGCGCACCCGGATCGAGAATGATGTGGAGATGGCCGCGCGCCGCCGATACCGGCCTGACGGACCGGCTGAGCGTCGCATGCAGCACGGCTTCACGATGCTCCTCGAACAGCGCGACAACCCCCTCGAATGTCTCCGGGATTTCCGGAGCGGCTGGTTCTTCCGGGACGTGAGGCGATGCGAGTGGCGCCTCCGGCACCGGCGTGGATGACGGGACAGATGCAGGCTCGGGAGGCGGCATTGTCGCCACCGGTTCCGGTCGGGGATCCGCCACTCTTGTTTCCGCGGCCGCCGGCTGGCGGGTCGGGGCCGCGTCAGGCTTTCCCGATTTAATCGCCTTCACCAGCTCGCCCGGCGGCGGCAGGTCCGCCGTGTAGGCAAGCCGGATCAGCACCATCTCGAGCGCGGCCAGCGTCGAGGGCGCGTTCTGGACCTCGCCAAGACCCTTCATCAGCATCTGCCAGGTGCGTGCCAGAACCGGCAGGCTCAGCTTGTCGGAGAATTCGACGCCACGGGTCCGCTCCAGCTCGGAGGCTCCTTCCAGCGCGGATTCCCGCGCGGTCTTGAGGCGCGTGATGAGATGGGTGAGGTCGAGCAGGTCCTGCAGCATCACGACCGGGTCGGCGCCGGAGGCATACATCGAGCGCACGTCGCCGAGCGCCTCCGCGCACTTGCCGCCCATCACCTTTTCGAACAGGTCGAAGATCAGCGCCCGGTCGGCGAGGCCGAGCATCTCCTGCACCTGGGCGGCGGCGATCCGTCCGTCGGACAGCGCCATCGCCTGGTCGAGGATCGAGAGCCCGTCGCGGGCCGAGCCGTCGGCGGCGCGGGAGATCAGCGCGAGCGCCTCCTCGTCGGCCTCGACCCCTTCCTTGCCGCAGATCGTGCCGAACAGCTCCATCAGTTCGGAGACGTCGAAACGGCGGAGATCGAAGCGCTGGCAGCGCGACAGCACGGTGATCGGCACCTTGCGGATCTCGGTGGTCGCGAAGATGAACTTCACATGCTCCGGCGGCTCTTCCAGCGTCTTCAGCAGCGCGTTGAAGGCATTGCGCGAGAGCATGTGCACTTCGTCGATGATGTAGACCTTGTAGCGCGCCGAGACCGGCTTGTAGCGTACGCCGTCGATAATCTCGCGGATGTCGTCGACGCCGGTCCGCGAGGCGGCGTCCATCTCCATCACATCGACATGGCGGTCCTCTGTGATCGCCCGGCAGGGCTCACAGACACCGCAGGGAGTCACGGTCGGTCCGCCGGAGCCGTCCGGCCCGATGCAGTTCAGACCCTTGGCGATGATCCGCGCCGTCGTCGTCTTGCCGACCCCGCGCACCCCGGTCAGCACGAAGGCATGCGCCAGACGGCCGGAGGCGAGCGCATTGCGGAGCGTGCGTACCAGCGCGTCCTGGCCTTTCAGATCGTCCAGGGTCTGCGGGCGGTATTTGCGCGCGAGCACACGATACTCGCCCGGCGCCTCTTGGGTCTGGGGAGGTGTCAGATCATCCATGCGGGGGATCATAGGGGAGTGACGGGGGACAGGGAAGCAACCCGGGCATTCCGGCAACAACAATCTTGCAACCGGCGGCGCAGCGCTCCGAAACGCGTTCCAAGCCTCCCAATTCAAGAGTCCGGCGCAGGCCGGCCGAATGCCCGAAGGATCCATTTGCGCACCGAATCGCAGGCCACGCTCGGTTCCTGTCCGACCGGACGGACGAGCCAGTAGCTGAAACTGGCCGGGACCTCGATGTCGAAAGGGGCGACGATCCGGCCGGCTTCCAGCTCCCGGGCCGTCAGCACCGACCGCCCGAGGAAAACGGCCTGATGACCGAGGACGGCATTCAGCGCCGCCGTGTCGTCGCTGAAGCGGGGGCCCGACGGAACCGCGTCGACCACGACACCGGCGGCCACGAACCAGGCAGACCAGCCCTCCTCGGTATCCGGATGAATCAACGTCGCTTTCAGGAGATCGGATGGCTGCCCGATCCCGATACGCCTCGCATAATCGGGGGTACAGACAGGCCGCACCGTCTCCGACGCCAGGAACTCCGCCGTCACGCCCGGCCAGTTTCCGGTCCCGTAGCGGATCGCGAGATCGATGCCCTCGGCTTCGAAGGATACCAGATGACGCGACGCAGAGACCCGCAGATCGATCTCCGGATGTGCCTCCGCGAAAGCTTCCAGACGCGGTGCCAGCCAGAGCGCGGCAACTGATGGAAGCATGGAAAGGGTCACCACGCTCGAAAGGCCATCTGCCACGCGGCAATCCGCGACTCCAGCTCTGAGGTCGGCGAAGGCCCGGGAGGCCCGATCGAAGAGCACTTCACCGGCGCGAGTAAGCACGATCCGTGGACCGGAGCGGACAAATAGCGACACGCCGAGCCGCTTTTCCAGGTCACTCATCTGCCGGCTGACGGCGCTTTGCGTGATGCCAAGCGCGTCCGCCGCCCGCGTGAAGCTCAAATGGCGCGCCGCGGCTTCGAAAACCTGCAGACCGCGGACCGGGATACGGTGAAAAATATCATGATTAAAACTCATGCAACTTCGCCATTTTAATCATTTTTCCGGATCACACTGCACTCTTAGCATGATGATAAATTATCATAAGGGTAGCGCCATGGGACATACCTCGTCAGTTGCCGCCATCTCCCGCCGGAAGCTTCCGGACCTTCCCCTACCTATCTGGATGGCGCTGATCAGCCTCGCGATCGGGATCGCGGGCGGCATGAACGCTCCGGAGCTCGTCGGCGTTTTCAATACCGGTTTCGGTCTGGCACTCGGGGAATTCGCGCTCATCCTTCTGCCGTCCTTCGTTCTTGCCGCCGCAATGGAGGGGCAAGCTCTGTCCCTCGACGGACGCATCGCTGTCCTGGCATCGCCGGTCGCCGGCGCCGGGATGATCTGCCCCGACACCGCCTTCGCATCCCTCTCGCCCATCGCAGGTCAGCGCAAGCTTGATGTCGCGTTCGGCGCCTATACGGGCTTCAAACTGCTGTACCCGGCAGGACCGCTCATCGTCGCCACCGGATTGGGCATCGCGAATGACGCGCTTGTCCTGACCGGATTGCTGCTGGTCCCGCCGGTCTGGCTCTCGGGGTTACTCTGGCGGAAGTTTCTGGAAAGGAGCGGCTCAACCGCTGCCCGGAGACCGAACCGACCGCTCGACGTGAACGGGCTCGTGACGCTGCTTCCTTTCGGCCTTCTGGGATCACTGCTTGCCTTCGGCGCGCTGCCCGGGGTTTCCGCATGGCCCCTTGCGGGTTTCCTCTGCGATCCGAAAGGCGCTCTTCTTGCCGCTTCCATCTTCGCCCTTGCCCAGCTGAAAGCGGCCAAACGGCGGGAGTGTCTCGATCGCGCTGTCCGGCGCACTGGCGGCTTGCTGCTTCTGATTGGCTGCGCCTCGGCTTTCGGGGCCATGCTGACCGAGGTCCTGCCAGTCGCAGCATTCCTGCCCGCGGCCACCGGTACCGCCGGCCTGCTTGGCCTGTTTCTGCTGAGTGCCGTCTTCAAGCTGCTGCAAGGCTCCAGTATGGCGACTTTCGCCGCCGTCGCGCCTGTCGCCGCCCCTGCGGTCGCCGAATTGGGGCTGCCCGGCACCGCGGCGGTTTTCGCGATCTGTCTTGGCTCCTTCATCGCCATTCTGCCGAACGACAGTTTCTACTGGATCGTCCGGAATAGCTGTTTCACAGAAGGCCGGGACCGGAGCATCGTCACCCTGACAGTCGGATCGGTTCTGCAGGCGCTGACAGGATTGTTTTGCCTACTAGTCCTGATGAGGGTCGGGCTAATATGAGCGAGACCCGAATTCGCGACGCCCGGGAAGAGGACATCCCCCAAATTGCCGCGATTTATCGAACCCATGTTCTGTCTGGGACCGCCACTTTCGAGGAAACCCCACCCGACGAAGCGGAGATGGCACGGCGCCTCGCCGCCGTTCTCGCTTCCGGTCATTTCTGGCTTTGCGCCGAACGGGACGAGGCCGTTGTCGGCTATGCCTACGCGACACAACACAAAGCGCGCTCGGCGTACCGGTTCACTGCCGAAGACTCGATCTATCTCCGTCCGGAAACCAGCGGCATAGGCATCGGCACACGCCTGCTTGGCGAGCTCATCGCCCGCGCTTCCGCGATCGGCTTCCGGGAGATGCTTGCGGTCATCGGTGACAGTACAAATGCAGGCTCGATCGGCCTGCATCGCAAACTCGGCTTCCGTCATGTCGGGACAGCCCGCGGGATCGGCTGGAAATTCGGACAGCCGGTCGACGTCGTCTACATGCAGAAAAGCCTTTCCGTTCCGGCACGTCGGACGGAACCACCCCACTTTTCGACGCTGAACAAGAAATAGGCGGAAGACTGGGAAGCGACCCGAACCGAAACTCGTTACGGCTGCTTCCTTCCGGACCTGACCGGGTTGGCGAGGAGCTCGTCCGTCCCAGCCTTCCTGGCGCTTCTATATCGGGGGAACGGGGCGGAATGCAAGGGATGAAACCGCGAATCGGCCGCACCAAGCGCTACGCGACGACAATTTGTTTTGGTGTTCCCTGGGTCCCCGCGTTCGCGGGAATGACGAAATTTGGGATGGGTTCTCAAAGACAGTCGTCATCCTCGCGAACGCGGGGACCCAGGGATGGCAGGCACCGAACTCGTCCGAATCAGCCCTTCGTTGGCTCCAGCTTTTCCCCGTTCCGCTCTTCCCAGTACTGGATCGAAGCGGAATGGTCGCTCCCGGGATGGGCCTCGTTGAAGTCGCGCCAGATGCCGGTCAGCAGTTTAAGGATCGGCATGTCCTGGTCCTGCGCCTCTGCAAGACCGGCGGCGATGCCGACATCCTTGGTCATTAGCGCGGTGGCGAAACCGGCGTCGAACTTGCGGGTCAGCACCGAGGGCTTGAATTTGGTCTCGGTATTGTTGCTGCGCCCGGTCGAGACGTTGATGACGTCGATCATCACGCTCGGGTCGAGGCCGAACTTGGCGCCGACGAGAATCGCCTCGTTGGTCGCGCTGAGGGCGATGGCCGAGAGATAGTTGTTGAGGCACTTCATGGCGTGGCCGGAGCCGAGCGGGCCGGTGCGGATCACCACCCGGCTCATCGGCCCCATGATCGCCTCCGCCGCGTCGAGCGCCGCCGCGTCGCCGCCGCCGAGCATGATCGCGAGCGAGCCTTCCTCGGCCCGCCAGGTGCCGCCGGAGACCGGTGCGTCGCAAAGCGCGATGCCCTTTTCCTTCAGCGCCGCGCCGAGCTCCACCGTGCCGGTCGGCTCCGACGAGCTCATGTCGATGGCGACCGCGCCGGATTTCATCCCCTTAGATGCGTTGTCCGCCCCGTCGATCAGCGCCATGCGGGCGGCCTTGCCGTCCGGCAACATGGTGACGACGATGTCGGAGGCCGCGCCGAGCGCCTCAAGCGTCGGCGCCACCTCGCCGCCGATTTCGCCGGCGAATCGCTGGGAAACCTCGGGTTTGAGATCGAACACGCGCACGTCGTAGCCGGCCTGGACCATGTGGCGGGCCATCGGCCAGCCCATCATGCCGAGACCGATCCAGCCGATCACCGGCTTCTTTTCGCCGCTCATCGCTCAGACACCCTGTTCCTTGAAGACCTCGCGGGCGACCTTGAACGCGGTCACCGCGGCCGGGAAGCCGGCATAGGTCGCGACCTGGATGAAGATCTCCGCCATTTCGTTCTTGGTGACGCCGTTGTTCAGCGCGCCGACCAGGTGCAGGCGCAGCTCGTGCTCGCGGCCCATGGCGGAAAGCATGGCGAGGTTCAGCATCGAGCGGGTCTTCAGATCCAGCCCCTCCCGGCCCCAACAGGCGCCCCAGGCATGCGTGGTGACGAACTTCTGCAGGATCATCGAGAACTCGTCCGCGTTGTTGAAGCTGTTCTCGACATATTCCTTGCCGAGCACCTTCTTGCGGGTCTCCATGCCCTGTTCGAACATCTGGTCCAAATCCATCGGGGTCCTCCTCCCTTGTCATTCGGAAATTGTATACGAGACTAGTCAGCGGGAGCGGGCCTGACCAGCGGCCCCTCGGCACGAGCCGCTGCGGCAAACGGCAAGAGCGGGCATCAGTCGCAAAGAGGTCCGGCGGCGCGGATCAGGGCGCGGTAGAGACGCTGCTGCGAGCGGTTGAAGACAAGGAATTCCGGGTGCCACTGAACGCCGAAGAATAGCTGTCCGTTCACGCTCTCGATCCCCTGCACCATGCCGCGGCGGTCATGGGCCGAAACCCGCAGCCCTTCGCCCACCCGGTCGACCGACTGGTGATGGATGCTGTTCACCCTGCACCAGGAGACACCGAGCATCTCGCGCAGCCGCGTGCCCTCGTCGATCTCGATCCGCTTCACCGGTAGGGGTGTGCGGCGCGCCCGGGCGCCGGGATAGGCCTCGGAGATCTCCTCGTGCAGGGAGCCGCCGAAATACACATTGAGGATCTGCGCGCCGCGGCAGATTCCGAGCACCGGCCGCTTGCCGTCTCTGAAACGGTCGAGAAGGTCGAGTTCGAAAGCGTCGCGTTCCTCGTCGATGCCTTCCTCCAACGCGACCTCGCCGCCATAGAGCGTCGGATGGAGGTCGCTGCCGCCGCCGATGATCAACCCGTCCAGCGCCTCCGCGTCGAGCGGGCGGCCGGGGCCGAGGCGCACGCCGCGCCCGCCGGCGCGCCAGACCGCAAGATGATGAAAAGCGAGCGGGATACGGCCGGCTCTTTTCGACGTGGATATGCCGATGAGAGGCCGTGCGGACTCGCTCATTTGAGACCGAGATAGCGCTGCAGGCGGGCGCCGAGGCCACGATCCTCGTTCAGGAAATGAGAGGTGGCATCCTTGAGGCGGTCCTTGTCCTCGGCCAATTCCTCGATCGCGACCCAGCGGTTCCACTCGGTCGCAGCCGACCAGTCCGGATCTCCGAGATCCGCGTTCGGAAGCCGGTAATGGTAGGTCGGTCGGGGCTTGACCAGAGCGTCAGAGATGCGCGCCTTGACCCGCCCGGAATCGAGATGGGCAAAAAGCGGCAGCATGTCGAGTTCGCGGTTCCGTGTCGGGTTCATCTCCAGATAATCGTCGATCATGCGGGAAAGTTCCGCCGGATAGTCCGGCGCGCAGATTTTTTTTGCGTATTGATCAGGAAACCGGTCCGCGTGCGGCAGGACCCAGCGCGTCAGATCGACGTCCACTTCCTCGTGCAGGCTGTCGGCCATGACCATGTAGGCGCGTAGCGTGTCGAGGATTTCCGCGGCGGAACCGGTGGCGACCTCGACATTCAGATGCAGGCCGAAAGCGTAGAGCGGGCTTTCCCGCGTGCCGAGCGCCCCGTGACGGCGGAGCACCTCGAAGACGGCGTTCAATTCGCCGAGCTTGGACCAGGCGATGGGCGGGAAGACGATTTCGACGGGAACGAGACCGGTCAGCGCATCGCCGAGGCGCGCCCTGACCGCATCGGAGAAATCGAGGACGTCGAGAAAGCCGAATTTCTCGGCCTCGCCCTCCCGGTCATTGCGATGAACGTATTGGAGGTCGAGCTCGATTGTCGCCTCGCCCCAATTCGGGTGCTTCAGGATGTTTCGGTGCGCATCGCGGCGCTCGACCGTACCGCCGAATTCGGCATGCAGATGCCGCGTCGTCTCCTCGACCGTGAGGCCGGCGAATTCCAGCTCGACGCCGACACGTCGCTCGTCTCCGTCCTTGTTGACCTGCCGGGGCGGCGCCTTCGGCTGCTGCATCTTTCGCTGTCCTTTCCGATGGCCGGCGTCAGCGTTCCTCGTAGACGATCGCGACGACCTCGATTTCCTGCGGGCCGCGCGGCGTGCGGACTTCGACCAGATCGCCGACCTCCGCCTTCAGCAGCGCGCGGGCGATGGGCGAGACCCAGCTGACCTCGCCCCGCTCCAGATCGGCCTCGTCGACGCCGACGATGCGGACCGTGCGCTCGTTGTCCTCCTCGTCGGCATAAGTCACCGTGGCACCGAAGAAGATCTTGTGTTTGTTCGGCTGCTGCAGCGGGTCGACAATCTCCGCCGCCTCCATCCGCTTCAGCAGGAACCGCATGCGGCGATCGATCTCGCGCAGCCGTTTCTTGCCGTAGATATAGTCGCCGTTCTCCGAACGGTCGCCGTTGCCGGCCGCCCAGGAGACGATCTCGACGATCTTCGGCCGCTCGACCCGGCGGAGCTGACGCAGCTCGTCCTGCAGCGCCTTGAAACCGCGCGGCGTGATGTAGTTCTTGACGCCTTTCGGGGACGGGTCGGGAACCTCGTCCTCCTCCTCGAAATCGGCGTCGCTTTCCTTGACGAAGGCCTTACTCATTTCCCGCCAACTCTGCTCACTATCCCGGACAAGTCTAGCAGATCACGCGCAGGCACACGCATTGGCCAATTGCCAGACTCAACGCCGCCATGCGCTAATTGTTCCGGATGTCGATCTGGTAGCGGACCTTTCCGATGCAAAGCAAGAAACAGATCCATGTCGTCGGCTGCCATGCCGCGGGCGAGGTGGGCGACGTGATCGTCGGCGGAGTGGCGCCGCCGCCGGGCGGGACGCTCTGGGAGCAGTCACGCTGGATCGCGGAGAACGGGGAATTGCGCGACTTTATGCTGAACGAGCCGCGCGGCGGCGTCTTCCGGCATGTGAACCTGCTGGTCCCGCCGAAGGATCCGCGCGCCGCCATGGGCTGGATCATCATGGAGCCGGTGCATACACCGCCCATGTCCGGCTCGAACGCGATCTGCGTCTCCACCGTGCTGCTGGAGACCGGCATCGTGCCGATGGAAGAGCCGGTCACCCGTTTCATGCTGGAGGCGCCGGGCGGTGTGGTCGCGGTCGAGGCCGCCTGCCGGAACGGAAAGGCGGAGCGTATCACCGTGCGCAACCATCTCTCCTTCGCGGACAGGATCGGAGTGCCAATGGAGGTCGAGGGGCATGGCACGCTCGCCGTCTCGACCGCCTATGGCGGCGACAGTTTCGTCGTCGTGGACGCCGCAGCGCTCGGCTTTGCGCTCCGTCCGGACGAAGGACGCGATCTCGCGGATCTCGGTGCGCGGCTCACAAAGGCCTCCACCGAACAGATCGGTTTTTCCCATCCGACGAATCCCGACTGGAAGCACATCTCCTTCTGCCTCTTTGCCGGCCCTCTTGAGGAAACAGCGAACGGACTGCAGACCCGGCATGCGGTCACGATCGAGCCGGGAAAGATCGACCGCTCGCCGACCGGCACCGCGATCTCCGCCCGCATGGCATTGCTGCACGCGACGGACCGCATGGGCGTCGGCGACCGGCTGACCGCCCGGTCGATCATCGACTCCGAATTCTCCGGGCGGATCGAGGAGACCTGCCCGCTCGGCGATGTGCCGGCCATCATTCCCTCGATCATCGGCAGCGCCTGGATTACCGGTACTCATCAATATCTGCTCGATCCGGGCGATCCGTGGCCGCGCGGCTACCGGATCACCGATACATGGCCGTCTACCTGAAGCATCGTGTTTCCTTATATTTTTCTACTGACAGTAGATTTTTACAGGACGAATGCTTTATCCTGTCACAAGATAATATGACGCAACGTCGTAAATGCGGCGCAAGGACCTGCAATGAGATCCAGACGGTCCGAATGCCGTTCGGGAGGTAAAGGTCCAAAGATGAAAAAGGTCACTTCAGTTATCGGCGCGGCGGTCCTGCTCGCCGTCGCCGGATTGGCCGGATGCTCGACGGCCGAGGAGCTCTGTCAGGGCTACGGTCCGCAGACGCCGCGCGATATCACACGGCTGGACGGCAAAAACACCCGCACCTTCGCGCTGGCACCGGCCGCGTCCGAAATGAATCTCTGCGACATCCATACCCATACGAACGCGGAGCACAAAGGTCCCGGATACGCGGTTTTCGCGGGTAGCGGCACCTACGGACGCTACCAGTGCAACGAGAGCGCCAGCCTGACCGCGGCAGAACTGGCCATGCCCGCCGGCGGCGGCGCGTTCAGCCACGTGAAGCCCGGCGATACGATCGAGGTTCACTGGGTACACACGACCTGTGACGCGGTGCCGGCCCACGGGCTCGGATCCTGCCTTCCGAAAGGCTGCGACAACCCGCAGCTTCGGGTCGAGGCACAGGTGTTCCTCGTCGTGAACGACCCGAATGCACTCGATTTCACCAGCTTCGACTATCGCGGAACGGCTGTTAACGGCCTCCATCAGGCGAAGGCCATTCCGGGCAATACGGGAACCCCGGTCGTATTCAGGGGATCGACCACCGGCCCCAGCTTCACGGAGGCGAAATGCTCGCCCCTTGAAGTGACCTGGAGCGTCCGGCCGAATTGCGCCAAGGTCGATATCAACTCGATCTATCGCTGGGCCGAAAACGACAGATTCTTCAAGGAAACGAAATCGCACGGCGTGCGTCAGCTCGTGACTGCGCCGGAACTACTCTCGAAGATCGAGTAGCGGTCGATAACCGCGCGGCTATCGCATCGGGGATACCGGATCAGGCCGGGCGCCTAGCCTTTCGGCGCGTCGGGTTTCTCTTCGGCCGGCTTGGTCGCCGTTTCGAGCGTATGGCGGAGCCGCTGCAGACGGCTGTCGGAGAGCCGGTAGGCCCATTGCGACAGGCGCTGGGCATGCGCGTCGGCGAAACTCTTGGCCTCTTCCGTCGCGTCGGGGGCGACATTGATAGAGAAATGTGCCCAAGTCTCTATCTCACCGTCCGTGCCGGGCGTCTCGGCAAAATCGACAATCACGGTGAGACCGCTGCGGGTCTGGTAAATCGCATTGCCGAGCGACGGCTCGAACGCCATCTCGCCCATCGAGCGCACTTCCTCGAAAACGAGACTGGCCAGCCCATCGGTGATCTCGTTCATGGTGTAGAAGGTCGCGAATTCGCGTTCTTCCGGCATGTTCATCAGCTCGAACGGCTTCTCGCCCTCGCCGGTGCGACGAATCTCGAGCACCTTGCCGTCCGGACCGGTCAGATGGATCTCCTGGATCCGGTCGGCGCCGATGTCGATCACGGTATTTTCCGTCCAGGACGTCACCCGCTGTACGTCGTCCAACCGGCCGAGCGCGAGCCAGGAACGCGTCTCGTCTCCGGGGCGGATATAGACCATCGGCGCGCCGGTTCCGCTCGCCCGCTCGCTGCCGATCAGGACATCCGCGAGCACATCCTCCTGCGGTCCGAGCAGCCGGACGCGGGTCGCTTCCGACCCGGCTTCGGTGACGTCGGCAACGCCAAGGCGGTCATAGCGCGCCGGGTCGGCGGTCTTGGGTTCGACCAGTTTCAGTTCCGACAGCGAGAGGATGAAATCGCGCACCTTGCCGGTATCGGCCGGATAACCGCCCTGTTCGAGAATCCGCCAGACACCCTCCTCGCGGGCGATCGTCACCTGCTCGACCGCGCCCTCCTTGTTCCAGGACATCTCGATCCGGGCGATATCCGGAATCTGCGCCTCAAGACCGGGGAAGGCCGGAGCGTCCTGCAAAGCCGTCACCGTCGCGTCCTGGCGGAGGATCACGGCGACCACGGCACCGAGCAGGACCAGGCCGGTCACGGCGGCAAGTATTCCGAGGGTGCGCAAGTTCAGCATCGGTCCCTCCTAGCCCGCCGCCGCATGCAGACGGCGACGCCGTCGCATCGTCCGCCAGAGCGCCAGCAATAGTGCCAGGACCGTCACCAGGAGCGGGACCAAAGCGATATTGTAGAACCAGAGCTCGCTCTCCAGCCGGTCCACATCTTCACGCACGGAGCGCTGCACCGCCCGCAGCTCGCTGCGGATGCGCAGGATCTCCTGTCGATAGCGTTCGATCTCCGCCCGTTCCGAATCCGAAACGATGGCTGCCGCGCCTTCCGGCATGCCCCGGCGCAGCTGCTCGAAGCGCTGCTCCGTCTCCGCCAGCGTCTTCTGCAGCCGCTCTTCCTGCGCCGCGTATTCCTTTTCCGCCTCGCGCTCGATCCGGTCCAGCACCTCGAAGGGGCGGGCGGTCGAACCGCGGCCGCGCAGGCCGAGCAGCGAGGAACTGCCGGAGAGCGCGTCGAGCGCGTTCAATACGAAGTCGCCGTTGCCGGAAACCGGAACCGGCACCCGGCGGCCGAAGAATTGCTGCACCTGAACCCAGAAGCGGTCGGCCAGCACGTCGCTGTCCGCCACCACGATCACATCGAGCGGCACAGCGGCTTCGGATAGCACGGTCGGGAATTGGGCCTTGTAGGCGGCGCCGGTCTCTTCGCTCGGCGCCTCTTCGCCCTCAGCGGACTTTGGCGTCGGCGGGCCGTCAGGAAATGCCGTCGTCAGGGCGTCGGCGGTCAGCCGCGCCGCGACGACGAAGGAACTCGCCCCCGGCTGATAGTTCTTCAGCAGCGTCTCGGGCGTGCGCATGCCTTTCACCTGCTCGGCATCGAGTTCCATCGAGCCGAGGGAGGTCGAGACCAGCGGCGTCATGCGGACGCGGGCATTCTCCGCAAGCGCGATATGGCCGGCGCTCGCCACCGCGATCGTGTCGACATTGGTGGTGATCGGCGAACTCTTGTCGATATTGCCGCCGCGCAGCTCCAGCCAGGCTACATAATCCACCAGACGGCGCCCCTGCCCCGGCTGCACCTTGCGCGCGGTCAGCCGGTCGGCCGCGACTTTGGTGGGGTCGTAGTCCACTCCCCAATGCTCGAAGAGGATGGGCAGGTCGCTCGAATCCGGCGCGCTGCGGCCGAAGAACTGCGCCTGCCCGCCCTCGGACTCGGAATAAGGGTCGACGAAGATCAGCGCCTTGCCGCCGCCGAGCAGGAACTGGTCGATGGCGAACTGCGCCTTCTCGCCGAGCTCGCCCGGATGCGCCAGCATCAGGACGGTGACGTCCTCCGGCACCTTTTCCAGGTCGGCGTCGAGATAACGGGTCTCGTAGGTGGCCCCGATCTGGTCCGCGATCACGTAGGGCGGGACGGGCGTCTGCTGGCCCATCGCGTTCATCCTGACCGTGCCGTCCATCGGCAGGCTGGTGACGATCCCGACGACGGTGCGCTTCGGCGTCGCCAGCGCATGGATCAGGCGCGAGATATCGTATTCGAGGAAGGTTTCCCGCTCAGGCTGCAGGAACGGGATGACCTCCTGGTCGTCGGTCAGGTTGGTGCCGGCGATACCGAAGAAGACATTCTCGCCGCCCTCCTGCAGCGGGATCTGCTGCAGGCCGTCGGCGACCGCGCGGTCCTCAAGCTCGGTGAAAGGCTGCGGGTCGTAGATCTCGACCCTGATCTTGCCGCCGGAGCGCGCTTCGTATTCGCCGAGCAGGTCGCGTACCCGGCCGGCATAGATGCCGTAGAACGGCACGTTCCGGCCGAGCGACTGGGAGTAATAGAATTTGAGGGTGACCGGCTCCTCGATGTTCTCGATCAGGGTCTCCGTCGCGTCCGAGAGCGAATAAAGCCCCTCCTCCGTCAGATCGAGACGGGTCGAGGTCAACAGGTTCGCGCTCAGAATGTTGAGCGCAAGGAAGAGGATCAGCAGCAGCGCCAGCGCGGTGACGGCGATACGGCTCTGGCTGAAGAGGGTGTGGAGCGCGCGCATCCTATTCCGCCTTCTTCCAGTCGATCACATAGGCATTCGCGATCAGCGCGATGACGATCGTCGAGCCGAAGAAGATCAGGTCGCGCAGGTCGATCACGCCCCGCTGGATCGCGTCGAAATGGGTGAGGAAGCCGAATTTCGCGATCGCCTCGACGAGCCCGCCCGGCGCCCAGTTCTCGAAATAGTTCAGCAGGATCGGCGAGCCCGCGACGGTGAAGAGGAAACAAACCGCGGCTGCCACCACGAAGGCGATCACCTGGTTCTTGGTCGTCGCCGAGACCAGCGAGCCGATCGCGAGATAGGCGCCCGCCATCAGGTAGCTGCCGATATAGGAGGCGAGGATCACGCCGTTATCCGGGTTGCCGAGATAATTGACGCTGATCCAGAGCGGGCAGGTAAGCGCCAGCGCGACCCCGGTGAAGGCCCAGGCGGCGAGGAACTTGCCGACCACCGCCTCGAACATGGTGATCGGCAGGGTCAGGAAGAGCTCGATCGTCCCGAGCCGCCGGTCCTCCGCCCAGAGCCGCATGGAAAGCGCCGGCACGAGGAAGAGATAGAGCCAGGGATGGAAGCCGAAGAACGGCCTGAGATCGGCCTGGTCGCGGGCGAGGAAGCCGCCGACGAAGAAGGTCAGCGTGCCCGCCATGACCAGGAAGATCACAATGAAGATATAGGCGAGCGGGGTCGCGAAATAGGCGGCGAACTCGCGCCGGAAGATAAGGCCGATGTTACGCATGGCCGGTCACCTCGCGGAAATAGTCGTCGAGGCTCGCGGCGCCGGAGCGGGCCTTCAGCTCTTCCGGTGTGCCGTCGGCGAGGACGCGGCCGCGGGCGATGATCATCGCCCGGCTGCAGACCGCGTCGACCTCTTCCAGGATATGGGTCGAGACGACGATGCATTTCTCCGCCGCCATGCTCATGATCAGGTTGCGGACCTCGTGCTTCTGGTTCGGATCGAGACCGTCCGTCGGCTCGTCGAGGATCAGCACCTCCGGATCGTGCACCAGTGCCTGCGCCAGTCCGACGCGCCGCTTGTAACCCTTCGAGAGAGTCTCGATGGGCTGCAGCACGACATTGGAGAGCCGGGTCTGCGCGATCACACGCTCGACCGCGTCTCCGACATCGCCGTCCGGCAGACCGCGGATCCGGGCAACGAAAGAGAGGAAGGAGAGCGGCGTCATGTCCGGATAGGCCGGCGCGCCTTCCGGCAGGTAGCCGATCGCCGCCTTCACCGCCTGCGGCGCCTTGCACACGTCATGTCCGGCGACTACCGCGGTCCCGGCACTCGGTGCGAGGAAGCCCGAGATCATTTTCATTGTCGTGGACTTGCCGGCCCCGTTCGGGCCGAGAAAACCGAGCACCTCGCCGCGGCCGACCTCGAAATCGAGGCCGTCGACGGCCGTGAACGGTCCGAAGCGCTTGGTCAGCTTCTGGATCGATAGTAACGCGCTCATCTCTTGCGAACTTGGTCCCTATCTACAGCAGCGAGTTTCCCCAACCCCAGCCATGTACCCGATCTCTGAGAAGATTCAAAGAATTGGGTTTTTCTAAGGCGATCCTATCTAATATCTTTTGGGCTGACGCGGACATCCGGAGCGAGTTCTTGAGCGCGCCTATGACGAGACCTCGCGGCCAGAACACCCCCCTCTGGCGCCGCGCCCGAACGATTTCCGGCCTGATTCTTTTCGTCTATGTCGCGACACATCTTCTCAACCATGCCGTCGGCATCCTGTCGATCGAGTTGCTGCAAGAGAGTGGGACCTGGTTCAAACGTGTCTGGCACAGCCCGCCGGCCACCGCGGCCCTCTATGGCGGTTTCGCCATCCACCTCATCGTTGCGCTGTTCGCGATCTACCGTCGCGATTCGCTGCGGGACATGCGCCGGGCCGAGATCGCTCAGCTCGCGCTCGGCCTCACAATTCCCGTCTTCCTTATCAATCACACCGTCGGAACCCGGGTTCTGGACGAGTTCTTCGGCGCCGATCCGTCCTATCTCTATGTCCAGCTCACGGTCTGGAAGTTCGTGCCGCATTACGCGCTGAACCAGACGGTGCTGCTGCTCGCGGCCTGGATCCACGGCTGTATCGGCCTGCATCTCTGGCTCCGGTACAAGCCGGAGTACCGGCGGCTGCTGCCGCTCTGGCTGGTGCTCGCCGTGATCGTGCCGACGCTGTCCCTCGCCGGTCACGTCGCCTCGGGAATGGAGGTGATCCGGCTGGCCGAGGACCGGGCCTGGCTCGCCAATACGGTCGCCTCCTTCGAGCTCCCGCGCGGGGCGGATCTGAAGCAGGCACTGTTCGTCGTCGACGCGGCGGAGTACGGCTATTACGGCCTGGTCGTAATGGCTTTCGCCGCCCGGTCCGTGCGGCTCTTTCTTTTGAAGCGGAGCGAACCCGACGTGACACTGACCTACCATACGGGCCAGAAAGTCGGACACCGCGCCGGCGCCAGCATTCTCGAAACGAGCCAGCTCGCCGGGATCCCGCACGCATCGGTCTGCGGCGGCCGCGGCCGGTGCTCGACCTGCCGGGTCAGGATCGGCGCCGGCCTCCGCTCTTTGCCGCCGCCTTCCGAACTGGAAGCCCGGGTCCTGCATCGGGTCGGAGCGCCGGACAATGTCCGCCTCGCCTGCCAGACCTATCCGGAAACCGATATCGAGGTGACCCCACTGCTGCCGCCGACCCAGGCCAGCGTCGAGGATACCGGCGCGCGGCCGGACTATCTTGCCGGGCAGGAACGGGACATCGTCGTGCTCTTCGCCGATATCCGCGGTTTCACCAAGCTGACGGAACAGCGCCTGCCCTACGATACCGTCTTCATTCTCAACCGTTACTTTTCCGAGATGGGGCATGCGATCGAGGCCGCCGGCGGGCGGATCGACAAGTTCATCGGCGACGGGATCATGGCGCTCTTCGGGATCGATCGCGGCATCGAAACGGGCGCCCGGAATGCGATCGCCGCCGCCCGGGGGATGGGCGAGAACTTGAAGCGGCTGAACGAGAGCCTGGCGCCGGATCTGAGCGAGCCGCTGCGCATCGGCATCGGCATCCATGGCGGCCCCGCGATTGTCGGAGAACTCGGCTACCGGGCGACACGCGGGCTCACGGCCGTCGGCGATACGGTCAATACGGCGAGCCGCCTGGAAGCGCTCACCAAGGAGCACGGCGTACAGCTGATCCTCTCGGAAGCCGTCATCGCGGCGGCCGGGATGGAGATGGAAAACGGAGAATCTGTAGAAATCAGCGCACGTGGACGCGAAGAACGCGTCCACGTGCGACTGATCGAGAATGCGGCCGAACTACCGGATCCGCACAGAGCGGACTGAACGGCCGTCCGTGACGCTTAACCCTTCCGGCGGTCGTGCGCGACCGGCACGGATTTCGAGCGGCGGTCGACTTCCGGCGTTGCCGTCCGCACGACGCGGATAACCGTCGCCTTGAGCTGCTCGACCTGCTTGCCCAGGAGTTGGGTCGCGCTCGATACATCTCCCGAGAGCGAACCGACGCCCTGGGCATCCCGGGACACCACCGAGATGCGCTCGGAAACCTCGCGCGCTCCGGCGGCCGCCTCTGTCACGTTGCTGGCGATCTCCCGGGTTGCCTGATCCTGGCTCTGTACCGCGGCCGAGATCTCGTCGCTCTTCTCGTTGATGCTCGCGATCGTCTCGATGATGTGAGTGATCGTCTGGACGGCCTCGGAGGTTACCTCCTGCATACGGTTTACCTCGCCGGTGATCGACGCGGTCGAATTCTGCGTCTGCGTGGCCAGGTTCTTCACTTCCGAAGCGACGACGGCAAACCCCTTGCCGGCCTCGCCCGCGCGGGCCGCCTCGATCGTGGCATTGAGCGCCAGCAGATTGGTCTGCTCGGCAATGTCGTTGATCAGCCCGACCACCTCGCCAACCTTGTTCGCGGCCTCAGAGAGGCTTTCGACGACGGCTCGTGAGTTCTCGGCCTGGGAAGCCGCGGACCGCGCGATCTCGGCGCTCTGATCGACATGGCTCGCGATCTCGGTGATCGAAGCCGCCAGTTCCTCCGCCGCCGAGGCCACCGCTTCGGCATTGACGAGGGACTCTTCCGACGCCGCGCTCACCGCGGTCGCGTTTTCCCCGAGGCTCTGCGCCGAACCGGACATTTGCTCGGCGATGTCGTTCAGGTGCTGGGATTCGCCCTGCACCTTCTCCCAGACCGTGTTGGTCTCGATCTCGACGGTGTTGGCCATGTCGTTCAGCGACGCATTGCGCTGGCTTGCGGCGGCGCGTTCGGCCTCTTCCTGCGCGGCACGCGCTTCAGCGATCTCCGCCGTGGAATCCCGCAGCTTCTGAACCGCCTCCATCAGCCGTCCCATCTCCGCGCGGTATCCCGACGGAACGCTGATGGCGGTGTCACCGGAGATTACCTTGTCGATGAGACCGACCGCGACCTTCATCGGACCGAGGATGGAATTGGCGACGAGAATGCTGAGCACGGCGCTGACGAGAACCGCGAGCGCCGTCGCGATCAGGAGCATCTGTTCTGTCTGATGCTCATGTTCCTCGGCGCTGACAGCGGTCTGCCGGGTGAAGGCGATGACGGACTGGTTGAGCTCCTCCAGATCGCGGATGAAGACGTTTTCCTCCTCGGCCACGAGCTCGATCGCCTGCAGGATGTCGGCGCCCGATTCGCCGGCTTCGAGCCGCCCGACGAGTTCCATGACATGCGCGTCGTATTCCTTGTGCGCCGCCGAGATCGCGACAATCCGCTCGTCGACCCTGTCATAGTGTGCGAGAGCCGCCTCGTTCAGCGTGCGCTCGACCGCGATGTCGTGCATCCCGTGCGCGGCCTCGGATTCTTCGTCGACCAGCTTGGAGTGTTTCAGGAACGCCTCGACCTCGCGGGCGAAATGCTCTCTGGCTTTCTTCCGGATATCGTCCGCGAGCGCAGAATTGTTCATCTCTTCGCCATAGCGGACCGCACGCTCGAAATGGATTGCCTGCTCGAGCTGATGGGTCGTGACCCGAGTCAGCATCGCCGTCATCGGCACGTCGAGTTCGGCGATCTCCTCGATCTCGTCCCCGATGGAGCGCAGTTGCACGGAAAAGAAGGCCGCAAGCGCGATCAGAAAGGCGATGCTGATCGCCAAAATCGCGAACATACGCGCCCTGATGGAATAGTTATTCAACATTTCTATCTGCTCCGGAGCCAGACTGAGACCGACGATAATCTCATTCGACACTTAACGATTGGTTTATGGGCAACGCTTAATCGTTCCTAACCTATTCTACCTCCTCGATATTCTCGCGGCACCATGCCGAAGGTGCGGGAGAAGGCGGCGGCAAAGGCGCTGGGGCTCTGGTAGCCGATTTCCAGCGCGACAGAGGTCACGCTCGTCCCCGCGGCGAGCAGCTCGAGCGCCGCGATCAGCCGGCAACGCGCTCTCCACTCCGAAAAGTTCATTCCGGTCTCCGCCAGGAACAGGCGGGTCAAGGTGCGCCCGCTCGCCCCGACTTCGCGTCCCCAGGCCGCGATGCTGCGATCGTCCCCCGGATGGTCGAGCAGAGCACGGGCAACACCGGCCGCCCGGCGATCGGACGGAATGGGAAGATGCAGATCGGTGCGTTCGAGATCGCCGAGTTCGTCGGCCAACACATCGGCGACACGCGCCGCCCGGGCCGGGTCGCCGCCTTCGGCAAGAGCGCTCAAGCGCTGGATGAGTTGCCTCACCAGAGGCGGCACCGTGCAGACGACGCAGCGATCCGGCACCGGGACGTCACGCTCTCCGGGGGCTGCGGGTCGAATATAGAGTGAGAGAAACTCCGCATCGCCAACCGCGCGGACACGATGGGTCACGCCGGCCGGGACCCAGACCGCCATCCCGGACGGCACCGACCATTGCCCGTCCTCTGTCCAGACCTGCAGCATGCCGCTCTTCGCATGCACGAACTGCGCGCGGTCATGGTCGTGCAGGCCCGTATCGTGCCCCGCCGCGAAAAACGCCCCTAGCACGACGATTTGCGGCGAGTCCGCAGGCAACGCGTCCAGCGCCGCCCGAATAGGGGAAATTTGTCCGTTTGCAGATATTTTCTGACTTTTCATCGCAAGACAGACGGTAAGGGCTGTGCAATCCTTTGACCAGCCACTTTGGGAGGAGTTCGATGAATTCGCGCCGTTTGCTGCTGCTCAATCTGGGGCACGCGCTCGACCACCTGTTCATGCTGCTGTTTCCGGCGGTCGCGGCGCTGGCCGCGGCGGATATCGGGGACAGCTACGGCTCCGTACTCGTTCTGGCCACCGGCAGTTTCATCGCCTTCGGCGCCTGTTCGCTGCCCGCAGGCTGGCTCGGCGACCGCTGGGGCCGGGAGCGCATGATGTCGATCTTCTTCACCGGCATCGGTGGCGCCAGCATCCTGACGGGACTGGCCGACTCTTACTGGCATCTCGCTGCCAGCCTCACGCTCCTCGGCGTCTTCGCGGCTATTTATCATCCGGTCGGCATCGCTATGGTCGCCAAGGGCGGCGGCAATGTGGGCAGGCGGCTCGGCGTCAACGGCGTCTGGGGAAATATGGGCGTGGCCGCCTCGGCGCTAGCGATCGGCGCCTTCGCCGATTTCGCCGGCTGGCGCGCCGCCTTTTTCCTGCTCGGTGCGGTTTCTATCTGCGCCGGACTCTATTGGAGCCGCCTCGGTGCGTCGCCGGCGCCCGAGAGCGCGGCGACGAAGAGCGCGGATCACGGCCCGCCGGCGCTCGGCTGGCAACGCGTTCTGCTGGTTATCGGCATCTCGGCGGCGATCGGCGGTTTTATCTTCAACGCCATGACGGTCGCTCTGCCGAAGGTGCTCGACGACCGGCTTGCCGGCTTTGCCTTCTCCGCGACCGAGATCGGCGCGATCGCCAGCGCGGTATACGCTGCCGCCGCCTTCTCGCAGATCGTCGTCGGCCGCGCCATCGACCGCCACGCGATCAAGCCGATCTTCCTGGCCGTCACCGCCGGACAGGCCGCCGCCCTCTTTATCGCCGTCAATCTCGATGGCTGGGCCATGGTGGCCGCGTCGGCGGCGGTGATGGTGCTGGTGTTCGGCCAGATCCCGATCAACGACACGCTGGTCGCGCGCTACACGCCGGACCGCTGGCGCGGACGGGTCTATGCGGTGAAATACGTGCTCACCTTCACGGTCTCCGCCGCCGTCGTGCCGGGCCTGTCCTGGCTCTATGACGAAGGCGGCGGGTTCCCGGCGATGTTCCTGACCGGCGCGGCCGCCGCCGCGATCATCACCGCAACCGTGATGCTTCTCCCCGGCCGCCGGCCGGCGACCGTCGCGGCGGCAGAGTAAGCCGCGCGGTCCGCCGCGTCAGACCTTCCGCATCTCCGCCAGGAAGCGCTGCACGACCTGGTCCAGGTCGCTCGACTTGGCGGAGACCATTTCAGAAGCGCTCAGCACCTCGCCGGAAATCGCCGTGGTCTCGCGCGTCGCGTCGCTGACCCCGCCGATATTCTCGTTGGCGCTCCCGGTGCTCGCCGCCGCGTCCGCCACGTTGCGGGCGATTTCCTGGGTTGCCGCGCTCTGCTCTTCGACCGCCGCGGCGACACCGGCGGAGATCGTGTTGATCTCCTCGATCTGCTCCGCGATCTGCTGGATCGAGGAAACGGTTTCCTGGGTATCGTCCTGAATGGTCTGCACCTGGCTCGCGATCTCGTCGGTTGCCTGCGCCGTCTGATTGGCGAGATTCTTCACCTCGCTCGCCACGACCGCGAATCCCTTACCGGCCTCCCCGGCGCGGGCCGCCTCGATGGTGGCGTTCAGTGCCAGCAGGTTGGTTTGCTCGGCAATGTCGGTGATCAGCTTCACTACCTCGCCGATCTTGGCGGAACTGTCGACAAGCCGGCCGACCAGCTGACGGCTTTGCTCCGCGTCCGAGACCGCCTTGTCGGCGGCCTGGGTCGAGCGCGTGACCTGCTGCGAGATTTCCGTGATCGAGGCCGAGAGCTCCTCGGCCGCACTCGCCACGGTCTGCACGTTCTCCGTCGCCTGGTTAGACGCCGAGGATGCCATTCCGGCCATATTGCTGGAACGGTCCGCGGTCTCGGTCAGGCTGTTGGCGGAACCGCGTAGCGTCTCCGCCGCGTCCGACACCGATTTGAGGGTCTCGGACGCGGTACTGTCGAAATCGCGCGTCAGTTCCTCGATCTTGCGGGTGCGTACCTCCCGGCGCTCCTGCGCCTCCTGGCTTTCCCGCTGCAGCTCCTCGTTCCGCAACATGCCCTCGCGGAATACCATGACGGCCTTGGCCATCTCCCCCATCTCGTCGCCGCGTTCCGTCATCGGCACTTCCGTGCTCGAGTCGCCGTCCGCGAGCCGTGCCATGATCTCGGTCAGGGCCTTAACCGGCCGCGAAATTCCGCGCGCGATGACAAAGGCAGCCACAAGACCGAGCAGAACGCAGACCGCGGTCACCGCCACGGTCAAAATCTCCGTGTTCTCGATGCCCTGCAATGCCTCCGAGCCAAGCGCGTCCTGCTCGTCGCGGATCGCGACATTCGCCTCTTCGGAGGACGCGAGAATAGCATCGCCCGCCGGCTTCAGCTGCTCCTCAAGAACGCTATTGAGAGAGACAAACAGGTCGCGCACCGTTGTCAGACCAGTCTGGTAAGCCGCCACCCGATCCTGCAACGCCTTGATAAGGGACTCGTCCTGTCCGAACTGAAGATTGCCGATGAGATCCTCAAGGGCGACAGCGAGCGGCTCGATTTCTGCTTCGACAAGCTTGAATGTTTCCGGGTCGTTATCGAGCAGGTATCGGTTCAAGTCGGCACGCTGGATCAGCATGCTCCGAAGCACGAGGCCCGCCTTATATGCCGCTTCCGCATCGTAAGCCTCGTTTGCCTCCGCCATGATATCGGAGAGCTGCTGCTCCAGTCCGGCACCGAGCCGGTTGACCTCGCCGATGGCGACGTCCCGCTTCTGGCGGATTTCGACGACCGTGTCGAACGCGGCTCGATACTCCCCGAGACCGGTCTGGATACTTGCCATCCTCTCGCGCCGGCGATCCGTCTGCGCGCTGTTCTCCGCAACCTCGAGATCGCGACGAACGGCGGAGATCTTGGAAAGCGCGGAGTCGGCGGATTCCTCACGGCCGTCGATGACAAACTGCTTCACGCTGCTATCGGCCAGCAACAGATCGGCCCGTGCGCTCGTCACCTGGCCGGCCTGGCCGGTCAGGATTTCATAGCGCGACAACGCTTTGCCAGCTTCCCAGAGGCCGAAAAACGAGGCCAGGCTGCTCAGGACCAGCAGCATCAATATGCCCCCGATGCCGATCAGCAGCTTCACGCCGAACTTCATGTCGTTGAACTTGGAGAACATTTCTCCCGTCTCCTCCGTTGCTGGTCTTAGCGCCGGTATTACGCGTTTTATTTTTAGATACCGTTCATTGATTCGATCAGGTCTAAAACATTTAATGAAAATGCTCTAAATTACTGATTTTCAATTATTATCTGGATTTCTCCCATATTTTCTCTCGCCATGCAATGCCACGACGTGCTCTGCTGCCCAAAACAATTCGGACAAGCAACGAAGTATAGGGGAGTGACGGGAATGAGCGGTAAGGAAGTCTACGAGGTTTTCGCCATACGGTATGCGCACAATGCCAAGCGCATGCGGAACGAGAACTTCGTGTTCGCGGACGCGCATGACGTCCCGATGCCGCTCGATTACTTCGTTTGGGTCATCCGCAACCAGAACAGAACCTTCGTCGTCGACACCGGGTTCGGCGAGGTCGCCTCGCTGAAGCGCGGGGCGCCGCTGCTGCGCTCCACGACAGAGGCCCTGGCACTGCTCGGTATCGAGGCCGCATCGGTCGAGGACGTCATCCTCACCCACATGCATTACGACCATGCCGGCGGCATCGGCGAATTTCCGAACGCCACCTTCCATATCCAGGATTCCGAGATGGCGTTCGCCACCGGCCGCTGCATGTGTTTCGAGGCGATCCAGCGCCCGTTCGAGGTCGAGGACGTGGTCGCGATGGTCCGCAAGATCTATGGCGGACAGGCGAAGTTCCATGACGGCGACGCGGAACTGGCGCCGGGCGTCTCGATCCACAAGATCGGCGGCCATTCGGCGGGCCTGATGTGCGTGCGCGTCTGGACCGAGCGCGGCTGGGTCGTGCTCGCCTCGGACTGCGCGCATTTCTACGAGAACATCCGCGAGCGCAAGCCCTTCGTGATCTGCTACGACCTCGGCGCGATGATGAACGGCTTCAACACCATCGAACTGCTGGCGGACAGCCCGGACCATATCGTTCCGGGGCACGACCCGCTGGTGATGGATTACTACCCCGCGCCCTCACCTGAGCTGGAAGGCGCGGTGGTCCGGCTGGACGTGATGCCGAAGACCTGACGATCCGGGACGGGAGCCCGGGACCTATATTTCCTTCAGGAAGTCGTCGACCTCGACCTGGTAGCCCTCGATCAGCTTGTTGGTCTGGTTGAACATGCCGATCACGGCCATCAGCTCGCCGTACATTTCCTCGGTCATGCCGTGGCCACGCGCCTGTCTGGTATGGGAGCGGATACAATACTCGCAGCCGTTGGTGGCCGAGACCGCGACCGCGATCATCTCCTTCGTCCGGGCGTCGAGCGCGCCCGGCGCCATGATTTCCTCCAGACCGTACCAAACCCGCGCCAGGGTCGGCGGATGGCTCGCCAGAGTGCGCCAGACATTGGGCACGAAATCGATGTTTCGGCTGGACATGATGTCGTCATAGACCGCGCGCACCTCGTCCGACGCATCCTCGTACGCCACCGGCGTGACCGTTGCGCTCATCGCTAATTCTCCAGGTTTCCAGGTGGGCGGCGGGCCGGTGTACGGCCCGCCCGCCGGATCAGTACATGTGCTGGCCGCCATTGATCGACATGGTCGATCCAGTGACGAATCCGGCATCGTCGGCGCAGAGGAAGACCACGCCCCGCGCGATCTCGTCGGCATGGCCGAGGCGGCCGACCGGCACCCGTGCGACGATTTTTTCCAGCACGTTCGCCGGCACCGCGGCGACCATGTCGGTATCGATATAACCCGGCGCGATGGCATTCACGGTGATGTTGTAGCGCGCACCTTCCTGCGCCAGCGCCTTGGTGAATCCATGGATACCGGACTTGGCGGCGGCGTAGTTCACCTGGCCGTACTGGCCTGCCTGACCGTTGATCGAACCGATATTGACGATGCGGCCGAATTTGCGCTCGCGCATGCCGTCGATCACATTGCGGCACATGTTGAAGCAGCCGCCGAGATTGGTATCGATCACGTCCTGCCACATCTTGTGATCCATCTTGTGGATCGTGCCGTCGCGGGTGATACCGGCGTTGTTCACAACGATGTCGACCGGGCCGAGATCGGCCTCGACCTGGCGTACGCCGGCGGCGCAGGCCTCGAAATCCGAGACGTCCCACTTGTAGCTCTTGATGCCGGTCCGCTCGGTGAAGGCCTTCGCCCGCTCGTCGTTGCCCGCATAATTGGCCGCGACGGTACAGCCCGCTTCCTTCAGACCGAGGCTGATGGCTTCACCGATACCCCGGGTTCCGCCCGTAACGATTGCAACGCGTCCCATTGTCCCCTCCGTTTTTTTCCTTCAGTCACGCACAGATTGGCAGAACACGGAACCGGCCCCTCCGGTTCCGAGTCCAATCCGGTTGTCCAGTATCAGTCGCGGGCGACGCAAAGCGCGACGCCCATGCCGCCGCCGATGCAGAGCGTGGCGAGCCCCTTCTTGGCATCCCGCTTCTGCATCTCGTGCAACAGAGTGATCAGCACGCGGCAGCCCGAGGCGCCGATCGGATGGCCGAGCGCGATCGCACCGCCGTTCACATTGACCTTTGCCGGATCCCAGGCGAGGTCCTTGTTCACGGCACAAGCCTGCGCGGCGAAGGCCTCGTTCGCCTCGACCAGATCGAGATCGTCGGCAGACCAGCCGGCCTTTTCCAGAGCGGCCCGGCTCGCCGGGATCGGGCCGGTGCCCATGATCGAGGGATCGACGCCGCGGGTGGCGAAAGAAACGATCCGCGCGAGCGGGGTGATGCCGCGCTTCACCGCCTCGTCTGCGGTCATAAGAACCGTGATCGCCGCGCCGTCATTGATCCCGGAAGCGTTGCCGGCCGTGACCGTGCCTTCTTTGGAGAAGGCCGGACGCAGCTTGGCCAGCGCCTCCAGAGTCGTGCCATGACGCGGGTGCTCGTCGGTATCGACGACCGTCTCGCCCTTGCGGGTCGCAATCGTTACGGGAACGATTTCATCCTTGAACTTGCCGGCTTTCTGCGCCTCTTCAGCCTTCGCCTGGGAGGCCTGAGCGAAGGCGTCCTGCTCCTCGCGGGTGATCTGCCACTGAGCGGCGACATTCTCCGCCGTATTGCCCATATGGTAGCCGTTGAAATGGTCCCAGAGCCCGTCCTTGATCATGGTGTCGATCAGCTGGACGTCGCCCATCTTGTAGCCGTTGCGCAGGCTCTGAGCGTGCGGCGCGTTGCTCATGCTCTCCTGGCCGCCGCAGACGACGATCTTGCTGTCGCCGGCGCGGATCGCCTGGTCGCCGAGAGCGACGGCACGCAGACCGGAACCACAGACCTGATTAATGGTAAGCGCGGTGCGCTCCTTCGGAATGCCGGCCCCGATCGCCGCCTGGCGCGCCGGATTCATACCCGCCGCCGCAGTCAGCACCTGCCCGAGAATCGCCTCGTCGACCTCTTCGGCCTGGACCTTCGCCCGACTGAGCGCCTCCTTGATGGCGATGACGCCAAGATCGGCACCGGAAAGTGAACTCAGGCCGCCGCCAAACGCCCCGATCGGGGTCCGTGCGGCCCCGGCAATCACCACTTCGGTCATAGTGTCTCTCCCTCGCGCCGGCCCCGGCGCTCCTAGCCAAAGGTGGGACCGCCTTCCGGCGGGTCCCTCTCAGACGCTCCGTCATACCGGAACGTCTTACAAGCAATACATGACCACGGCTTTGCGCCAGATCAAAATTGTGTCGTCTCGGGGTATAACAGCGGAAATGCGCTGAAGACGCTCGCCTCCCTGACGGGCGCCGCCGCGTGCACATGCCGAGGCCCGACCTCGGAGAGCGAATTGACCCCGAGCAGCGCGACGGCGGTCCGCACCTCGTCCCGAAGCAACGACAACATCCGTACGACGCCCGCTTCGCCACCGGCCGCCAGCGCACAGCAGAACAGCCGGCCCATGCCGACCGCATTGGCACCGAGCGCGATCGCTTTCACCAGATCCGTCCCGCGCTGGATCGAGCCATCGACGACGATCTCGGCCCGCCCGGCCACCGCGTCCACCACTTCGGGCAGGACATCGAGGGCCCCCCGTCCATGATCGAGCTGGCGTCCGCCATGATTGGAGACATAGACCACATCGACACCGCGCTCGACCGCCATCGCGGCGTCTTCCGCCGTGGCAATACCCTTCAGGATCAACGGCAGGTCGTAGCGCTCCTTGAAACGCTCCACGTCTTTCCAGTTCAGCGCCGCCTGCCAGTCCGCGCCCGCTCCGGCCCGCCAGGGCTTTACGAAGCGCGCGGCAATATCGCGCTCTCGGCGGCTGTAATAGGCGCTGTCGACCGTGAGCGAGACAGCGAAGCAACCCGCATCCTTCGCCCGCCGGACCTGCTCGTCGAGCCAAGCGTCGTCGCCGCGCTTGTAGAGCGCCGAGATCAACAGTCCGTCGGCTGTCGCCGACACTTCCTCGATCGGAATGGTGCCGACATTGCTCAGCATCAGCGCATTTCCGAAACCGGCCGCCGCCCGCATCGCGGTCTTGCCGCCGCCGGACTCGAAACTCTCAAGCGAACCGACCGGCGCGAGCAGCACCGGCAACTCCATCTCTCTGCCGAGAAACCGCCCGGTGACCGATACCTCGCGCATATCGTTAAGGACCCGCGGCCGGAACGCGACGCTGTCCAGCGCCTGCCGGTTCCGTTTCGCGGTCGTTTCGGTTTCGGTCGCACCGCGCAGATAGTTCCAGATATTGTTGTCGAGCCTCTCCTCCGCCGCCGCGACAAACTCGTGCAGGCACAGGAACCGTTCGCTCGGATCCGTGTTGTCCGCCTCGTTCATGCCGGTCACCGCGATAGTCATTGTGCGTACTCCTCCATCCACGCTCCGAGCGGTTCCCAGACCGCTTTCTTCGCATTCGTGCTTGCCATCATGCCCACATGGCCGAGCGGCACATGCAGAGTTTCGGCATGCGGCAAGAGCTCTCCGAGCGGCTCCGCCGAGGACGGCGAAACGATCCGGTCCCGCGAGGGGATGATGACCTTCGAAGGCAGGTTTATGTCGCCCGGCAACACCGTCCGTCCGGCGATCCGCCAGAGCTGGCGGCCGGGAAGGTTCTCACCATACCAGCCGAGCAACGCCTCGGCGGCGACCGGACCGGACAGCGGCACGCCATCGTTCAACCAGTCCTCCAGCGCAACGAAATCCTCCGCCTCCGCGCCATCCGCCTCGAGCTCGCCGAACCGCAGGAACTTCTTGATGACAAGCATCGGGTCGAGCATGTGGAAAAGCGCCTGCAGCAGATCGGTGCCGATCGTCCGCCCCTGGTCCGAGGCCATCAGCAGCATCGGCCGGATCAGCGGCAGGAAAGAAGCGACAGGTGGCGCCCCCGCTGCAAAGTCCCACGGTGTCGCCAGCAAACCCAGCGCGCGCATATCCTGCTGTCGCCGTGCTGCCAAAGCGAGCGCAAGCAGGCCGCCCATGCAATAGCCCAGCACCAGCGGCGGCTGCCCCGTGATCGCCCGGACCGCATCGAGGCATTCCTCCAGCCGACCGGCGACATAATCGGTCATGTGGAAGCGCGCCTCGTCGTCGCCGGGGCGGCCCCAGTCGATGACGAACGGCCTGAAGCCCCGCGCTTCGAGATAGCGCAGGAGGGAGCGGTCGGATTTCAGGTCGAGTACATAGAACCGGTTGATCAGGGATGGGATGACCAGGACCGGGGGACCGTCCAGATTGCGGGTGCCGTAATCGAGAAGCGTTGTGGTTCCGGCACTCCACGCGACCGGCGCCGGCTCAACCTCTCTCGCATAGGGATGACGCCGGTAGATCCGGATCGCATCGAGCAGATCCTGGCTGCGCTCCAGGATCGCCCGGTCCACTGCGGCGACGAAATCGTGCCAAGCGGATTTCTCGTCGGAATTGTCAGAGGCGCCGCTTCCGGCTATCGCCTCGGCGCTGTCTCTCAGCTGCCGTTCCAGATCCTGCTGAACGCTCTCGAGGGCGGGATTCCAGGCCGGCAAGCCGCTCCTCAAGCTCTCGGACGCGAGCCGCGAGCCGCTCCAGTTCAGCATCGCGGTCGTCAGATACAGCGGCAGCGGGCGCGGTCCCAGCCGGTTCGGCGCCGCCGCCTTGTCTGCTGCCATTCCCGTCGTCGACACTCGCGTCTCCTATTCCGCCCGCGCGCCGGGCGCGGCCCGAACCGCCGGCACGGTAGTCCGGCGAAAAACCCTCCTGGCGCGGCTCCGGCTCCTGCCGGGTGGCCGAAGCGTGGACGAATGGCATGAACATCGACATCCATTGCTCGCCCATCGCCCGCATTTCGGGATCGCGTGCCATGCGGCTCGCCTGATCCTGCCACAGATCAAGAAAACTGCGAGCCAAAGCATCATAGTCGATTTGTTTCGGCATCCGTCCCGAACCGTAATTTGTCCGCCGCTTTCGAGCGCCCGTGCAGTGCGCGGCAAATCCTGAACGACCTGCCCGGTTTCTGCAATCGCCGCGGTAAAATTTCAATTGCCGGAAAGATCGTCGCAATATTTCGCATTGCAACGAAGGAATTTCCGAATAGGCTTTTCCGCTGTGCGATGCAAAATCGCCAATTTCCGCGGTGCGGGAAAACACCGCGGTCCAAAAAGGGTGGAAGCAAGAGGGAATCCGGCATGGCAACTCAGCGTAAACGGGCAGCCCATAATACCCCCGACACGGGAGCCCAAGGATCGGCTCAGGATGCCTCCGGGGTCATCACGATCAAGAAGTACGCCAACAGGCGTCTCTACAACACGGCGACGAGCAGTTACGTGACCCTCGACCATCTGTGCCAGATGGTGAAGGACGGTCAGGATTTCGTGGTCTACGACGCCAAGACCGGCGAGGACATCACCCGCCCGGTGCTCACCCAGATCATTGTCGAAGAAGAAGCCAAGGGGCAGAACATGTTGCCGATCAGTTTCTTGCGGCAGCTCATAAGCTTCTATGGCGACAACCTCCAGATGGTCGTGCCGCGCTATCTGGAATTCGCGATGGCCGCATTCTCGAAAGAGCAGGACCGCACCCGGGACTACATGCAGGAGGCGCTCGGCGGCCTGTTCCCGTTCTCCCATTTCGAGGAGATGGGCAAGCAGAACATGGCGATGCTGGAGCAGACCATGCGGCTGTTCAATCCCTATCGCCCGCAGGACGCCGAGGGAACGGGAGCGCCGGAAAGCTCTTCCGCCAAATCGCCCGCGGACGTCGCGAAGGGAGCGACCGACGCGCTGCAGAACCTGCAGGAACAGGTGGTGCAGCTGCAGCAGCAACTCTCGGCGCTCAGTTCCGCAACCGCGAACCAGAAAAAGGACGGGGGCAAGTAGCTCCGGTCCTCACTTCTGCAGGATATTGACGATCTCCCGCAACTGCGTACGGGCGCGGAGCAGGTAGAAGCCCTGAACCGACAGGTGGCTCGGGAAAGCGATTCCGTCCGGCGCGCCGTTCATGATGATCAGCGGATCGAGCGCTGCGGCGGAGCGCATGGAGTCGAGCATCTGGTTCCAGGCGGCACCCAGTTCGCGGTCCCGGATAACGCGCTCGAAATCGACGCCCAGTTCGCGCAGCAGCATGTAATAGCCGTAGAGGCGGCCCTTCACGTTGTAGAAGATGTCGTCGACCTTGGTATCGATGCCCCAGCCGCCGGCCTGTTCCAGATGCCGGTCGATCACCGCCGAGGACGAGCCGAGATCTGCCGTCATGCGCTCCAGCGTCGCCTGAAGATTGTCCGCGCGCCGCTCGAACACCGCATCGCCGGCCGCAAGCCGCTCGTTATAGGCAATCATCGAGCGCCGGGCGGCGGCATATTGCCGGTCCGCCGGCGGCGTCGGCGCCCAGGTGGTCGAGAAGTCGAAATGCCAGATCGTGCCCGGGTATTTCAGCAGACCGGCCGCCTTCTCCAGGTCCCCGTCCACTTCGCTCGATCCGCGTGTCCGGCCAAGCTGGTCGGACATTTCGATTGCGAAACGGCTGATTGCGTAGATCACGCCTTGCTGGAAATTCGGCATGTTGTCGAGCATCGAGCCCGGCAGGAAGAACGGATTGTTGGCGGTCCAGGAATTCTGCTCCGTCTCGCGATGGATCAGATCCGCCGCCATCTGCACCGCGCGGCTGGCACCGGCTGGAGTCTCGCTCAGCGCCTGATCGACATCGTCGGAAATCCGGTGGGTCAGCGCCATGCCGATGAGGTAATAGGCGGCGATGGCCAGAATGAGCAGAACGAACCCGTAGCCGCCGGCACGGGGGATCCAGGGCGTCAGCGCCCGCCGAGCCGGAGCATCGTCGTCCCAGTTGAGCTCGTGTTTTTGCGCCATCGGTATTTTCCGCTCCTTCTACTTCCCGCTAAACATGGGAAGGATCTGAACGGAGCGCAATCGCTTTGAGGAATCGCGGATCGTCCGCCATGCGGACCGGGTCGGCACCGGAACTGACGGAAAGCTGCCCGATCTGCGGCCGCCCGATGGTCCCCGGAAGCTCGGTCGACCGCCATCACTGGGTCCCGCGCGCGTATGGCGGGCGGGAATGGGGCTGGATGCACCAGATCTGCCACCGCAAAATCCATGCGCTGTTCAGCGAGAGCGACCTCGCCCGGCGCTACAGCACGGCGAGCGAGATCCTGAGCCATCCCGAAATGGAAAAATTCGTCGCATGGGTGAAACGGCGGCCGCCGGAATACAATGACTGGCACAAGCGGCCGCGGCGGCGGCGCTAGCCCCGGGGATCCTTGCGGCCGAGGAAACGCTTGGCCGCGACAGGCACCAGGGCCAAAACTCCGAGACCGACCATCGCGAGGATGATCTCCGGCGTCATCACGTCGGCGAGCCCGATCTCGCCCTCCTGATCGAAGATACTGCCGAGGCCGGCCCCAACAGAGGCGAAGACGAAACCGCCCGGGATAATGCCGATCACCGTCGCGAGCACGTAGGTCCGCGTGGAGACCCCGAGAAAGGCCGGAACCAGGTTCACGAGGAAAAATGGAAAGGCCGGGACCAGCCGCAGGAAAAGCAGATAGTTGAAGGCATCCTTGCGGAAGCCTTCGCGCATCATACCGATCGCCCGTCCGGCGCGGCGGCGCAGCACGTCGGCAAAAGCCGTGCGGGCCGCAAGGAAGATCGCCGTCGCGCCGAGCGTGGCACCGATGACGGCATAGGCGGTCCCGCCGACCGTGCCGAAGAGAAAGCCGCCACTCAGGGTCAGTACGGCCGCACCCGGAACGGAAAGGCCTGTCACGACGGCATAGAGCCCGATGAAGACGAGTGCGGCGACGAGGTAATGATCCGTCACGAAGCCGGTCAGAAGGTCCCGGTTCTCCCGCAGCAGCTCGAGGCTCACATAGCGGTCGAGGCCGAGACCGAAGAACAGACCAGTTGCGAGCACAAGGAGGAGCACCGGCAGGAGGCGGGACAGCCAACCGCTTCCGCCGCGTTGCTCTTCGAGACCGTTACGCACCTCTGTTTCCTCGACCACTTCAGACCTCGTCCGTTTTGCCGATGGGCTCAGCTTGGACGTAATACATCCGGTACCGGACGGCACATGAAACGATTTCACACCGGCGTGACCTGAACCCGCGCCAATCGCGACTCTCAGACCGAGATATCGGCCCGGTAACGGTCTTCCGGGAATCTAAGCGTGACGAGCGTACCCTTGCCCGGCTCGCTGTCGATGGCGAGATCGCCGCCATGCAATTCCATGAGCCGGGAGACGATCGAGAGCCCGAGACCCGAGCCTTCCTGCGCGACCATGCGGCCGCGGCCGACCTGGCCGAAGGGCGTCAGCGCGACATCCACGTCCTCCGGCGCCATGCCGATGCCGGTATCGCCGACCCGGAACTCAAGATACCCGTCTACGATCGCACCACCTTCGACCCAGACCTTCCCGCCCCGCTCTGTGAATTTGACGGCATTCGACAGCAGATTCAGGAGAATCTGCCGGAACATCCGCTGGTCGGCCTCGATCGCGATCCGCTCGGCCTCGATCGAGACGGAAATCTCGATTTCCTTTCGGGACGCGCGCTCGCTCATGAAGCGAACGCACCGCTGCGCCGCCGCGGTCGCATCGAACAGGTCGTCACCGACCACGAACTCGTTCGCCTCGATCTTCGACATGTCCAGAATGTCGTTGATCACCTCAAGCAGATGCGCGGCGCTGCTGTGAATGTCGCCGGCATATTCCTTGTACTTCTCGTTAGGCAGGGCTCCGAACATCTCGGATTCGATCGTCTGCGAGAATCCGAGTATGGCGTTCAGCGGTGTCCTGAGCTCGTGGCTCATATTTGCGAGAAACTCGGTCTTTGCCCGGTTGGCGATCTCGGCCTGTTCCTTCGCTGCGCGCAGCTCGTCCTCGTGCCGCTTGCGCGCGGTCACATCGGTGACCGACCCCGCCATCCGGACCACCTTGCCAGCCTTGTCGCGCACCACCCTGCAATGGTTGGAAACCCAAACGGGATCGCCGTCGTTGTCCGACACACGATACTCAAGCGAGAAGGCATCCGCGCCGGATCGCAAGTGACGCACCAGAGCGCGGCGCACGGCCCGCCGCTGGTCGGGATGGATGTGGCTCGCGGAGTCCCGCGACATCATCGTGCGTGGCTCATCGCCCCATCCGACGGTCCGGCACATCTGCGCCGAGGCGAAGAACTCGTTCTCACCGAAATTCCAGTCCCAGAGTCCGTCCCTGGCGCCCTCCACGGCGAGTTCGTAGCGCTCCTGCGCCTCCCGCAGCTTATCCTCAATCTGCTTGCGATCGGTGATGTCCTCGACCGTCTGCAGCACCCAGCCCCAACTCGACTCAAAGCCGGGCATGACGTTCGTGGTCGTGCGCAGATAGATGTCCCGACCGTCGAAGGTTCGATCCCAACCTTCCAGCACGACTTTGTTGTCGCCGGCAAGAAAGCGCGCGAGCAGGGACACGAAAATGTCGGAGTAACCGGTTTCCGGGTTATAGGTCGTGAGATCCGGCGCTTCGTTGAAACGATCGATGAGCGCACGTTTATCAGGCGCGCTGTAGGTGCGTACGGCCGCGTCGTTCAGGTCGACCACCCGGGCGCCGGCGACGAGGTCGGTCAGGATCTCCGGTTTTTCGCGGACATAGGATTCGATGTCGGTATGGCCCTCGCGAGCGAGGCGCTCGAGAACGCGGCGGGCACCGGTCCAGTCCTCGTCCGTGGTGGCGACCGGATAATCGTCGAAGCGGGAGCGTTCGAGCTCCAGGTTGCGCAGGATCGCGTTCTCGCGCCGGGCAGCGGATGCATTGTCCGACACAGTCACAACAATGGCGGCGACCGCTCCGTTCTCTTCACGGCACGGATAGGCATCGACCCTGAGAAACCGCTGTCTGTCGCCGGCATCCACCCGCAAGGTCCGGCTACGTGTCTCGCCGTTGGCCAGAACCGATTTCAGCATCGAGAAATAGGCCGGGTCCGCGTCCTCGAGTGCCGGAATGGCAAGTTCGCCGAGAAGGCTCTCGAAACCGGGCGTGCGATGCAGAACCGTCAGGTCGGGTCCACGCTGCTCCGACGGAATGGCGTCCGCGAAAACCTCCCGGCGCGAAAGAGCGGCAATATCCGCCATATTGTCCATGGCGCGAGTTCGATTCCCCAGGTTTGATCCAATCCGCCGCGCGCCCGATTTTCCTGCTCGCGCGAACGGAGCAGACTGCCTTATCCGGGCCACAAAGGGAATCCGCCCGTCCGAGATTTTTTCAGCCCTACTCCAGGCTGTCCCCCATTTGCTGGAGAACATGGCCAGGCTGGCGGCGACCGGAGCAAGTAACCCTCTGACCGAATGGCAACTTTCCTAAGCGCGCCGAGCTCCATTCCGTCCCGCATGCGCCTGACCGCTTCTTTCGGTGCCAAGTGCAGACCTTCGCGCAGTGATAGCAGCGCACGCCGGAGGACGGCCTGCATATTGGCGAAAACCCGCGATCTTGGAGAAGGTCCGGCCGCCGCTCAGTCGGACCTGCCGAGCGTCCGCTCCGCAAGGGCCTCGTAATCGTCCGCCCGTGTCACGCGCCGGATCAGATCGGGCGCCGCAAGTCCGTCGATCTCGGACGGGTGTGCGCCCTCCTTGAGCGCCCGCAGAGTTTTTTCGACAGCAGCAATCGCGGCGGAAATCGGCTGGTGTCCCTGCAAGGCAATCCGGACCCGCCGCGCCGAGAGGTAATCCCAGTCGTTCAGCTCCGGCGGCACCCCGCCGATGATCAGCGGCAGGCCGACCGCTTCCGAGGCCGCATCGAGCTCCGCTCGGGTCTTGAGTCCGATCAGGAAGATCGCGTCGACGCCTGCCGCCTCGTAAGCTTTCGCCCGGGCGATCGCGTCGTCGAGCCCATTCACCGAGGCGGCGCTGGTCCGTCCCGCGATGACCAGATCCGGATCCTGCCGGCCGGCCAGTGCCGCGCGCATCTTGCCGACACCCTCCTCGATGGAGAGGATCCGGGTCTTGCCGCCGCTGCCATAGGGTTCCGGAAGGTCCGTGTCCTCGATGGAAAGCCCGGCGGCGCCGGCGGTCTCCAGTTCTTCAACCGTACGCCGGACGTTCAGCCCATTGCCGAAGCCGTGATCCGCGTCGATCATCAGCGGCAGGTTTCCCGCCCGGTTGATCCGCTGGACAAGGCCCGCCAGCTCGCTCAGGGTCAACACCATGACATCCGGTGCGCCGAGCACGGCGAGCGAGGCGACCGAGCCGCCGAGCATGCCCGCCTCGAAACCGAGATCCTCGGCGATCCGCGCTGACAGCGCGTCATGTACCGATCCGGGACGGATGCAGCGCTCGCTCCCGATCACCTGCCGGAACTTCCGGCGGCGGTCTTTCCAGTCCATTTTCGATCCTCCCCTTATGTTCCGTCCGGCGGTTTGCCCGCTCTAGCGGAAATCGAATCCGAGTTCCTTCAGCCGTTCGCGCAGATCGTCGCGCAGCCAGGGATGGAACTTCTTGTCCATGTCGTCCGACCAGGATGCGTCCGTCGTCTGGCGTCCCTGCCCGCGATAATGTTCCGCAAGCGCAACGTCGTAATCGTCAACGACCTTCTTCGCATCCGCGCCGCTGCGGCTCTTGCCGTACTGCTCGAAATGCACCAGCCCGTCATAGTCCATGCGCGGTTTCTGCGCCGGCGCCTCCGCCGGCCAGCCGAGAGACATGCCGAAGACACAGAACACGCGCTGCGGGAGTCCGAGAATGTGCGCGACCTCATGCGGCTTGTTGCGGGCTCCGCCGATCATCACGCCCTTGATCCCGAGACTGTCCGCAACGAGATAGGCCGACATTCCGACCAGTGCGGCGTCGATCGCCGAAACCAGACCGGTTTCCAGATTGTTGCTGTCGATACTGTGGCCATTCCGAACCAGCGCATCCTCGATCCGCGAGATATCGGCGCAGAAGGCGAGAAAAACCGGCGCCTGCGCGACATGACGCTGCCCGCCCGAAGCCGCCGCAAGCGCGTCGAGCTTCTCCTGATCGCGCACCACGACCACGCTGTAGGCCTGAATGTTCGACGAAGTCGGGGCGCGGAAAGAGGTTTTCAGGATGAGGTCGAGGGTCTCGTCGCTGATCTGCTCGTCGGTGAACTTGCGGACGCTCACCCGCTTGAGCAGCGTATCGATAACGTCGTTCGAGGGAATCTTCTGGAAGTCGGGCATGTCGGGTCTTTCTCCGGTTCCGGTCGCGCGGCCGAGCCGCGCCTTTGGCCCGCGACTCTACTTGGAAGCGGGCCGGCCGCAAGCCGTGCTCCCGCAATGCAGTGTCTTGAGCGAGAAAACCAGCGGTTCCGCGACGGCACGAATGGAGCCGTGCGGTGCGCCTCCGATTTGCTAGGATTACCCGCATGACAAAATCGCTGCTCATCGTCGCCCACGCGCCCTCCGAGAACACGCGCGCCTTGCTTGAAGCGGTCCGGCACGGAGCCGTTGAGGCCAGCGGCGGAGAGATCGCCGTCACCGGCCTCAGTCCCTTCGACGCGGGTCCGGAAGAGGTCATGTCCTGCGATGCCATCCTGCTCGGGACCACCGAAAATCTCGGCTATATGAGCGGCGCCCTGAAGGATTTCTTCGACCGGATCTATTATCCCTGCCTCGAGGAAACCCAGGGCCTCCCCTATGCGCTCTTCGTACGCGCCGGCCATGACGGCACCGGAACCTGCCGGGCGGTTGACAGTATCACCACGGGATTGCGCTGGCGTGCCGTACAGGAGCCGCTGGTCTGCCGGGGACCGTTCGACCCGGGTTTCGTCGCTCAATGCCGCGAGCTGGGCGCCGGCATGGCCGCCGGGCTGGAAGCCGGAATTTTCTAGGCCGGAGTTTTCCGGACCGGAGTTTTCTGGGAACGTCAGCAAACTGTCGGCCCGGAACGAGTCCCCCCTGGCCGGGCTGCTAGCCTAAGGCCAAGCAAGAAGTGTCCGAGCCGGAGAGATCTGCCATGTCCAACGATCCGTTGCTGCAGCCCTATCAGCTGAAGCACCTGACCCTGCGCAACCGGCTGATGTCGACCTCGCACGAACCGGCCTACTCCGAAAACGGGATGCCGACGGACCGCTACCGGCTCTATCACCTGGAAAAAGCGAAAGGCGGGATCGCGCTCACCATGACGGCGGGCTCAGCCGTGGTCTCGGAAGACAGCCCCGCCGCTTTCGGCAATCTCTATGCCTATAAGGACGAGATCGTTCCGCATCTGAAACGGATTACCGACGACTGCCACGAATACGGCACGGCGGTGATGATCCAGCTGACCCATCTCGGACGCCGGACGAACTGGAACAAGGCGGACTGGCTACCGGTGCTCGCCCCTTCGCCGGTGCGCGAGCCGGCGCATCGGGCCTTTCCGAAAGAGGCGGAGGACTGGGATCTCGACCGTATCGCGGGGGACTATGCCGCCGCCGCCGAGCGCATGCAGGCGGCCGGTCTCGACGGCATCGAGCTCGAATGTTACGGCCATCTGCTCGACGGGTTCTGGTCCCCGGCGACGAACTTCCGGACCGACGAGCATGGCGGCAGCCTGGACAATCGCCTGCGTTTCACCCGGCACGTTCTCGACGGCATTCGTGAGCGGGTCGGGCCGGACTTCATCGTCGGGCTCCGCCTGGTCGCCGACGAGCAGTGGGAGAAAGGCCTCTCGCGCGAGGAGGGGATCGAGATCTGCCGCCGCCTCGTCGCCACCGGACAGGTTGATTTCCTGAACGTCATCCGCGGCCATATCGATACCGACGCCGCGCTCTCCGGCGTGATCCCGGTCCAGGGCATGGCCTCCGCCCCGCATCTCGATTTCGCAGGCGAGGTCCGCGCCGAGACCAAGTTCCCGGTCTTCCACGCCGCCCGCATTCAGGACGTCGCCACCGCCCGGCACGCCGTGGCCGAGGGCAAACTCGACATGGTCGGCATGACCCGCGCCCATATCGCCGAGCCGCATATCGCGCTGAAGCTCTCCCAGGGTCGGGAGCAGGATATCCGCCCCTGCGTCGGCGCGACCTACTGCCTCGACCGGATCTATGAGGGGCACGAGGCACTCTGCATCCACAATGCCGCCACCGGGCGCGAACTCACCATGCCGCATGTGATTGCCTCGAGCGACGGGACTCGCAAGCGCGTGGTCGTTGTCGGCGCCGGTCCCGCGGGACTGGAAGCGGCCCGCGTCTCCGCCGCGCGCGGTCATGAGGTGACTGTCTTCGAAGCCGGGCCCGAAGCGGGCGGACAGGTGCGCCTTGCCGCGCAGAGCAAGCGCCGCTCTGAGCTGATCGGCATCGTTGACTGGCGCTTGGAACAGCTCGAAGCGTCGGGCGTGGAAATCCGCTTCAATCATTACGCTGAAGAAACGGACGTGACCGCCGAAGCGCCGGACATGGTCTTCGTCGCGACCGGCGGCCTGCCGAACACGGATATCCTGGAGGCCGGCAACGAACTGGTGCATTCGACCTGGGACATCCTTTCCGGCGAGGTAAGCCCGACTGGCCGCGTCCTGGTCTATGACGACAATGGCGGCCATCCCGCGCTGCAGGCGGCCGAAATGCTGATCGAGAAAGGCGCCGAGGTGGAGATCGTAACGCCGGAGCGCTTTTTCGCGCCGGAGATCGGCGGCCTCAATCACGTACCCTATGCGGGCGCGCTACACCGCTCCGCCAGCCGGATCACGATCAATACGCGCCTGACCGGCGTCGCCAGGAACGGCAACGTTCTGACCGCGACGCTCGGCTCCGATTACGACCCCGGCACGACGGCGCGGGAGGTCGACCATGTCGTGGTCGAGCACGGCACGCTTCCGCTGGACGAACTTTATTTTGCGCTGAAACCCCTCTCCAGCAATCTCGGAACGGTCGATTACAAGGCCCTGATCCGGTCGGAAAACGCCTATCCGCTACGCAATCCCAACGGAACCTTCGTTCTGGCCCGTATCGGCGACGCCGTCGCCTCGCGTAACATCCACGCGGCGATCTACGACGGGCTGCGTTTCGCCAAGGATCTCTAGCCCCGCCGGACCGTCTTCAGCGCTCGGGAGCGGAACTCCCGGCGATATAGGATCGCCACGACCCAGAGCGAGGCCGCCATGAAGGCGAAGGGATGCAGGAACCAGGTGCAGACCGCTAGCCCGAAATAATAGGAATGCACACCGCCGTTGTAGTGCCGGGCCGCGAGGCTCGCGAGTTCCGCCGCGACCGCGGCGCGGGCGATCCCGGTCTCCCGCTGATCAGCGAGTTCCGGCTGCGGGATCGCACCGAGCACCACCGCCGCGTTGTTGTGCAGCCTGATCGACCAGGCGAGCCGGAAGAAGGCAAAGGTGAAAATGAAGATCAACAGTGCGATCTTCAGACCGAAGCGGTCCTGGGTGGTCTCGATCAGGAAGGAAAACCGGTTGAGCACGGCCACCGCTTGCTCCGAGGCGCCGAACACGGCGGCGAGACCGCCGACGACGAAGATGCTGGTCGAGGCCATGAAGGCGGAGTTTCCCGCGAGAGAACGCACGATCTGCACGTCGATGATGCGGTTTTCGCGCTCCACCGCCGCACTGAACCAATCCCGCCGCCAGGCCTGCATGGCCGCCGGCAGGCCCTTGCCGCGCCGCACCGCGACGGCGACGAACGTCTCGTAGCCGAGCCAGCAGGTCATGAAGAGCGCGAGCGCGATCAGATCGTCGCGCCGCAGGATGTCCAGCACAGACTGCATTCAGATCCCCTACCCGGCGGCATTCTAGCGCCGGGCAAGGCCCGGCACCAAGCCGTTCGGTCAGGCGACCCGGTTCAGAACCCGAGCGCGGATCGTGCCGTCGAGCGCGCGCACCGCGCGGATCACCTCGTCCGCCTTCTCGACATGCCCCTCCGCATCCAGCACCACATAACCGATCTCGCCGTCGGTCTGGTAATGCTGGGCGGCGATATTGATGTCGTACGCGGCGAAGACGTCGTTCAGACGCCCGAGTTCTCCCGGCAGGTTGCGCTGAACCTGGATGAAACGGGTCCCCGCCGGACGGGGCGGCAGCTGGACCTCTGGAAAATTCACCGCGCCGGCGGTCGACCCGACGTCGGAATATTCGATCAGCTTGCGGATCACTTCCTCGCCGATCCGCTCCTGCGCTTCCTCGGTCGATCCGCCGACATGCGGCGTCAGGATCACATTGTCGAGGCCCTGCAGCGGCGAGGCGAAACTGTCCGCGTTCGATTTCGGCTCGACCGGGAAGACATCCACCGCAGCTCCTGCCAGATGGCCGCTCTTCAGCGCCGCCGCGAGCGCATCGACATCGAGGATGGTGCCCCGGGCGTTATTGATCAGATGGGCGCCTTTTTTCATCTTGCCGATCTCGCGCGCGCCGATCATGTCCTTCGTTTCGGGCGTTTCCGGCAGATGCAGCGAGACCACGTCGGAGGCTTCCAGCAGCGCGTCCAGGCTCTCCGCCGGCTCCGCGTTGCCGTGACGCAGCTTGTCGGTGCGGTCGAAGAAGATCACCCGCATGCCCATGGCTTCGGCGAGGACCGCGAGCTGGGTTCCGATATTGCCATAACCGACGATGCCGAGCGTCTTGCCCCGCACCTCACGGCTGCCAACCGCCGATTTCTGCCAGCGCCCCTCATGTGCGCCGACCGAGCGCGGAAAGGTCTGCCTGAACAGCATCACGATCTCGGCGATTGTCAGTTCCGCCACGCTGCGAGTGTTCGAGAACGGCGCGTTGAAAACCGGAATGCCCTTGCGCTTCGCCGCCTCGAGATCCACCTGGTTCGTTCCGACAGAGAAACAACCGAGTGCGATGAGTTTGTCCGTCGAGGCGATCACGCTCTCCGTCATCTTGGTCCGGGAGCGGATGCCAAGCAGACGGACATCGGCCAGCGCCTCCTTCAGGGCATCTTCCTCAAGCGCCTTCGCGTGCCGCTCGATGCACGGATATCCTGCCAGTTCGAGCTGGCGCACGGCGGTTTCGGAAATTCCCTCGAGCAGGAGAAACTTGATCTTGTCTTTGGGAAGAGACGGATTCTGGATTGTGCTCATCTGGCAACGGGTCCGGGTCGGTTACCGGCGTCTTCGGGACGCATTCGCTCGCAGCGGAAAAAACGATGCACTCCGCAGCGGGGCCGTAGACATATAGAGGCACCGGTCAATTCGCAAGGCACCGGTGTTTCGGGTTCCACGTCGCCGGCGGGTTCGAAGATCTCGTTATGCCGGACTAGACCGGCCGCGTCCGCTCCGCCGCCGGATGACACTCAAGAGTCATTAAACCGCCACCAAGCCGCCACACACCCAACATCAGGACGATACATGTGCCTCGCTACCGTCCGCCTATCTGGCAATCCGGGCAAAGGCCCGCACTATGGAGGCGTAACCGATGCTGCGCAGGATTCTAGCGGCCGCGATCATGGCCGTTTCTCTCCCCACCCTGGCCCAGGCGGCCGACCCGATCCGTTTTGCGGTCACCGATATCGAGGGTCTTGAAGCCCTGCAGCAGGAATTCGGTGCCTTCGAGAAAGCGATCGAAAAGAGCACCGGTCTCGATCTCGAACTGTTCCCGGTCGGCAACCGCACCGCCGCCGTCGAGGCGATGAATGCGGGCCAGGTCGATTTCGTGCTGACCGGCCCGGCCGAATATGTCGTGCTCAAGGAACTGACCAAGCCGGAGATCGTCGTCGCCTGGCAGCGGCCCGACTATTTCGCGCAGATCGTCACGCTCGCGAGCGGTCCGGTGAAGAAGGTGCAGGACCTGAAAGGCAAGGTGATCTCCTTCGGTTCGGTCGGCTCCACCTCCCAGCATCTCGGCCCGGCGCAGGCGCTCGCCGATCTCGGCCTCGATTACGGCCGCGACTACGAGCCGAAGATCATCTCCCGCAACGTCGCCATCGAAGCCCTGATCCGCGGCGATATCAGCGCCATCGGGATGAATTTCGGACATCTGCAGAAGGCCCGCAAAGCCTATCCGGACGTTGCCTTCACGGTGATCGCCCGCGGCCGCGACCTGCCGAACGACATCCTCGTCGCCCGTGCCGGCGCGGACAAGGACGTCGTCGCCAAGGTCCGCAAGGCCTTCGCCGAGGACGGTCAGTCCCTGCTCGCCGCGGTCCTGAAAGGCGACGACAACAAGAAATACGAGGGCGGTTTCTTCCTCTCCTCGGTCAATGACGCGGATTACGACTATGTCCGCTCCATGTACAAGACGATCGGGGTCGAGAGCTTCACCAGCTTCGTTGGCGACTGATCGGATCGGTCGACCCGGCGCCTTTTCCTGCGCCGGGTCCGGCAAGTACCCATGTCTTCATCCATCATCCAGGTCGAGCGGGCCGAGAAGATCTTTTCGGGCGGTCTCAAGGTGCTGCACGGTGTCTCCCTCGCCATTGCGCGCGGCGAGCGCGTCGCGCTGATCGGCCCGAACGGCGCCGGGAAATCCACGCTGCTCCGTTGCCTCGCGGGACTGCTGCCGATTACCGGCGGCTCGATCGGGATCCTCGACGAGCACTTTTCCACCCAGCCGAGCGCCCGCCAGCGCCGCGCCCTGCGCAAGCGCCTCGGCTTCGTCTTTCAGTTCCACGGCCTGGTCCGCCGCACCAGCGCGCTTTCCAACGTGGTGAACGGTTATCTCGGACAGGACATCGGCTGGCGCGCCTGGCATCAGGCCCTGGCTCCGGCGTCATTGCGCGCGGAGGCCCTGAACGCACTGGAGGCCGTCGGGCTCGAGGAGAAATGGAATGCACGCGCCGACACCCTTTCCGGCGGACAATCGCAGCGGGTCGCCATCGCACGGGCCATCGTCCACAAGCCCGAGCTGCTGATCGCCGACGAGCCCGCCGCCAGTCTTGACCCGGCAGCCGGGGCCGAAGTCATGACTCTCTTCCACAGGCTTGCCGTCGAACGCGGCAGCACCCTGCTTTTCACCACCCACGATATGGACCACGCACTTGCCTACTCGGACCGGGTGATTGCCTTGCGCCAGGGCCGCATTGTGCTGGATGCCTCAAGTGGCAGCCTGAAGCGGTGCGATCTGGAGCCAATTTTCCATGGCCAGTGACCAATCCGCCGCCGGACGCCTGCCCCGCGTCGCGAAACTCGACCCACTGCGCTTCGCGCTGGCGGTCGCGGTCGGCGCGCTTCTCGTGGCCTCGATCACCGAGGTCACGCCGTCGCCGGAAAGGCTTGCCGGCGCCTTCCCGCGCATGGGCTCCCTGCTCGACCGCATGCTGCCCCCGGATACCGATCCCGCCTTTCTCGGACGGATGGCGGTGCGGTTGCTGGAAACCATCCAAATCGCCATTGCCGGCACCTTCTTCGGGATTCTGCTGAGCTTTCCGCTCGCCTGGTGCGGCGCCGCCGGCCTCTCGCCGCTGGGCCCGTTCCGCTGGGCGGCCCGTGCCGTGGTATCGCTTTTCCGCACGGTACCGGACCTGGTCTGGGCGCTCTTCTTCGTCTCCGCCGTCGGCCTCGGCGCGGTCGCGGGCACGCTGACCATCATCGTCGATACCGCCGGCTTTTGCGGGCGTTTCTTCGCCGAGGCGATGGAGGAATCCGACCGTCAGTCCCGCGAGGCCCTCGACGCCGCGGGCGCCCGGAAGGTCGACATCCTCTTCTCCGCCGTCGTGCCGGATTGCATGCCGTCCTTCGTCAATACCAGCCTGTTCAGCCTCGAGCTGGCAGTGCGCTCCTCCGTCGTGCTCGGGATTGTCGGCGCCGGCGGAATCGGACAGGAACTGAAGACCGCCTTCGAGCTCTTCCAATACCCGAAAGCCTCGGCGATCATTCTCGCGATTTTCGTTATCGTGCTGGTGATGGAACGGCTTACGGACTGGTTACGGCAGCGCATCGGCTGAACACGTCACACAGCTATCGGTGAGATCGATTCTTCAAAGGCGCCAAACAAGTTTTCTTAATCCCGCCGGGTGATTTCGGCATTCGCCGGAAATCCCGCACGATCTTCTAGACCACCATTCGAGTCATAATTACCCGCAACCCGACTTTCACGTCTCGGCGAGCCGAGAGTTCTGCTTAGATTCCCAATTTCCCAGGTTGCGCGATTTTGCTATGCAGAGTAGGTTATGCTGTTTGGAAAGCTACTTAGAATCAACGTTCTCAGTGGTATTTGGGAGAGAGTTTCCTGAAGGTCAGGCTCGCTTTGAGTAACGAACGTTCTAAGTTGCGTCTGATACGGTCGGCGACAAATTAGCGATTGATTGAGAAACCTAGTCCATGAACCAAGATTCCACGATCGTTCCGGTGAGCTGGATACCGGGTCTCCGGCCGAGAAAAATTCTCCTCGCCGTAATGCCTTATGAAGGCGAAGTGCGCGACAAGGTAACGGACAAGTTCTATAAGAACAGCGCTGTTAAATACATGCCGCTCGGCGTGCTGAGCATTGCTGCGTGCATTCCTCCGAGTTACGAAGTCAAGGTTCTCGACGCCGCCAGCCGTGGCCTCACGCTAGAAGAGACGATCGAAGAGATCGAGGCATTCGAACCCGACATCCTGGGGCTTTCCGTTGTCACCTACCGCGCCTGGTCGATGGTGCAGATCCTGAATCGCTGCACCGCGCCTGTGAAGGTCGTTGGCGGACCGCACGCGACGAAGAGTTCCGCCTATATTCTCGAACAGGGCGCCGATGCCGTGTTCATTGACGACGCGGAAGTTACCTTTCCCAAGTGGCTGGCCGATGGCTGCCCCAAAGGCGTTTTCGATGGCGGCCAGGCCGACCTGAACAACCTGCCCATGCCGGCCCGGAAGCTTCTGAACAAAGAAGATTACTACATCGAAAAGAACGACGATCTGCTTTTCGACGTCGGTCGTTTGCGCTTGCCTCTCTTCACCTCAAAGGGATGCCCGTTCAGCTGCATCTATTGCGACGTGCAGCAGAAGACCTTCAACTTCAAATCCCCCGAAAGGGTGGGGGATGAGTTCGAGGACCTGATTGAGTACGGAGCTACCTCGATCCACATTCTCGACGACGCTTTCAATATCCGTAAAAGCCGCGTCGTCGATATCAGCCGCGAATTGGCGTCTCGGGGCATCGATATCGACTGGAGCGCGCGCGGCACTGTCGAGGTTCGGGAGGAAGTCATCGCCGAGCTTGCGGCCGCAGGCTGCAAACGGCTGCACGTCGGGATCGAGTGCCTTGACGACACCCTGCTTCAGACTTTGAAGAAGTCGCAACGCGTTAAACATGTGGAAAAATTCGCCGATCACTGCGCGAAGCACGGGATCGATATCCTCGGTTATTTCATTCTCGGTGCGCCCGGTGAAACCGAAGAGTACCGTCAGAAACTCCCAGGAGTTATTGCGGATCTCAATATCCGGATCCCCTACTTCAATATCCTTTCGCCTCTGGCGGAGACGCCTTACTACAGCCAGCTTCTCTCCGAAGGAAAGTTCGAGCGGGACCATTGGGACGACTTCTGTCGTGAGCCTGTGAAAGATTTCATCATGCCGGACGTCCGCCCTGATGAGGAACGCGCCATGCTCGAGGCAACAATCAAAGAATATGTGGCGTACTTCAAGCGTCGGGACCTGCACGTGTTTGCAGCCTGATAGGGCCTCTTCTCATAACTTGAGCCATCCGAAAACCGGCAGTGCGACCTGCTGCCGGAAGATTCCGATGCGGTCATTAGTGATTCTGGAGCTTTACTGTGAATGATCAATCGAAGGCACGCGCCAAGAAAGGCGGTATCGTTCGATTTAATCCACGGCCCGTTCGAATTTTCGCATCCCTGACGTCAAGAAATCTCGGCGACCTGGTCGGCCAGCACATCGCGGCCGCTTCAATCAAGCACCTTTTCAATACGGCCAGCCTTCTTGCCGAGGCCACCGTTGCGACTGCAATCCAACGGACAATCCTGGGATATAATCAACATATTGATTGCCACCTGGAACTCCCGAGAGGTCACCGTGTGCCGATGGCCGCATTCGATGTCCATTCCGGAGCATTGACGGTGAATTCCGAGGAGTGGAACCGTCTCGGCGGCCGGTTCACCAATGTTTTTCTCGCCGGATACAATGTCGGTGTCGAAATCATACCCAGCCTCCCCTACAAGGCCCGATTTGCCTATCCTGAATCCAAGATCGACCAGAGCAGTCAGATCCTGAAAGACCGAGGTCTTGATCCTGATCGATGGTTCACCGTTATTCATTGGCGAGAGCCCGGATATCTCGATCGCCCGGACGAGATACTGAGAGATGTCAAAGACGTTTCCAGTTTTCATGACACGATACGGCATATAATCGCGAAACAGGGCGGGCAAGTCGTCCGCATCGGGCATCATGGATCGAGCCAGCTGCCGAACGATCTCGGCAACGTCATTGATCTGTCCGACATCCCGGACTCTTTCGATCTGCAATGTTTTGCAATCAGCCGGGCCAGGTATTTCATCGGAAGCTGCACGGGACCCAATGTACTGGGGTCGGCTTTCGGCACACCGAGCCTGATCACAAATCAGCTGGGAGCGGATGCGGTCTGGAATCCCGACGATATTTGCCTCACTCAAACACTTCGTACCGGAGACGGACAGCTGCTGACCGGCGAGCAATTCTTTCGTGCCGGCTTCCTTCATCATGGCTTATTGAAAAACAAGATATTGAAATCGGGCAAAGGTTTTGAGCTCTTCCAGAATACGGCCGAAGAGATCATCCGCTGTGCGGACCTCATGTATGAAAAAACGGAGGGTTGCTCAGGTTGGCGCATCCCCGATCCCGTAGGCACGTTACCGGCCAAGCGTCCCAACTACATGCCGCAACCCCTACAACCTGCATTCAACACAAGCCTGTTTGCGGATAATCAATAGTCGGGTCATGTTTCGCGCCTAACCAAGAATGGCGGCATTGACAGGTAATGACTCCCGGGACTCCGTCCAGGATTCCCCAAATTTGCTATGGCGATTTGAAATTTCGGCCGAACTAAAGCAATATTAACCATATCACATCCGTGAAACATGCGATTGCGAGGCCGGAGCGATCGTCTGCGTCCCGGTCCGCGCCATCGCCATCCAGGGGTGGGGTGGTCAGATGTTTTTTGCGAAACTACTGGCCCGAGTGGTCAGCAAGGGAACGATCTCCGTCATCGATCCCGCCGGAAAGTCCCGGACCGTGGGATCCGGAATGCCGAAAGTCACGCTGCGTGTGCATGACTGGCGCACAGATCTGCACCTCGCCGTGCATCCGACAATGGCCGCCGGTGAAGCGTATATGAACGGGCGGCTGACGATCGAGGACGGCACCCTCTATGACTTCGTAGAGATCGCCTCAAGGAATCTGGACGATCTCGCATCGCACCCGGTTCAGCGTGTGATCGATGGCGTCTCCGCCTTCCTGCGCCGGGTGCAGCAACACAACCCGCTGCATCGCGCGCAGCGAAACGTGACGCACCACTACGATCTTTCCGATCGGCTCTATGAAAGCTTCCTCGATCCTCAACGGCAGTATTCCTGCGCCTATTTCACCCATCCGGAAATGGGACTGGACGCAGCGCAGGAGGCGAAAATCCGACATATCGCCGCCAAGCTGCTGCTGAAACCGGGGCAACGGGTGCTGGATATCGGCTGCGGCTGGGGCGGGCTCGCGCTGGCGCTGGCCCGCATGGCGGATGTCGAGGTGCTCGGCGTCACTCTCTCGGTCGGACAGCACAAATATGCTTCCGAACGGGCGCGCGCCGCCGGGCTCGAAGACCGGGTCCGGTTCGAACTGCGCGATTACCGGCTGCTCGACGAGGAATTCGACCGTGTGGTCTCGGTCGGCATGTTCGAGCATGTCGGCGTCGGCCATTACGGCGAGTTCTTCGGTAAGGTCCGCACGCTGCTGAAGCCGGATGGTGTCGCCCTGCTGCATTCGATCGGCCGGCATGACGGACCGGGCGTCACCAATCCCTGGATCCGCCGCTACATCTTCCCCGGTGGCTATTCTCCCGCGCTGTCGGAAGTGTTGCCGGTGATCGAGACGGAACGGCTCTGGGCGACAGACATCGAGATCCTGCGCCTGCATTACGCGGAGACCCTGCGTCACTGGAGGGAGCGGTTCGAGAAACACCGCGCGGAAATGGCCGCGCTCTACGACGAGCGGTTCTGCCGGATGTGGGAGCTCTACCTGATCGGCTCGGAACTCTCCTTTCGGCTGATGGGGCATATGGTGTTTCAGATCCAGCTCGCGAAGGATATCGAGGCCGTTCCACTGACGCGGGACTATATCGGCGCGTTCGAAAAGGCCTCGACGCCGGCCCTGCGCAGCGTCCCGGACCCGAAAGCGAAGGCGAAGGCGAATTGATTTTCCGCCTCAGAGAAGCAGGAAATCCTCCGCGCTCATGATCGCCGTTTGAGCGTGAGCCGGCACGGACTCGAATGCGGAGAGGGCGGTTCCGCCTTCAAGTTTCCCGGCGGACTCGCGCGCCGGGTCGATCAGTGCGATATCGTAGCTGGCGATCGGATCCCGCGACTCCACACTCCGTACCCCGAAATGGTCGCGGGCCTCATCCTCCCCATAGACTGCCAATAGCCTGCGGATCGCCTCCTGCGTGTCCGGCGCACCGGCCATCTCCGCCGGCGTTTGGGGAGCGGCATCGGCGCCGTCCCGATCGGTCGCACGGCGGGCCGGACGCGCGCCGGCGAGCTGCCGCTCGACGATCCCCGCCGCGCCCTCGCCAGGTGCAAATCCCATATTCCATTGCACGCTCCGGGCGGGTGCAACAAAGCCGGAACCCGGATAGTCCGCATTGAACACGATCGACATACTGTCCCGTTCTCACCTTTCTGGATCGGCCCGGGCTTACACCGGGCACGGAGAGACGGAAAAGCAAGAAGCGGACCATGGGGCGCATCTTCCGGCGAGTTCGGGAACACTCGCTGGTGCCCCGCCGGGCGGCGCCTGTCAGAGATCCCCGATAAGCAGGACTCCCATCGTCTTGTCGACGGTCTCCCCATCGGTGGCGAGCGGGGCGTGGACAGAGCGGAAGGTCCGCCAGCTCTTGTCCGGAGCCCAGGTGATATGACCCCGCCGCACCAGCGGCCGCCGGGCCGCTACCACCTCGCCGAACTCTCCAATCACATCTGCGGCCGACACGCCGAAGGTACATTCGGACATCCTGCGCCCGGAATAGTCACGTCCCAACGCGGTCGCGATTTCGGTACCAACCAGCCGGTAGTGAAAATCGGCGCCGCCATCGATTACGTCGAGGATCAGGATATGACCGAGCCATTCCATCAAGTCCTCGATCTCGAAAGCCTGCCGCGATGGAATGGACTGGTCTGGGCGGCGGCGGTCCTCCCAAAGTTGCATGAACCGGCTGATCGCCGGATCGTCACTCGTCGTAAAGGTTTCGTATTCCCAGCTCACACCTGCGCCCGCCGCCAGAGAGTCCGTCTCGGCCGAACCGGCGCGGAGGTCGGCCGCAACGGCGTCAATCATGCCACGACAGCCGGAGCTGTAACAGTCACCGGGCGAAAAGGCTACCGTATCCATCGATCTCCGGCCGAATCCCCGCAAGCCTGAGACACTGCCAGAGGCTGGCCTGATTGGCGGTGATTGCCGGGCGCGCCAGATCCCGCTCCAGCGCATCGATGATCCCGACGCAGCGGAAACCCGTGCCAAGGATGAGCACGCCGTCCGCCTCCGCCGGGCAGGCGGTCCGGATCGCGGCATAGAGCGGCTCGATCTGCTGTTCGAAGCCGAGACCCTCCGGATACATCTCCGCGAACGGCACCTCGCGCCAGCCGGGCCCCGGATCGTGCCGCATGTGGCCTGCCCGCGTGACGCCGTGCGCGCCGAACCAGGCGAGGCCCTTCTCCAGGGTCGCGTCGTTGAACCAGGGCGGGAAGACAAGAAACGGGCGCGTCACGCCGGACGCCCCGAGGGCCGCGAGGCAATCGAGCCCGTTCGTGCTGACCGAGATTTCGGGACCGAGGATTTCCGAGAGACGTTCGATCACCGCCTCATCCCATCCCGCGCCGCCGACTAGGCTGGAGGAGCTATGGCCGAGCACCACGGCGGAGAGCCGCATCGCCGCGAACTGCTCTGCCCCGCGCTTGAGATCGTCCGCGAGCGTCACCCGGCGCCGCTCCGCGTCCCACGCCACCCAGGGCGCGGAGGCCGTGACCCGCGCCGCGTGGACGGAGATGCCTTCCGGAGCCATGGCCCACCATTCCGCTTCCGGAACGGCTTCGCTGGAGACGATGAACATGCCGAAGCGGGCCTTCCAGCCCCAATTGTCCCGCTGCGTCACCTGCCGTCTCCCCCAGTCGTTTTTTTAAGCGGCGAGCGCCGCGTCGGCCGCCGCGAGGGCGTCCTTGTCGTCCGCCGCGCCGCCGAGATCCCGGAGCGCCGCCGCGATCTGCCCGAGATCGGTCCGGATATCCTCGTCGCCGACCCAGCCCATCGTGCCGATCCGCACCAGCCGGTCCTTAAGCTCCTCGAAGCGGCTGCCCGCGACGACGCAATTGTAACGCTTGAGCAGATGGTCGATCAGCGTCGGCGCCGATATCCCCTCCGGCGTCCGCACCACGACAAGCGTCGGACTCGGTGTTGCCGTCGGGAAGACGGAGAAGCCGAGCGCTTCGAGGCCGGCGGTGAGGGCGCGATTGTGCCGTTTGTGCCGGGCCAGCGTCTTCGCGAGACCGGTCTCGCCGATCATCGCCAGCGCCTCGCCGAGTGCGTTCAGCATCGCGACCGGCGCGGTATAGGTCGGCTCGCCCTTCTCCGCCATCGGCCGGAACTTGCGATAATCGAAATAGCCGCGCGGCCCGCGGTCGTCGCGGTCGATCACCCCCCAGGCCTTCTCGCTGATGCTGGCGATGCCGATCCCCGGCGGACACATCAGGCATTTCTGCGAGGCCGAGACCACCACGTCGACGCCCCACGCATCCGCCTTCATCTCGGTGCCGGCGAGCCCGCTCACGCTGTCGCAGCAGAGCACGGCATCGCTTTCCGCGACGATCGCGCCGAGCGCCTCCAGATCCGTCAGCGCCCCGGTCGAGCTCTCGCTATGCACCGTGAAGACCGCCGCATAGTCCTTTTCGGCGAGCGCCTTGCGCACGCCGTCGAGATCCACCGGCGCGCCGAGCGGCGAGATCACCTCGTCCGCCTCGGCCCCGATCCCCTCGGCCAGCCGCCGGAACACCGGGCCCCACTGTCCGTTGGTCGTGATCAGCACCCGCTTACCCGGCCCCGCGACATTCACCATCGCCGATTCCATTGCCCCGATCCCGGTCGAGGCGAAGAGGAACGGCGGAACGCCGCCACGTCCGATGATCGGCTGCAGCCTCTGCTGGATCGATTTGAAGCGGGCGAGAAATTCGGGGCCCCGATGCGCCACCATCGGCCGCGCGGCGGCCTGGAGGACACGGCCCGGAACCGCGGTCGGACCGGGCAGGCGGAGACGGTAGGGCAGCGAGGCCCCTGAATTGGAAACGGACATGGCTGTGCTCTTGAAATGGAACTCCCCGAACGGGAGGCAGGCCCATGGAAGCAGCGCGGAGCCGGCAACGCAATAGAGCAATCGCACCGACGACACCGGACATAAATTAACGTTGAACCACTGTCATACAGCGATACGATCCATTGACCGAAAGGCGATTGATTTTCCCGGAACGGGTGTTACTCAGTGGAAATTCTGGAACTTGCCGCAGAAGTCATCGATTTCGTCGCGGTCTGCCTGCTGCTCGCCGGAATCGTGATGGCTACGATTCTCGCGCTGCGCGAGTGTTTCTGGTCCGAAGGGAGCTGGGCCGAACGGCTGTCCGGATCATTCCTCATCACGTTCCGGATCACGCTCGGACGCTGGCTTCTGGCCGGCCTGGAAGCGCTGATCGTCTCGGACGTCCTGCACTCGATCTATCGCCGTACCCTGGAAGAGATCGGCATCCTGGGGGCCATCGTCGCGATCAGGACGGCACTCGCCTATTTCCTCGACCACGAGATCACCCGGGTCGAAGAGCGCGACGAAGCGGCGCGCAAACAACAGGAAAGCGCTAAATGACGACGAACGGCGAAACGACGCCTGCAAAGGACGGCATTCGGCGTCTGAAAGCGTAAAAGCGGGAAACCCGGCAGTTTTCGGTTTGCCGCCGGAGCCGGCAGCTACATCTCGACTTCGGTCGCGGCGCCCTTTTCGATGGCGCTCCGCAGGACGACTTCCGCCACCGCCAGGTCCTGCAATCCGACCCCGGTGCCGTCGAACAGGGTGACCTCGCGTTCCGATGTCCGTCCCGGATGGGTTCCGTTGATGACGGCACCGATCTCGATGATTTCCGCTTCCGTCTTTGCTCCGAGCGCGAGCGCGTGCTGGCATTCGCCGATCGTGACTGCTTGCGCGACCTCGTCCGTGAAGGTGGCCGCACGCGCGACGAGATCCGCGGACACTTCCTGTTTGCCTTTCGTGTCGGTTCCCATGCAGACGACATGCGTCCCGTCTTTCACGACCGCATTCTCGAGGACGGGCGCGAAACTCGACGTGATGGTTACGATGACGTCGGACTGCGCCCCCAATTCCTCAAGGGAGACCGCTTGGAACTCCAGGCCGCGATCGACCGCGATCTTTTCGAGCGCGGCGAGCTTATCGGGCGTCCGGTTCCAGGCGACCACCTTTCCGAAGGGCCGCTGCTCCAGAACCGCCCGGAGCTGGAAACCCGCCTGATGTCCCGCCCCGACGATCCCGAGCGTCCGCGCGTCCTTACGCGCCAGATGCGCGACCGAAACCGCGGCGGCAGCGGCCGTTCGCAGGGCCGTGATCAGGTTCGCGCCCACCACCGCCTTGCATTTTCCCGTATCGGCATCGAACAGGAAGATCGTCGACTGGTGATTGATCAGGCCCCGCTCGTGATTGTGCGGCCAGTAGCCGCCGGATTTCAGGCCGAGCGCGAGGCTGTCCCTGTCGAAGCCGGACTTGAAGCCGTAAAGCGCGTCCCGGTGACCGATCGCCTCCCGTATCACCGGAAAATTATAGGCGCTGCGCCGGGCCATCGAGGCGAAGACCTGCTCGACGGCGGTGAAGCAGTCGCGGGCAGAGATAAGCTCCGCAATCGCGCGTTCGGGAACCAGATACATCGGGACAGACCAGACAATTGAAGAAAAGAGCCCCGCCGAGGGCGGGGCGTTCAGTGGGAGCTAACCTTAATAGGCCTTGCCGCGCGCCGAAACCGGCCAGACCACTTCGACCTTGCCGTCGCGCACGCCGACATACCAGTCATGCACATTGCAGGTCGGATCGCAGTGACCGGGTACGAGACGGAGCTTCTCGTTCACGCTGAGCTTGCCGTCCGGGTCCTCGATCACGCCGTGCTCGTCCGAGCACTTGATGTATTTGACGTCGTCGCGGCCGAACACGAAAGGCAGGCCGCTATCGACGGACTGGGCTTTCAGGCCCGCGTCGCAAACGGCGATCCCCGGTTTGGCGTGGCTCATCACGCTGGTCAGGATGAAGAGCGCGTTCTCCCATTCGCCCTGGTCGATCCGCTTGCCTTGTTCGTCCAGGATGCGGCCGTAATCGGCATCCATGAAGGCGTAGGAGCCGCATTGCAGTTCGTTATAGACGCCGGAATTGCTCTCGAAATAGTAGGACCCGGTGCCGCCGCCGGAGACCAGTTCGGGCTCCAGCCCTTCGGCTTTGAGCGCGTCGACCGCGTCCTTGACCATGGCGATCGCGGCATCGAGCTTTTCCTTGCGGGCCGCGTAGCTGTCGAGGTGCTGCATCGCGCCCTGATAGGCCTGAATGCCGGTGAATTTCAGATTCGGCGCCGCGTCGATCGCCTTGGCGATCCGGACCACGTCCCCACTGGTCACGACGCCGCATCGGCCGGCGCCGCAATCGATCTCGACGAAGCATTCGAGCTGGTTTCCGTGACGGACCGCCGCTTCGGAAAGATCGGCGACATTGGCGATGTCGTCGACGCAGACGATGGTCCGCGCGCCGTAACCCGGCAGCTTCGCCAGACGGTCGATCTTGGCCGGATCGCGCACCTGGTTCGAAACCAGAACATCCTTGATCCCGCCGCGGGCGAAAACCTCCGCCTCGGACACCTTCTGGCAGCAGACGCCGACGGCTCCACCGAGCTTCTCCTGGAGTTTGGCGACATCGACCGACTTGTGCATCTTGCCGTGAACGCGATGCCGCATGCCGTGGGCCTTCGCGTAATCCCCCATCTTTTTGATGTTGCGCTCAAGCGCGTCCATGTCGAGGACGAGGCACGGGGTCTGGATGTCCGCCGCGTCCATTCCCGGCACCGCCGGAACGTCGTAGCCGACTTCCAGATTGGCGAATTTCGATTCCATGTTCATGGGGCGTTCCTCCCGTCAGGTGTTCATCCAGGGCAGCCTGTCCAGATCGACATTGCCGCCGGTAATCACGACTCCGACCCTCTTGCCGGCGAAGACGTCCGGATTCTTGAGGATGGTCGCGAGCGGCACCGCGCTCGAGGGTTCCATGACCAGCTTCATCCGCTTCCAGATGAGCTTCATGGCATCCACGATTTCCTGTTCCGAGGCGGTCAGGATGTCGGTCACGCAGGTGCTGACGAAATGCCAGGTCAGCTCCTTCAGCGGCACCTTGAGCCCGTCCGCCACGGTTTCGGGAGCGTCGTCGGCGATGATGTGCCCGGCCTTGAAACTGCGATAGGCGTCGTCCGCCTGCTCCGGTTCCGCCGCGTAGATCTCCACCTTCGGCGCGAGATTGGAGAGCGTGAGGCAGGTGCCGGAGACCATCCCGCCGCCGCCGATGGGCGCGATAACCGCGTCCAGCCCCTCGACCTGCTCCAGCAGCTCCTTCGAGCAGGTGCCCTGCCCGGCGATCACGCGATGATCGTTGTAGGGATGCACGAATTCCTGTCCGGTCTCCGCGACCACCTCGGCGAAGACCGCCTCCCGCGACGAGGTGGAGGGCTCGCATTCGACGACGCGCCCGCCATAGCCAATCACGGCATCCTTCTTGGCCTGCGGCGCGGTCCGCGGCATCACCACCGTGCAGGGAATGCCCCGCCGGCCGGCGGCGTAGCTGAGGCAGGTGCCGTGATTGCCCGAGGAATGCGTCGCCACGCCTCTGGCGGCCTGGGCATCAGTCAGACCGAACACGGCATTTGACGCGCCGCGCGCCTTGAAGGCGCCCGCCTTCTGCAGGTTCTCGCATTTGAAGAACAGCTGCGCGCCGCTCATCTCGTCGAGCATGCGCGAGCTGAAGACCGGCGTCCTGTTGATATGGGGCCGGATCCGCGCATGCGTCGCGAGCATGTCGTCCAGATCCGGGATGTACATCTCCGTCTCCATGGCCCGCATCTTACTGCGCCGCCATGCGCTGGGGGTCGGCACCGGCGCGGTAGACGTCCTGCGCCGCGGCAACGCCGGAGCCAAGCCGGACATCCAGCCCGAGATCGGCCATGCACATTTCCGCCGTCGCAATTCCGGAGAGCGCCATGACATCGCTCAGGCTGCCGAGATGCCCGATGCGGAACACCTTGCCGGCGACCTCTCCGAGCCCGGCCCCGAAAGCGACGTCATAGACCGTTGCCGCGTGGCTCACGATCCGCCCTGCGTCGAAGCCCTCCGGCGTGCAGATGGCGCTGACCGTGTCGGAATAGAGATCCGGCGATTTCGCGCAGAGCTCCAGTCCCCAGGCACCGACCGCGGCACGCACCCCGTCGGCGATCCGGCGATGGCGAGCGAAGACATTGTCGAGCCCCTCCGCCAGCAGCATCTCCGTCGCGCATTTCAGACCGTTCAGCAGCCCGACCGACGGGGTGTAGGGGTAACCGTTGCCGGCGTAGCTCTCCGCCATGTCGCGGATATCGAAGAACGTCCGGGGCAGCTTGGCGCTTTCGACGGCCGCCCTTGCCCGCGGGGAAAACGCCGCGATCGCCAGGCCGCTCGGCAGCATGAAACCCTTTTGCGAGCCGGTGACCGCGACATCCACGCCCCACTCGTCCATCCGGAAATCGATCGAGCCGATCGAGCTGACGCCGTCGACCAGGAGCAGGGCCGGATGCCTGCTCGCGTCGAGCGCCTCGCGAACCGCCGCGATGCTGGAACAGACGCCCGTCGCGGTCTCGTTGTGCGTCGCCAGCACCGCCTTGATGCCGTGGGAGCCGTCGGCGGCGAGGATCTCAGCGAAGCGGGCGGCCGGAATGCCCGTGCCCCAGGGCGTATCGACGATCTCGACCTCGAGACCGTGGCGCTGGCAGAGATCGATCCAGCGGTGGCTGAAGACGCCGTTGCGCGCGGCGAGGACCTTGTCGCCGGGAGACAGAGTGTTGGTGATCGCGGCCTCCCACCCGCCGGTTCCGCTTGCCGGAAACAGGAACATCTCGGCCTCGCGCGTCTTCAGAACCTGCTTCACGCCCTGCAATGCCGGGTGAAGGATGTCGCTGAACGCGGCGGACCGATGATCCATCGTCGGCATGTCCACCGCCTTGCGCAGGCTTTCCGGCACGTTGGTCGGACCGGGGATGAAAACAGGGTTCTGCTGGTTCATTCTTTCCTCCGCACCCGGCGCCGGCAGCATGGAGCGCCCGGGCAACCGATCGTTGATGAGCGGTTTCTAGCACAGGCCAAAACGGAGGTATATTTTCTTGAAAAACATTTTTATTGAATGAAAAAATAAGCCACTCATATGTTTTTAATAGTTTTTCTTTTTTTCATTGATTGAATAAGTTTTTCATCAACAGATTTTTTTCGCAGAGACGAGGTGAGGTCATGCCGGAGGAACTCCGCCGCAAGGGGCGCCCGAAACGGTTTTCGGGAGAGCCGAGCCAGCCCACGATCCAGGCGCTCGACCGGGCGCTCGACGTGCTCATCCTGCTCCAGACCCGCGAGGGCATCACCCTGAGCGAGATCGCCCGCGAGCTCGACCAGTCGGTCGCCACCATCCACCGCGTGCTCTCGACGCTGGAAGCGCGCGAGTTCGTGGAAACCAACGCGGCAAGCCAGGAATGGCATATCGGCCCCGCCGCCTTCCGCGTCGGGTCGGCCTTCCTGCGCCGGCGGAACGTCGTCGAGCGCAGCCGCCCGATCATGCGCGAACTCATGCAGAGGACCGGGGAGACCTCCAATCTGGGCGTGGAGTGGAACGACAGGGTCCTGTTCGTCAGCCAGATGGAAACCCACCAGCCGATCCGCGCTTTCTTCCGCCCCGGCACCGTGGCCCCGCTCTACGCTTCCGGCATCGGCAAGGCGCTGCTCACCACCTATCCGGCGGAAAAGCTCGCGGCCTATCTGGAAACAGCCGAACTGGAACGCTTCACGGAGAAAACCCTGACATCGGTCGCGGAGCTGTCCGCGGACCTCGATAAGTCCCGTGCGCGGGGCTATGTCGTCGACGACGAGGAACGGACCGAAGGCATGCGCTGCGTCGCCGCCCCGATCTACAACGATTTCGGCGAAGCCATCGCGGCGATCTCCGTCTCGGGACCGACGGCACGGATGCCGGGGGACAAGATTGAAACTCTCGGAGAGGCGGTGAGGGACGCGGCGGCGACAGTGTCGCATCTGATCGGCGCCGGCGGGCGGGATCGCTAGCCAGGAAAAAGGCGGAGCGTGCGGCTGGCAAATTTAATCTTGGGGAAACTGGCGGAGAGAGAGGGAGCCACCAAACCGACCGAATGGGCCGTAAGCCTTGATTTAGTTGCTTAATCAGCGTCCAGTTCCTACAACACATCCCCCATTCCGACCTACATCGGCCCCTCTGAATGATCCTCCGGCTTCCCTACCTGACCTCCGACCGCAAGACAGGCAACTACACCTATCGTCGAGCGGTTCCAAAGGACCTCCGCGAGGCCCTCGGGCGCCGTGAGATCAACCACAGCCTCGGCACGAAAGACCGGGCGGTTGCGCTCCGTAAGTACCATCCTGTGCATCAACAGGCCGAACGGCTGCTTAAGGATGCCCGCTCCCAGTCGTCGCCCGGCGCGGTAGCGAGGGTGGCACGCGAGCACCTTAACAACAGGGGCTTCAAGGCCGACTTGCCACTCAACGACCCCGCAGTTTCTCCCCTCGAACGCGAACTTCGGATCGAGGCTTACGAGGACCTACACGACAGGTCTGGGCCTGACGGCGAGCAACTTCCTCGCGACGAATGGCGACTCTACGATCCGGCCGCGCAGCCGGAAGCCGAGATCCTCATCAACGGCTACAGCGCGCTCAAGATTGCCCCGACGCTTCGCGAAGGTATCGAGATCTATCTGGTAGAGCGTGGGCGGGAGCCGAACGCTTCCCTACGGGACAAACGGTATGGCGCTTTTCAGCATCGCGTTGCGACCGTATTGGCAGAGGTCCTCACACCACTGGGTGACCGAACCCCTATAGACAAGATCACGAGGGAAGACGCCCTGCGGTGGCGGACACACGCGCTGGGTTTCTTGGATACAGGGACCGTCGATAAGCACCTGAAGGCCCTCCGTGCCCAGTTCAGGCGCCTCTACGAGACCCACGACATCGACCGACGCAACCCCTTCGAGAGCCTCGACATACCGAAGTCGAAGAAGCGACTCGCTAGGGACAACCGGTTGCCGTTCACGCCATCGCAGGAAGACCACGTTCGATCCCTGCTACCAAAGATGAACGAGGATGCTCAGCTAGTGCTGCGGCTCCTGATGACGACGGGCTGCCGCCAGACAGAGGCATGTCACTTGGTGGCCGAGGATATCGTTCTGGATGGTGAGATCGCTTATATCCATATCCGGCCCAACGAGCGCAACGGCTGGCTGGTGAAGGGCTCCTTTGCTCGGCGCGTCCCCATCGTCGATCCAGAGACGCTCGAACTGATCCGCAAGTACCCGGATGGTCCCTCTAGGTATCATGCCGAGGACGGCCCCACGAACTTCTCCACAGCGACGAACAAGTTCCTCAGGGAGAACGGTCTGTCAGACGGGAACGTGTCGGTGAACTCCTCCCGGCATACGATGAAGAAGAAGCTCATGGCCGTCGAAGCTCCCGCATCGGTCATCGACGAGATCATGGGGCACTCCTCGGGGGCCGCTAAAGAGGTTTATGGGGACGGCCTGCCTCTGGAGGTGTCAGCGCGCTGGCTGAGAGCAGCTTTGGGTCTGACGCCGGGAGGCACTCAGGAGCCGCCAGAGGCGGCAACAGACTCTTCAAGCGCTCACATAGGCTGTGATTGACGAACGGCCGTCAGTGACTCGCTGAGGGCCTCTCATGCGCCTTAAAATCTTGGCGTAGATTTGTCTGCCCACCTCCGCTCCCGCTACGGCCTCATATGCCCCCGTACCGGGGCATCAGCCGCAGGCCGAGAGTGGCGGGGAGGGCCTCAGACCTTGCGAAGGCGCCGAACAAGATCAGGAGCTCGTCCCTCGACGTCCTCGTACCAAATCCTGAGATCTTCCCGGATCAAGGAAGGCACACGCTCGGGGGACGTCGTCCCGTCGTCAATGGATTTAAGGTCGTGGAGTACGCCCCGATATGCGGCGTACCATACCGTTACGTCCCGTACGAGTTCAGAACCAAGCAATCCCACTCGTGGCAGCACGGCCTTGGCGATATCAGGCATGTCAGCATTCAGTCCAAAGAGGCCGGGACGATGTTTAGACGGATCGACCGTCCCCTCTTCCAGAGCCTTCGCCCAACCTTCGTAGTACTCGATATGGCCCCTGTTGATGGCTCCCCTGACAACCGACTCGATCTCGGCAGCCAACATCGCAGCGATGGACCGACGCTCGTCTCTCCTCTTCACTCTCATCGAGAAGAGCGTACCCACCAACGTCGCCAAACCACCGATCAGCGCTCCGACACCGGCGGCGGCAAGAGGTACAACTACGTCACGCACCTGATCGACACCCGCGTCTCCAACCACGTTGATACCCAGCACCCACTCCTCCGAAGCCATACCGCATATAGGTTGTCAAACCCGACCCACCCTCGCATCATAGGTACACTCCTGAGTCCTCTCATGGCCATCATCAAACGATGTCAGAGTTCATCGACGACGTCCTCAAAGCACTAACGGACTACGCTCCGATGGCGGCGTGGTTCGCCCTGTTTCTCTCGGTCATGCATGTCGGTATATCCGGGTGGAACACTGGGATCGCCTCCCGGAACCGCCGCGACACCCTCGCCGAGCGGGAGCCCGTCGCGGAACTCTCCTCAGTGCCGTGGGAACCACTGATGCGCCGTCTCATTGTTACCGTTCGAAATCCCCAGCGTGTGGGCATCAAGGTCGCCGAGGTCGAACTCCTAAATCCCGGAGCTGTGACCTTTCTGCATGAGGATAACGAGGTCGAGCGGGTCGGATTTGGGGAGCCTGTTGAACCCGGTGAAAGCGGGAAGTTTTTGGTGTTGGCAGTCGCCACGTCAGAAGGTCCGCAAGAAGTTAGCATCAGAGTGCATTACTACGACCGGACCGACCAAACCGGAGTGCCTAAACAGATCCCGGCAAGATGTGAGATCAACTTCGACCAATCAGTCCGTAAGAAGCGCCGCGTGGTTTCGAAGGGCGTTAGGGTGCGAAGAAGCAACTGGATGATGCGCTAAACATCGTGCCGCACTCGGGCCTGAGATGTCCCAAACGACCCTGCCTCAACGAGACGTCTCACAGCCCACCAAGGGTGTCTCACACACATGCTCTTGATTTTTGATACATAACATTATAGACCCTTGTGAGACATACAACGCCTCACAGGGGAACGCAATGCTTGTCGGATACGCCCGCACCTCGACACTCGAACAGGAGGCCGGTCTGGAGGCTCAGAGACGGGACCTAGAGGCCCTCGGGTGCCAGAAGGTCTTCTCTGAGCAGGTGTCCTCAGTGGCCACTAGACGGGCTCTGGAGGCCGCTCTGGAGTTCGTCAGGGAAGGCGACACGCTTGTCGTGACGAAGCTCGACAGGCTGGCGCGATCCGTGGTGCACCTCGGGTCGATCTTGGAGGCGCTGACGGAGAAGGGAGTGCACCTTAAGATCGTCGCCCTGAATGTGGACACGAGCGATGCTACAGGGAAGCTGATGCTGAACGTCATGGCCTCAGTGGCCCAGTTCGAGCGCGAAATGATGCTGGAGCGACAGCGCGAGGGGATCGCAAAGGCGAAGGCCGAGGGCAAGTACAAGGGGCGGAAACCGACCGCGATGGAGAAGAAGGACGAGATCACGAGACTGACTCAGGAAGGCATGGGCCCCACTGAGATCGCTAAGAGGCTCAGGATTGGACGTGCAAGCGTGTACCGGGCGCTAGCCCGCTAGGAGGTGGACTTTGGATAACTCGCCACCACCGCTCAAGGAGTTCGTCGACGATGCCGGAGCGCTCGTCGTTGGCGGAACCCCTACTTCCTTGCTCGGGCGTCTCTACCAGCGCTGGTGGGAGCAGAAGCAGCAAGAGGTCTGGAACGAACTCCTTAGTGCACTAGAGCGAGGCGAAGTCGATGAACAGCGCTTACGCACACATCCGGATTTCCCCACCATTCTTGTCAAGTACGTCGCAGCCGCTCGGGACGGCGCAGCGCGACGGAACCTTCGTGTCATGTCGGAGGCGATAGCCAACATGGCGCACCGCCACGTCCTCAGCGCCGACGAGTTCAGTAAATACGCTGATCTGCTTTCTAGAATGACCCGCGACCAGATGTTCGTAGCGGGTCGGCTTGCGACCCTGTTGATCGAGTACGTCGGCCACGCAGACCTAAACGGGGTCGACATGACCAAGGAAGATCACCGACGACGAGAAGATAACAGGGACAAAGCAGCTGAAGCGCTCTACGACGAACTGGTTCCGAAAGAGTTCGCCACATCGAATGACCTAGCTGGCGTACTGCATCAGCTGGTCGGCCACGGGCTGTGCTTCTATGCCGACAGGAGACATTACCCGACCCCTATCTTGATTGAACTTCATGCGCTGGCCGATCTAGCGAAGGCAGCTAAGAGACCCACTTAACGGACACCCTCGATAGGGGCCGGTCTCACCATACGACAAGACGGCTCCTCGCCGATCCAACCGCCCCCCCTGCCGCTCGAAGAGACGTGACGACCAGTTTATGGACACCTATGAGAAACGCTCCGGGGATCATATAGTTAACACTTAGTGGTACCTTACGAGATCATTAGGAGGACCTAATGTAGCCACTAAGAGGTAGGGGATCATGATCCAGATCCCCCTTCATATCAGACGACGCTCGTCCATGCCTTACTGCTCTGGTCGACTCACTGAGTCGCGGCGACAGTCATCTCTGAAGAAAAGCCTCGTGGCCCTCGTTGGCGATGGCTATGCGTTCTTGGAGATCGTGAACCAAGTCCATCAAAGGCGCAGCTTCGTGACCCGCCTCGTGCGTCTCAGATAAGCGAGCTATGTACTCGCCGAGCGCTGTGCAGCCGAAGAGCCCTAGAACCAGTAGAAGTTGAGGTCTGGGGTGGTGCCATTCATAGTCGGGCATGAAGCCGCCTTCGTGCTCGGACAGGTGGTACTCTAAGAGGTCCATCCAGTTTCCATGCACAGAATGAGACGGGCCAGCGAATAGGCCTAGGTAGTTGGGCCCCCACCCCACAGCCTCCGCCCGTTGATAGACGTTCGTATCAGACCACGGCCTCATACCGTCACGCGTTACGCTAGTACGCGTTACTCCTGATCTTTCAAAAGCGCGCTCGATGGACCTCATCATCCGCTGTTCTATGGGCCAGACTTCTCCGCCCCGCTCTTCAATATTGCGTTCGATGGTCTCCACAAGGCGTTTCTCGTGCCTGAGCGATGCGAGTACATAGCCGTCATATACGGCCTCATCTCTGGTCCCCATCAAGTACCGAAGATTGACGAGGCTCTCGAAAGCCAGCCTACACAGAATGTAGGCCGTCTCCCGTCGGTGTTGGCACGTTTCATCGAGTATAGATTGGAGCAGCTTTTGAAACCGCACCAAGAGACCGACTACTATCGCCTCATTGCGCGTCCAGTGAGATCCGTTACCCGGAACAACTGACCCAACAACGCATACTAAGTTGCCCAGCTCTACTCCCAGCTTCACGGCAAGCTCGTTGAAGTCCTCTTCAGAACAGAAGCCACCAATCAGGTCCGCATCAACTTCGACGCGGGGTAGCGGGGAAACGGCTTCCTCAACGGTCAATCCGGCATCCATGGATCGCCTCACATTCTCTCGTTCGACTAGTCAGAGGATATCAGGACATCTCACCGAGTCATGCCGTACGAGTGGTCGGCGATAACCGCGACGCAGCGCCCAGTAAGACGTCTCGCACCCGTGAGGAGGAGGCTGGACTCTGCCAGCACACCAAGCACCAGCGCCTAGAGGTCACTGCGTCGCGGCGACGTGTACTCAGGGGGCGCAGAAACGCCTGTTCACTTTCACGCCCCTGTTTTTGTGATTCCGGCATCATATCTGAGGCCTAGGCTAGATTGGAGTGAGGACCTCGTCTGTCTGGAAGACCTGAAACCTCCCGTCATCGAGACGGTTCACCAGCTCCCCGTCCTCCAGTACGTACCGATAACTTCCTTTGAGCGCTCCCCCACGCTGGTCCAGCGATCTCCCGCCGATCATAGTGGTCAGCTCTAGGACAACGTAGAGCGTGCCGTCTTCGCCTTCAGCTTCGATCCTATCAGTGATCTCTACTCCCACGACCATCTCCTCTTAAGCGAGGCCGGAACGGCTGTCAGGTTCGTCACGCCTTCGCGACGCGACGACAGCTCATCTGTGCGACCTAGTCAAAGACGAGCAGCCGAGAGGTGTCAGGGAGAGTCAAGAATACCACGTCATTCGACACGCCACCACACGGACACCGAGTCTCGCGCATCGCATCGAGCAGCACTCACAACCGTTCCTACAACGGTTCCTACAAGGCCAAATTTTTAGGATCACATAACTGACTGATTTTATTGTGCAATCATGTCAGTTTGAGGGAAACTGGCGGAGAGAGAGGGATTCGAACCCTCGGTACGCTTGCGCGCACAACGGTTTTCGAGACCGCCCCGTTCAACCACTCCGGCACCTCTCCGCACCGAGGGCCGGACCATAACGATGTGGGTTGCCGGATTCAATAGGGGAAATGCGTGTTCGCCGTACGCCGTGCGCTCTCTGGCGCCGGCCGTTCGGAGATACTATATATAGCGCCGCATCGAGGAGTGTGGGCGGGACGATTCCGGGCCCGCTCCGGGAGGGAAAGATTCTATGGTTGTACGGCCAGTTTCCCTGTTGACTTGGGCGGCGCCGCGAGTATAGTCCGCCGCTCCGACGCGGACGAAATGTTCGCGCGCTCAGTTTTCATTGCCAGAGTAATGACAATGTTCGCAGTCGTTAAAACCGGCGGTAAGCAGTACAAGGTCGCCCCGAACGACGTCATCAAGGTCGAGAAGCTCGCCGGCGAAGCCGGGTCTTCCGTCGATCTCGCCGACGTCCTGATGCTCGGTGAAGGTGACGATCTCAAGGTCGGCGCGCCGACCGTCGAGGGTGCTGTGGTCCGCGCCGAAGTGCTTGAGCAGACCAAGGGCGACAAGGTCGTCGTCTTCAAGAAGAAGCGCCGTCAGGGCTATCGCCGGACCCGCGGTCACCGTCAGGAGCTGACGGTACTGCGCGTGACCGACATCCTGGCCGACGGCAAGAAGAAGGCCGCGCCGAAGAAGGCAGCCGCGAAGAAAGCCGCGCCGAAGGCGAAGGCCGAAGACGCAGCTCCGGCGGCCGAAGCCGAGACGAAGGAGTAATCGATGGCTCATAAAAAGGCAGGCGGTAGTTCCCGTAACGGCCGCGACAGTGCAGGCCGCCGTCTCGGCGTGAAGAAGTTCGGTGGCGAAGCCGTGATTGCCGGCAACATCATCGTCCGCCAGCGGGGCACCAAGTTCCATCCGGGCGAGAATGTCGGCATGGGACGTGACCACACCCTGTTCGCGCTGACCGACGGCAAGGTTGCCTTCCGTCGGAGGGCCAAGGGCCGCACCTTCGTGGAAGTGGCGCTGGCCGAAGCAGCGGAATAACGTCGCGCCCGCTAACGTGCGGGCCCAGCGACAGCGGATGAGGGAACGGTCCTGCGGCTGTTCCCTTTTTTCGTGCCCGCATTTCGGGCCCGCATTTCGAGATTGCATGAGATGAAGTTCCTCGATCAGGCCAAGATCTTTCTGAAGAGCGGCGACGGCGGCCCCGGATCGGTCAGTTTCCGGCGCGAAGCCTTCGTCGAATATGGCGGGCCGGACGGCGGCGACGGCGGCCGCGGAGGCGCTGTGATCGCGGAGTGCGTCGACGGCCTCAACACGCTGATCGACTACCGCTACCAGCAGCATTTCAAGGCCGAGAGCGGCCGTCCGGGCGCCGGGCGCAACCGCTCGGGCGCCAAGGGCGGCGACGCCGTGCTGCGTCTGCCGGTCGGCACGCAGATCCTCGACGAGGAGCGCGAGCAGGTGATCGCCGACCTGACCAAGGTCGGCGAGCGCGTCGTCCTGCTGAAAGGCGGCGACGGCGGCTTCGGCAACGCGCATTACAAGACCTCGACCAACCAGGCCCCCCGCAAGGCCCTTCCCGGCTGGCCCGGCGAGGAAATGTGGGTCTGGCTGCGCCTGAAGCTGATCGCCGATGCCGGTCTCGTCGGCCTGCCGAACGCCGGCAAGTCGACCTTTCTCTCCAGCGTCACCCGCGCACGGCCGAAGATCGCCGATTATCCCTTTACCACCCTGCATCCCGGTCTCGGCGTCGCCTCGGTCGGCGGGCAGGAATTCGTCATCGCCGACATTCCGGGACTGATCGAGGGCGCGTCCGAAGGCGCCGGCCTCGGCCACCGTTTCCTCGGCCATGTCGAGCGCTGCGCCGTGCTGCTGCATCTGGTCGACGCGACCCAGGACGACCCGGCGGCGGCCTACCGCACCGTGCGTCAGGAACTCGAGGATTACGGGGGCGGCCTCGCCGACAAGCCCGAGATCGTCGCCCTGTCCAAGATCGACGCGATGGCGGAGGAGGACATCCCCGTTCTGATCGAGATGGTCGAGCAGGAGATCGGCAAGAAGGTCATCACCCTCTCCGCAATCTCCGGCGCCGGCCTCGACGAGGCGCTGCAGATCCTTCTCGAACCCGTGCTGGAGGCCCGCGCCGCCCGCAAGGTCGAAACCGCCGTCGACGGCGAGGATTTCGAGGAAGAGGAAGAGGCAGAGACAAAGGAAACCGGGGAGAGCGCCCCCGGCTGGTCGCCGCTGTGAGCCCCGAAGGTGTGGAAAACCTCACCCGTTCCGGACTCGAAACGTCCGAGCGCGTGGTCGTGAAGATCGGCTCCGCCCTGCTGGTGGACGAGAAAGGCGGCGAGATCCGGCGCGACTGGCTGAACGCGCTCGCCGACGACATCGCCAATCTGAAAGCCCGCGGCAAGCAGGTGCTGGTGGTCTCCTCCGGCGCCATCGCTGTCGGCCGCCGCCTGCTCGGCCTGCCGAAAGGTGCGCTGAAGCTGGAAGACAAGCAGGCCGCAGCCGCCACCGGTCAGGTCCGCCTCGCCCATGCCTATCAGGAAGCGCTCGCCCGCCACGGGATCACGGCGGCGCAGATCCTGCTCTCGCCGGGAGACACAGAGGAGCGGCGGCGGCATCTGAATGCCCGCGCGACGCTGAACGCCCTGCTCGCCCTCGGCGCGGTTCCGGTGATCAACGAGAACGATACGGTCGCGACCGAGGAAATCCGCTACGGCGACAACGACCGGCTCGGCGCCCGCGTCGCGCAGATGGTGAGCGCCGACACGCTGATCTTGCTCTCGGACATTGACGGGCTCTATACCGCCGATCCGCGGAGCAATCCGGCGGCAGAGCATATTCCGCATGTGGAACGAATTGACGAGGGCGTCGAGGCGATGGCCGGCGCCGTCGGCAGCGAACATGCCTCGGGAGGCATGGTCACGAAGCTCGCGGCGGGGAAAATCGCGTCCTCGGCCGGCTGCCGCATGGCGATCGCGAAGGGCCACGATCCGCATCCGCTAAAAGCGATCGAGGAAGGCGCACGGGTCACCTGGTTCGCCGCCGCCACCTCGCCGCGCGGCGCGCGCAAGAACTGGATTGCCGGCTCGCTCACACCGAAAGGCAGCGTCACCCTCGACGAGGGCGCCCTGAAAGCGCTCGCGCGGGGCAAGAGCCTGCTGCCGGCGGGCGTCACCAAGGTTTCCGGCGAGTTCGAGCGCGGCGATCTGATCGAGATCCTCGATCCGGCGGGACGCCCGGTCGCGCGTGGCCTTTCGGCCTACGGCGCGGACGACGCCGGAAGAATCGCGGGCCACAAATCCCGTGAAATAGAGCGGATCCTCGGCTACCGTGGCCGCGACGAACTGGTCCACAGGGACGATCTGGTGCTGGAGCGCTGAGGCGCGAGCGCCGGAGAGAATTGGGAGCGAACGGACCCATGGCCATTCTTGAATTCGACCGGACGGACGACGCCGGCATCGCGGAGATGATGACCGGCCTCGGCAAGGCCGCCCGCGCGGCGTCGGCAGCGCTTGCGCTCGCCACCACGGAGCAGAAGGACGCCGCCCTGACCAATGCGGCGGCCGAGATCCGCAAGGCGCTGCCCGAAATTCTCGCGGCGAACGAGAAGGACCTCGCCTTCGCCCGCGAGAAAGACGTGCGTGAGTCCCTGATGGATCGCCTCAAGCTCGACGAAGGACGGATCGAGGCCATCGCCAAGGGCATCGAGGATGTGGCCGCGCTGCCAGATCCGATCGGCGGCGTGATGGCGGAATGGGAGCGGCCGAACGGGCTGAAGATCGCCCGCGTGCGCGTGCCGCTCGGCGTGATCGGCATCATCTACGAATCGCGTCCGAACGTAACCGCGGATGCGGGGAGCCTCTGCCTCAAATCGGGCAACGCGGCGATCCTGCGCGGCGGCTCGGAGAGCTTCCACTCCTCGAACGCTCTGGTCGAGTGCCTGCACCGGGGCCTGAAGGCCGCGGGCCTGCCGGAAGCGGCGGTGCAACTCGTCCCGACCCGCGACCGGGCCGCGGTCGGCGCCCTACTGACCATGACGGATTCCGTCGACATCATCGTGCCGCGCGGCGGCAAGAGCCTGATCGAGCGGGTGCAGAAAGAGAGCCGCATTCCGGTGATCGCCCATCTCGACGGCGTCAATCATGTCTATGTGGACGGCGCCGCCAATCCCGAGATGGCGCGTGAGATCGTGCTGAACTCCAAGATGCGCCGGACCAGCGTCTGCGGCGCGGCCGAGACCTTGCTGGTGGATCGGAAGATTGCCGAGACACAACTGCCCGGCATCGCGGCGGCTTTGAGCGGCGCGGGCTGTGCGCTCAAGGGGGATGCGGCCGCCCGGAAAATCGTTCCGGATATGCAACAGGCGACGGAAGAGGACTGGTCGACCGAATATCTCGACGCGATCCTGTCCGTGCGCGTGGTCGACGGCCTCGACGCGGCGATCGACCATATCAACCGCTACGGCTCACACCACACGGACAGTATCGTGACAGGGGACGCCGCCGCCGCGGCGCGTTTCGCCGCGCGTGTCGACAGCGCGATCGTGCTGCACAACGCCTCGACCCAGTTCGCCGACGGCGGCGAGTTCGGCATGGGGGCGGAGATCGGCATTTCGACCGGCAAGATGCACGCCCGCGGACCTGTCGGCGCGGAGCAGCTCACCTCTTTCAAATACGTCGTGACCGGCACCGGCCAGACCCGTCCGTGAGCGCGGTCCGGCCGTCCTGCCGGCAGTGACCCCATGATCCAGAATCCAAAGGCACGCCGCCTCCTCGCCTCTGTCCGCGGCCGCACCGTCGCGGTGATGGGCGGCTCCTTCAATCCGGCGCATCGCGGCCATCTCGACATCGCCCTGCTGGCGCTGCAGAAGCTGGGTGCGGACGAGGTCTGGTGGATGGTCTCGCCTCAGAACCCGCTGAAAACGGCGGACGACATGGCCCCGTTCGAGGAACGCAGGGCCTCTGCCGTTCGGCTCGCCCGCGGTCATCCCCGGATCCGGGTCACGGAAATAGAGGTGCTGCTCGGCACCCGCTATACCGCCGACACGCTCTCTACCCTGGTTTCCGGCGCGCCGTTCACCCGCTTCATCTGGGTCATGGGCGCCGACAATCTGGTCGGCTTCCACCGCTGGGCGGAATGGAAACAAATCTTCAACAGTGTCGTCATTGCAGTTTTCGACCGGCCAACCTATTCTCTAAGGGCCTTGTCGGGCCCGGCGGCCCGCCGTTTTGCCAAGGCACGCATCCGGCAGCGCGCCGGAGAAAGCCTCGGTAAGCGACGGGCACCGGCGTGGGTGTTCTTTCACACCCCGCTGAATCCGTTGTCCGCGACCAGCATCCGATACGGATCGGACTGGCCGGACCGGAGACGCTGAACCTGTACAATGCAGAACTGGTGCCGCTCCGGAACGGCGGTGCCGAGACTTCATCGGTCAAGCGCCTCAGGCGCGGAAGGAGACAGTCATACCGAAAAAAGCCGCTCTCCCGTCCCGGGAAAGCCTCGTCGATCTGGCCTCCCGCTCGCTCGACGATAGTAAGGCAGAGGATATCGTGGTCATCGACCTCGAAGGCAAATCCTCCATCAGCGATCACATGCTGATCGCAAGCGGGCGATCCACCCGTCAAGTCGCCGCCATGGCGGAACATCTCATCGAAAAGCTGAAATCCGTTGGCGTGAAAGGCATCTCTGTCGAGGGCCAGTCGCAGGGCGATTGGGTTTTGATCGATGCCGGCGACATCATCGTGCATCTCTTCCGCCCGGAAGTCCGCGAATTCTATGCGCTTGAGAAAATGTGGGGCAGCGAACCGCCGGCCCGCGGCAGGGTCGTCCAGATCGGCGATGCCGCCGAGGCCCGCGAGATGGCCCACGCCTGAGACCTGACCGGAATGGGGCGCGGCGCCGGAGGCACGGACCGGCGCCCGCCCGAAAGCGTCGGTCCGGGAGCGTGATCGCATGAAATTGACCCTCGCCGCGGTCGGCAAGGCACGCCGCGACGTGCATGCCGAGCTGTTCGCGCATTACCGCGCCCGCCTCTCCTGGCCGCTGGACCTCAAGGAAGTGGATATCCGCCGCAAGCTGCCGCCGGAGCAGCTGCAGGAGGAAGAGGCAACCCAGCTACTCGCCCAGGTTCCCGACGGCGCTATCGCCGTGGTCCTCGACGAGCGCGGCAAGACCCTTTCCAGCGCCGAATTCGCCAACAGGATCGGCGCCTGGCGGGACGACGGCGTGCGGGACATCGTCTTCCTGATCGGCGGTGCGGACGGGCATCACGAAAGCTGCCGCAAGCGCGCCGACCTGCTGCTCTCGCTCGGCCGCGCCACCTGGCCGCATATGTTGGTGCGCGGGATGATCGCCGAGCAGCTCTACCGTGCGCAGCAAATTCTGGCGGGACATCCCTATCATCGGGAATGACCGGCGCCGGGGAACGCGTTATAACCGCCAAATCATGACAGATCAGACACAGAAACCGCGTCCCGTTATCCTCTGCATCATGGATGGCTGGGGCCAGCGCGCCGAGCGCGACAACAACGCCGTCCAGCTCGCCAACACCCCGAATGTCGACCGTCTGACCGCCGCCGGCCCGAGCGGCTTCATGCGCGCCAGCGGCGGCGATGTCGGCCTGCCGGATGGGCAGATGGGCAATTCCGAGGTCGGGCACATGAATCTCGGCGCCGGCCGTGTCGTGATGCAGGACCTGCCGAGGATCGACGCCGCCGTCGCGGACGGCTCGCTCGCGACCAATCCGGAGCTGCGGAAACTGATCGCGGCCGCGAAAGCGGGCAGCGGGCGCTGCCACCTGCTCGGCCTGACGTCACCGGGCGGCGTGCATGCGCACCAGTCCCATATCGCGGCCCTCGCCCGCATCCTGACAGCGGAAGGCGTCGAAGTGCTGGTGCATGCTTTCCTCGACGGCCGCGACACGCCGCCGAAAAGCGCCAAAGGCGATATCGAGCGCCTGCTAGCGGAGCTGCCGGAAGGCGCCCGCATCGCCACTGTTTCCGGGCGGTTCTACGCCATGGACCGGGACAAGCGCTGGGAACGCGTGGAGCAAGCCTACAAGGTCATTGCGGAAGCGGAAGGAAATCGCGCCGAGGATCCGCTCGCCGAGATCGACCGATCCTACGCGGCCGGCGAGACCGACGAGTTCGTCACCCCGGCAGCGCTGCCGGGCTATGACGGGGTGAAGGACGGCGACGTCCTGCTCTCCGCCAATTTCCGGGCCGACCGGATGCGGGAAATCCTCGCCGCCCTGCTGGATCCCGCCTTCGACGGGTTCGTACGCTCCCGCTGCCTGAAATTCGCCGCCGCGGCGGGCATGGTGAGCTACTCATCCGAGCTGGACCGGTTCCTCTCCGTGCTGTTCCCGGCCATCGACCTGAAGAACACGCTGGGCGAAGTCGCGGCGAATGCCGGCCTGACCCAGCTGCGCATGGCCGAGACCGAGAAATACCCGCATGTCACCTTCTTCCTCAATGGCGGCCGCGAGGAGGTCTTCGAGGGCGAGGACCGGATCATGGTGCCGTCCCCGAAAGTCCGGACCTACGACCTGCAGCCGGAAATGTCGGCGCCGGAAGTGACCGCGAAGCTGGTCGGGGCGATCGAGAGCGGGAAATACGACCTGATCGTCGTCAATTACGCCAATCCGGACATGGTCGGTCATACGGGCAGCCTCGATGCCGCGATCAAGGCGGTGGAGACCGTCGACGATGCGGTCGGGCAGATCGAGGCCGCACTGAAAAAGGTCGGCGGCTGCACGTTCCTGACGGCGGATCACGGCAATTGCGAGCAAATGCTGGATCCCGAAACCGGCGGCCCGCACACGGCGCACACGACCAATCTCGTGCCGACCGTGCTGGTCAATGCGCCTGACGGAATCGGCGCGCTCGCGACCGGGCGCCTCGCCGATGTGGCACCCACCCTGCTTGAGCTGCTCGGCGTGACGCAGCCGGCGGAAATGACGGGCCGCTCGATGCTCCGCGCCAGCGCCGCAAGCGCGGCGGAGTAACCGCAGCCGATGCGGACGGCGATCGGCAGCAAGCTCCCGCCCTCCGCGGCCGCACTGCTTCTGGTCGCCCTCGCCTTTCCAGGAGCCCATGCCGCCGAGCCGCTGCCCGATCCGGAACAGCTCGACGAGAATCTGAAGAAGGTCGAACGCGCACTCGACGAGGGCTCGGCCCGCAAGCGCGACCTCGACAAGCTCGCCGACAGCGTCGAGCAGGAACTGCAACGGCTGCGTCAGGCCCTGGTGCTCGCGGCCGAGGCGACCCAGCAGCGCGAAGCGGAACTGACCGCCGTCGAAACCAAACTCGCGGACCTGCAGGCCGAGCGGGAGAAGAGCGCCGCGTCGCTGGCCGGCAAGAAGTTGCAACTGACCCGCGTTTCCGGCGCGCTGCGGCGGCTGGCCGCGCGGCCGCCGCTCGCCATGATCGCTTCGCCCGCCGATCCGCTCGATACGGTCCATACCGCCATGCTGCTTGGGTCCGTGGTTCCGGACCTGCAGAGCGAGGCGGCCCGCCTCAGCGGCGAGATTGCCCGCCATGCGGCGGTCGAACGGGAAATCCGCGGCGAACAGGAACGGCTCGCCGCGGCGGGCGCGGCGCTCGCCGGCGAACGAGCCCGGGTCGCCGCTCTGCTGGAGGCGAAGCAGGCCGCGCGAAGTTCGATGGCGAAAGAACGCTCGGCCGTGGCCGAAAGGCTGAGCGAACTCGCCGCCTCGGCGCGCGATCTCCGCGAGCTGATGCAACGCGTCGAGCAGCATCGGGCCGAGAGCGATTCGGCGCGGAAGCGGCTGAATTCGATTGTCGGCGCAGACCAGCCCTCGAACGAAAGCGCGGTCGCGCCCGGATCGGTGCCGGCGCCCTCTTCAGCTACCGTGCCCGGCACGACGGAATTCGTCGCCCGCCTGCCCGAAGGCCCGGATATCGCCCGAAACAAGGGCAACCTCACCTATCCCGCCGCCGGCCGGATCAGTCAGCGATTCGGCGCGCCGAACGCCCTCGGGCTTACCGAACGCGGGATCGTGATCTCGCCCCGGGAACAGGCGCAGGTCGTGGCGCCTTTCGACGGAAAAGTCGTTTATGCGGGGCCGTTTCGCGGATATGGTCAAATCGTGATGATTGAACATGGCGGCGGCTACCTTACCTTGATGGCAGGTATGTCCTCGGTTGATGTTCAGGTTGGACAGGGTGTGCTCGCAGGAGAGCCGGTTGCCCGTATGGGACCGGCCGGAACGGGAGCGGACGGGACCGACGGACTCTATGTGGAGTTTCGCCACAATGGTGCCCCGATAAATCCGCTACCATGGTGGTCCGCGCGTACGAACAAGGTAAGGCGATGATGAAATCGATCCGTCAGATGAAATCCTGGTCCCGGGCCGCCCTGCTGGGCGCCGTCGCCGCTACCGCCCTGCTGGCGGTACCCTCGATGGAACGTGCCGACGCCCAGTCGCAAAACGACACCGACACCTATCGCCAGCTCAGCCTGTTCGGCGACGTCTTCGAGCGGGTCCGTGCGGAATATGTCGAGGAAGTGAGCGATCAGGAACTGATCGAGGCCGCGATCAACGGCATGCTGGTCTCGCTCGACCCCCATTCGAGCTTCCTGAATTCCAAGAGTTTCCGCGACATGCGGGTCCAGACCAAGGGCGAGTTCGGGGGTCTGGGCATCGAAGTCTCGATGGAGAACGGCCTCGTTAAGGTGGTCTCGCCGATCGACGACACGCCCGCCGCCAAGGCCGGCCTGCAGCCGGGCGACCTGATCACCCATCTCGACGGCGAGCCGGTGCTCGGCCTGACCCTCGGACAGGCGGTCGAAAAGATGCGCGGTCCGGTGGATTCCGACCTGACGATTTCCATCCGCCGCCAGGACGCCGAGCCGTTCGACGTGACGCTGACCCGCGCGGTCATCAAGATCCGCTCCGTGCGCTCGCGCGTGATCGACGATGTCGGCTATGTCCGGATCACCACCTTCAACGAGCAAACAACGTCAGGCCTGCACAAGGCGATCGAGGAGATCAAGGCCGAGAAGGGCGACGAGCTCACCGGCTATGTGATCGATCTCCGGAACAATCCGGGCGGTCTCCTGGACGAGGCGATCTCGGTATCCGATACCTTCCTCGAGCAAGGCGAGATTGTCTCGACCCGCGGCCGCGACCCGGAAAACGCCTCCCGCGTCCACGCCAAGCCGGGCGATCTGACCGACGGCAAGCCGCTGGTGGTGCTGATCAACGGCGGCTCCGCCTCGGCCTCCGAAATCGTCGCCGGGGCTCTGCAGGACCACCGCCGGGCGATCCTGCTCGGCAGCCAGAGCTTCGGCAAAGGCTCCGTGCAGACCATCATCCCGCTCTCGGGACAGGTGGCGATGCGCCTGACCACGGCGCGGTATTACACGCCGTCCGGCCGCTCGATCCAGCAGACCGGCATCGCGCCGGATATCGACGTGCCACTGGCCCGGATCGAGAAGCTCGACAACGGTAAATCACGGCGCGAAGCGGATCTGCGCGGCGCTCTGAACAATCCGAGCGGAAACGGCGATAACCAGACATCGGCCGAGGACGGCGAAGAGGCGGCGGCGCAGCCGCCCGAGCAGGTCGACTACCAGCTCGCCCGGGCGATCGATCTGCTCCGTGGGATCGATCTCTATCGCCAACGCATCGTGAATTGAAACTCCCGCTACCAAAAATAAGCCTGAAGCTTCCGGCGCTCCCCTTCCGCAAGGGGAGCCCGGATGGCGAGGCCGAGATCGGGCCGGAGCGGCCTGGAAGCCGCGTCGGCCATATCCTTCGCATTGCCGGAATGGCCGTGCTCGGAATCTCCGTGATCGGCGGCCTCGGCGCGACCGTCGGCTGGCTCGTGGTGAACGGCGCGGACACGGTCGCGGACCGTGAGGCGCGGCGGCCGGAGCTGACGGTCTCCATCCTGCGGGACGGCGAGGAAGCCGCGCCGAATTCGAGCCTCGACACCATGGCGAGGAAGATGGCCGACGAGCATGGCCAGATGCCGAACGACGGGCATGGCGAGGACGTGGCCCATGACGACGGCAATAGCGCGCCTGCTACCGGCAAAGGTATGCCGGACGAGATCATGCCCGAGGAACAAAAAGGCCCACGCTTCGAGCTCGCGCTGGTGGAAGAAACCGAAAAGGGCATGCTCCCGGTGATTGCGCCTGACGGCCGCAAGGCTTGGGAGACCTATGCCCGCCCGTTCGAAGCCGACAGCCGTCTCCCGCGCATCGCAATCGTCATGACCCGGATGGGGGTTTCCCGCTCCCTGACAGAAGCCGCTATTGAGGTCCTGCCTCCGGAAATCTCCTTCTCCTTCGCTGCGACGGCGGCAGATCTCGACGATCAGGTCGCCGCGGCCCAGAAGGCCGGGCATGAGGTCTTTCTCGACATCCCGATGGAACCTTTCGGCTATCCGACGAACGATCCGGGGCCAACAACCCTGCTCACGTCCCTCAGCGCGGTCGACAATCTCAACCGGCTGGAGACGGTTCTCGGCCGGACCGTCGGCTACGCCGGCGTCATGGGCGTGAAAGGCTCTCAGTTCACGACCGACGAGGAAGCTCTCACGCCGGTGCTCTCCGTTCTTAAGGAACGCGGCCTCATGTATGTGGACAGCGCCGCCAGCTCGCGCACCATCGCGCTGGAGCTCGCCGGAACGCTGCAGCTGCCAAGGGCGATCGCCAACTGGCGGATCGATGACAGTCCCGCACTCGCCGAGATCCAGCGCCGTCTCGCCGCGCTGGAGCGCACGGCACAACGCACCGGCTTCGCGCTTGGTGTTGTCCCCCCGCTCCCGCTGACGATCGATCTCATCGCCTCCTGGGCGGAGACCCTCCCCGAGCGCGGGATCGCGCTTGCGCCGGCCACGGCAATCGCGAATAAACAGAGCCTTCGCTAAGCTACGCAACCAGCCGGGGGCTGCTGCATGACCGTCGATCCCTCTACCCTGCCATACCGGCGGAACGTCGGAATTGTCCTGATCAACAGTGACGGCGGCATCTTCATTGGGCGTCGGGCCGATATGCGTCCCGCAGCCTGGCAGATGCCCCAGGGCGGGATAGACGAGGATGAGTCTCCACGGGAAGCTGCCTTACGCGAACTCGCCGAAGAAACCGGTGTCACGGACTGCGAGATCATTGCCGAGACGCCGGACTGGCTGACTTACGACCTGCCTGCGGAACTCATGGGAAAGGCTCTCAAAGGCAAGTATCGCGGCCAGAAGCAGAAATGGTACCTCGCCCGCTTCACCGGAGAGGACGCCGACATCGACCTCGCGGCGGACAATGTTGAGTTCGATGCCTGGCGCTGGGCCGGCTCCGACGATGTCCTGGAGCTGATCGTCGATTTCAAACGGCCGGTCTATCAAGTCATCATGGAGCAATTCGCGGAATACCTGAAACGTTAGCCTCCTTGCCTTCGGTCACGGTGCTGCTAGGCTGATGTCTTCAGGAGCCGTTCTCCGCGCTGAGTTGCGCTTTCGGCCAGCGACAGGACAGATGAAACAGAGGTTCGATGGCCGCGGGCAGCGACACTCTTCCGCAGACTTTCGAGCGCCGGGGAACCTGCGTTCCGCTGATATCGGTGCCGACATTCAACCACCTACGCGTGCGCGAATACGTCACAAGCCGCGGCCGTCTCCTGGAAGCGACCATTCCGAATTTCTCCGGCACGAGGCGCGGCGAGTTTGCCATCGTCGACTGGAAGCAGCTTCCCTCTATGGCCACGCTCTCGGAGCGAGACTCCGAAGTACATGCCCGAATCATGGAATCGCGCAGCGCGCTCGACCTCGATCCGATCAATGTCAGGTCGATCCTGCAGCACGCGGACGCCGCCTATAATCCCGACGAGGAACGCCGCCGGAAAGCCCGCGAACAGACCCAGCGCGACCTCGAAGAACAGGAAATCGTCCGCATGTCCTGCATCGCCCAGATGACCCGGGAATGTGGCGTCGCTCAAGGCGATTCGTTCATGGCTCGGGCCAGCACGCAGTCCCTGCTCAACCTGATGTCCGGCAAAAGCGCGATCGCCGACTTTCGAATGGAGGAGCTGATCGCCAAGGTGATGTCGCACACGGCGCTCAGAGCGGGCTGCTCGGTAGAAGACGTGCGCGACTGGCTGGAGCCGCTGGTCGGGCTGATCGCGCCGTTCGGATCCGTCGCTTCGGAACAGGAGACGAGGACCGACGGTTTTCTCTTCCGCCAGCATCTGCGGTTGCTGGAATTTCGCGGCTCACTGAAGGCCTACGCGACCCAGGCGCGGCCCGAAGTCGCCGATTCGGCCGAGCTGATCCTGAAAGTCCTCGATCAGACCATCACCTATGTGAGCGAGCGAATTGTCCGTCTGGACGCCTTGCTCGCAAGCATTGCCGGGATGTTCCGTCAGGTCAGAAACTCCCTTGACCAGCTTCAGAAGCTGCGGCGGGACGTGGCCTATGGTCTGGACGGCTGGGACGATCTTGTCTCGATCTGGCTCGACGCGGTCGAGAACAGCCACCTGATCGGCGGCGAGCAGGGCATGGAAAGGGCAATCGGCCACATTCTCTGGCACCTGCCCATGATCCCCTACAAGGAACTGCATGGCGATGCATTCGACGCACAGTCTTCCGTCGAGCGGGCACGCGTCAAACTGGTCAGCCAGATGCATTCCTGGCAAACGGACGAGATGGATTTCGAGCTGCAGGACCGGGTCGAGAGAGGCAAGACCAAGAGCGAGGAGACAGGGTCGCGCTGGGAAGCCTCCTAAAAGAAAACGGCCGGCTATAAAGCCGGCCGCTTCAAATCAGTCTGTCGGATGGATCAGTGCGTCGCCGCGGCGCGCATGGCCTCAAGAACCACGATCCGTGCCTCGATCCGCTCGCGATCGAGATCGGAACCCGCATCCTTCAGATCGTCCCGCAGGTCGGAGATGTCGCTATCCACCTTCGCCGCATCGATATCGGCGAGCGGCAGCGCCTCCTCGGCCAGAACCGTGCAGCGCGTTTCGGTGACTTCGGCGAAGCCGCCGGCAACGAAGATGCGCTCGGCGACCGAGCCGTTCTGATAGATGTCGATCACGCCCGGCCGCAGCGTCGAGATCATCGGCGCGTGGCGCGGCAGCACACCGAAATTGCCTTCCGCTCCCGGGACCACGACCATTTCGGTCGCTTCCGAGTAGAGAAGCTTTTCCGGCGATACCAGTTCGAACTCTGTCGTCTCGGCCATCTTTATGGCTCCACTCCGTTAGGCGGATGCGATCAGGCCGCTTCCGCCGCCATCTTCTTGGCCTTCTCGATAGCTTCCTCGATGGTACCGACCATGTAGAAGGCCGCTTCCGGAAGATCGTCGTATTCGCCGGCAACGATGCCCTTGAAGCCCTTGATGGTGTCTTCGAGGGAAACAAGCTTGCCCGGGGAACCGGTGAAGATTTCCGCGACGTGGAACGGCTGGGAGAGGAAGCGCTGGATCTTCCGGGCGCGGGCCACGGTAAGACGGTCTTCTTCCGACAGTTCGTCCATGCCGAGAATGGCGATGATGTCCTGCAGGGACTTGTAGGTCTGCAGCACTTCCTGCACCGAACGGGCGACCGCGTAGTGGTCGTCACCAATGATCCGCGGGTCGAGCATCCGGGACGTGGAGTCGAGCGGGTCAACCGCCGGGTAGATGCCGAGCTCGGCGATCTGACGGCTGAGAACGGTGGTCGCATCAAGGTGCGAGAAGGACGTGGCTGGCGCCGGGTCGGTCAGGTCGTCGGCCGGCACGTAAATGGCCTGCACCGAGGTGATCGAACCCTTCTTGGTCGTGGTGATCCGCTCCTGCAGGGCGCCCATGTCGGTCGCGAGGGTCGGCTGATAGCCCACCGCCGACGGGATACGGCCGAGAAGCGCGGACACTTCGGAGCCGGCCTGGGTGAAGCGGAAGATGTTGTCCACGAAGAACAGCACGTCCTGACCTTCCTCGTCGCGGAAATACTCGGCCTGGGTCAGACCGGTCAGCGCGACGCGGGCACGGGCACCCGGCGGCTCGTTCATCTGGCCGTAGACCAGCGCGGCCTTGGAGCCCTCGCCATCCGGCACGATAACGCCGGATTCGACCATCTCGTGATAGAGATCGTTACCTTCACGGGTCCGCTCACCGACACCCGCGAACACGGAGTAACCGCCGTGCGCCTTCGCGACGTTGTTGATGAGCTCCATGATCAGAACGGTCTTGCCCACGCCGGCGCCGCCGAACAGGCCGATCTTGCCGCCCTTGGCGTATGGGGCGAGAAGGTCGACGACCTTGATGCCGGTGACCAGGATCTCGGCTTCCGTGGACTGCTCCGCGAATTCCGGGGCCGGACGGTGGATCGGGTAGGTCTTCTTCGCCTTGACCGGCGCGCCTTCGTCCACCGGATCGCCGATGACATTCATGATGCGGCCGAGCGTTTCCGGTCCGACCGGAACGTTGATCGGGGCGCCCGTGTCTTCGACCGGCTGGCCGCGGACCAGACCTTCGGTGCCGTCCATCGCGATGGTACGGACAGTGTTCTCGCCGAGGTGCTGAGCGACCTCGAGAACCAACAGGTTGTCACCGTTTTTCGTGTGAAGGGCGTTCAGGATCGCCGGGATTTCGCCGTCGAACTGAACGTCGACGACGGCGCCGATAACCTGTGTGACTTTGCCTGTCGCATTCTTAGCCATAAGTCAGCTCCAAACCTCTATCCGGGAAATCCGGATCCTCGTTAATTCCGTCAATCGAACTCTTCTCCGGCGCGGCCTAGACGGCCTCGGCACCGGAGATGATTTCGATAAGTTCTTTCGTAATGGCCGCCTGACGCGCCCGGTTGTAGTTCAGCGTCAGCTTGTCGATCATGTCGCCGGCGTTCCGCGTGGCATTGTCCATCGCAGTCATCCGGGCGCCATGCTCGCTCGCATTGTTCTCGAGCAGCGCGGTGAAGATCTGCGTCGCGACATTGCGCGGCAACAGCGCCGCCAAAATCGCTTCTTCGTCCGGCTCGTACTCGTAGAGCGCTCCGCTTTCACTGTCCGCGGCACCCTCTTCCGTTTCCGGAATGCTCGCCGGGACGATCTGCTGATCGGTGACGATCTGGGTCATCGCGGACTGGAAGCGGTTATAGATCACCGAGCAGATGTCGAACTCGCCGCCCTCGTACATCTTCAGGATGTGCGCGGCGATTTCGTCCGCCGACGAGAAGGCGACGCCCTTGCGGGTGACGTCCTGGACGGACTCGACGATCAGATCGCCGAATTCCCGCTTCAGGGCATCCCGGCCACGGCGGCCGACGCAATAGAGCTTGACCGTCTTGCCCTGGGTGCGAAGCGAAGTCACGCGGCGGCGGGCAGCACGAATAATCGAGCTGTTGAAGCCGCCGCAAAGGCCGCGATCCGCGGTGCAGACGACGAGAAGATAGGTGTCGTCCTTGCCGGTTCCGGACAGCAGCTTCGGGCCGCCGTTCTGGCTCGCGGCACCGGCAAGCGAGCCGATCATCCGGTTCATGCGATCGGCATAGGGACGGGACGCTTCCGCCTGTTCCTGCGCGCGGCGCAGCTTGGCGGCGGCGACCATCTTCATGGCCGACGTGATCTTCCGCGTCGACTTGACGCTGTTGATCCGGTTTTTTAGGTCCTTGAGGCTGGGCATGTCTGCTCCCCGGCTTCGTTAGATGCCAATCCTTACGCGAAGGTCTTGGCGAAGCCGTCGAGAAACGCCTTCAGCTTCTCTTCGATTTCCGCGGACAGAGCCTGCTCGGTGCGGATCGCATCGAGGATGTCCTGACCCTTGGCACGGATCTCGGAGAGATAGGCCTGCTCGAACCGGGTCACGTCGCCCAGCGGCAGATTGTCGAGGTAACCGCGCACGCCGGCGAAGATGACCGCAACCTGCTCCTCGACCTTGAGAGGCGAGTATTGCGGCTGCTTCAGCAGCTCGGTCAGGCGGGAACCGCGGGCCAGCAGCTTCTGGGTCACCGGATCGAGGTCGGACGCGAACTGGGCGAACGCGGCCATTTCACGATACTGGGCGAGTTCCAGCTTGATGGTACCGGCAACCTGCTTCATCGCCTTGATCTGAGCGGCGGAGCCGACACGGCTGACCGAAAGGCCGACGTTCACCGCCGGGCGGATGCCCTGGTAGAACAGCTCGGTCTCGAGGAAGATCTGACCGTCGGTAATCGAGATCACGTTGGTCGGAATATAGGCGGACACGTCACCGGCCTGGGTCTCGATGACCGGAAGGGCGGTGAGCGAGCCGGCGCCGTTGTCGTCGTTCAGCTTCGCCGCGCGCTCGAGCAGGCGGGAGTGAAGATAGAAGACGTCGCCCGGGAACGCTTCACGTCCCGGCGGACGGCGAAGCAGCAGGGACATCTGACGATAGGAGACGGCCTGCTTGGAGAGATCGTCATACACGATCACGGCATGCATGCCGTTGTCGCGGAAGAACTCGCCCATGGCGCAGCCGGTATAAGGCGCGATGTACTGCATCGGCGCGGATTCGGAGGCGGTCGCGGCGACGACGATGGAATATTCCATCGCGCCGTAATCCTCGAGCGTCTTCACGATCTGGGCGACAGTGGAGCGCTTCTGGCCAACCGCGACGTAGACGCAGAACAGCTTCTTGCTGTCGTCGTCGCCGGCGGCTTCGTTGACGGCCTTCTGGTTGATGAAGGTGTCGACGGCGATCGCGGTCTTTCCGGTCTGGCGGTCGCCGATGATCAGCTCGCGCTGGCCACGGCCGACCGGGATCAGGCTGTCGATGGCTTTCAGGCCGGTCTGCATCGGCTCGTGCACGGACTTGCGCGGCATGATGCCCGGTGCCTTCACTTCGACGCGCTTGCGCTCGACATTTTCCAGCGGACCCTTGCCGTCGATCGGATTGCCGAGACCGTCGACCACGCGGCCGAGCAGACCCTTGCCGACCGGCACGTCCACAATGGCGCCGGTCCGCTTGACGGTGTCGCCTTCCTTGATGCCGCGGTCTTCGCCGAAGATAACGATACCGACATTGTCGTCTTCGAGGTTCAGCGCCATGCCCCGGACGCCGCCCGGGAACTCGACCATTTCGCCGGCCTGCACCTGGTCCAGACCGTAGACACGGGCGATACCGTCACCGACGGAGAGAACCTGACCGACTTCGGCCACCTCTGCTTCGGTTCCGAAATTCGCGATCTGTTCCTTCAGGATCGAAGAAATCTCAGCGGCGCGGATATCCATCAGCCAACACCTTTCATGGCAAGTTGCAGTCGCTGCAGCTTGGAGCGGATTGAATTGTCGATCATGCGCGAACCGACGCGCACGATAAGCCCGCCGATCAGAGCCGGATCGACGGAGAGATTGACGGCGACCTTCTGACCGACCGCCTTCTTCAGCGCTTCGGTCACTTCATCGAGCTGCTCCTTGGAGAGTTCGACGGCGGAGGTCACATCGGCCGTGATCTCGCCGCGGCGCGCGGCGAGTTCTGCCAGAAATGCAGTGATCATCGAGTCCAGCGCGAAGAGTCGCCGGTTCGCCGCGACGGTACCCATGAATTTCAGGGTCAGCGCGTTGGCACCCATTTTTTCGAGAACAGCCGTGATACCGCGCGTCTGCTCATCCCGGGTCAGAACCGGGGAGCGGACCAGGCGCGAGAGTTCGGGGCTGTCGATCAGGGCCTGACGCAGGGACGCGAGGTCGCCCGCGACGGCATCCAGAGCCTTCTCGCCTTCCGCCAGCTCGTAGAGGGCGGAAGCATATCGTCCGGCCAAGCCTGTCGTTTCGGAAGCCACCAGAGAACGCCTCTTCTTCCTGAGATTTCACCGTGTTACGGGGCCCGTTGAGGAACCGTGCCGCTCTCGGCGAATATTGACCAAAAATTACCCTCGTCGACGGCAGTTTCCGCCGAGCGCGGCGGTTCTCTAGCATAGTGGTTCAGACCGTGCAAGCGGTCGCTTGCCGCTTCCCGCATGGTGCAGAGCCCCGTACCGGGCAACCCGGAACTCAGAGGAAACTATAGGGGTCGATATCAACCGTCAGACGTACCGATGAAGGTATGTCGATCCGGCCAAGCCAATCCCTGAGCACCGCCTGGATATTAATGTCGCGCCTGGTCTTGACCAGCAGCCGCCGGCGGTGTCGTCCGCGCAGCAGCGCCAGCGGAGCCGGGGCCGGCCCCAGTACCGCAACGCCATCGAAATCCGGCGCCGCACGGCCGATCCGGCTCGCCACCATATCGGCCAGATTCGGGTCGGCGGCACTGACGATCAGGCCCGCGAGCCGGCCGAAAGGCGGCATGCCCTGCCGCTCCCGGGCCGCCGCCTCCTCGGCAAGAAAGCCGTCCCGGTCCCAGTCGGCCAGTGCCCGCAGCACCGGGTTCTCCGGCTGGTGGGTCTGCAGCAGCACGCGGCCCGGATGCTCCGCCCGCCCCGCCCTGCCTGCGACCTGATGCAGCAGCTGGTAAGTCCGCTCAGCCGCGCGGAGATCGCCGCCGGCGAGCCCGAGATCGGCATCGACCACGCCGACCACGGTCAGTTTCGGGAAATGGTAGCCCTTGGCCACGATCTGCGTGCCGAGGATGATGTCGACCTCGCCGTCGCGGACGCTGCGCACGAACTCCGCCGCCGCCGCCGGCCCGTTCAACGTGTCGCTGGAAACGATCTGGAAGCGGGCCTCGGGAAAAAGCGCCGCAACCTCCTCCGCCATCCGTTCCACGCCAGGTCCGCTGGCGATGAAACTGTCCTCCTCGCCGCAGGCCGGACAGGCTTTCGGCAGACGCGCGCTGTAGCCGCAATGATGACACTGCAACTTGCCGAGCAGCCGATGCTCGACCAGCCAGGCCGAACAGCTCGGGCATTCGAGCCGGTGCCCGCAAGCACGGCAGAGGGTGAGCGGCGCATAGCCGCGCCGATTGAGGAAGACCAGCGACTGCTCCCCCGCCTCCAGCGCGCCCGTCATCGCATCGAGCAGCGGCCTGGCAAGCCAGCGGCCGCGTTCGGGTTGATGGCGGCGGAGATCCACCAGCTCCACCGACGGCAGGGTCGCGGCGCCATGTCGCGCGGTCAGGCGGAGATGGCGGTATCGGCCCTGCTCGGCATTGCGCATGCTCTCCAGCGCCGGCGTGGCAGAGACCAGCACCACCGGACAGGGCGTCAGGTTGGCCCGCACCACGGCCATGTCCCGGCCGTGATAAACCACGCCTTCCTCCTGCTTGTAGGCGGACTCGTGCTCCTCATCGACGACGATCAGGCCGAGATCGGGAAACGGCAGGAAGAGCGCCGAGCGGGCCCCGACCAGGACCTTCGCCTTGCCTTCGGCGACCGCCCGCCAGGTATGGCGACGGCGGCGCGGTTTCAGATCCGAATGCCATTCCGCCGGGCGCACGCCGAAACGGGCCTCGAAACGGTTCAGCCATTCCGCCGAGAGCGCAATCTCCGGCAGCAATACCAGCACCTGCTTGCCATGGCGTAGAGCCTCGGCAACCGCTTCGAAATAGACCTCGGTCTTGCCCGCCCCGGTCTCACCGTCAAGCAACATTGTGGAGAAGGACTCCGCGCGCACCGCCTCGGTCAAAATACCGGCCGCCTCTGCCTGCTCTTCCGAGAGCGGCGTCTCGCGCAGACGATCGGGATCCGGTTCGGGAAAGGGCGCGTCGGCGGGCAGCGCGACCGAGACCAGTCCGCCCCCGTCCGCGAGCCCCTTGACGACGGAGGTACCGGTGCCGGTCTCGTCCGCGATCTCCCGCGCCGTCCGCGGCGGGCCGTCTTCCAGCAAGTCCAGCACCCGGCGGCGCGCCGGGGTGATCCTCAGACCGAGTGCCTCAACCGCATCCGCTCCGCCCGGAAGGGCGGTATAGGCGATCACCGGTTTCGCCGGCTCGAACGCGTCAGGCACGCTAATCGCCATACGCAGCACCGCGCCCTGCGCCGACAGAGTATAGGAAGCCACCCAGTCCACCAGCCTGATGACGGGCTCCGGAAGAGCCGGGACCGGCAGCCGGCGGATCACCGGCTTCAGCCTGGAACGATCCACCTGGCCGCTCTCCGGCGCCTCCGGAACCTCCACGTTCCAGACCACGCCGGTCGTGCGCCGGTTGCCCAGCGGTACCTCGACGATGCTGCCGAGCACGAGGTCGGACCCGGCGTCCGCCAGATAGTCGTAGGGACCCGCGAGCGGCAGCGGGATCAGCACCTGGATGCGGCGGAGATCGTCTTCGAAGAGGTCGGACATGGGGCGGAGTGTGGCGGGCCGGACGGCGCTCTGCAACGGCGCCGCGCGCCGCCTTGCGCCGCGCCCGTCCGCTCAGGCGGAAAACAGGGTCTCAAGCCAGACCGAGACAGCGCCGATTGCCGCCGCGTTCGGCTGCCGGGCATGCGACAGCAGCCAGATTTCGCGCTCCGGCAAAGCCTCCTCCCAGGCACGCTCCACGGCGCGGAGTCGTGCATCGCCTTCAGCGACCTGAACGGGGAGAATCGAGCGTCCCGTACCCGAGGCGACCGCTTCCTGCGCGGTCTCGGCGTCACCGACATGCAGCCCGGCAGCCGCTTCGCCAGGACGCCGCGCCTGCCGCGCGAGCCAGCGGGCGTGGGGCAGGTGCGCCATCGCCTCTTCATACAGGACCCAACCCTCGGAATGAGTTCCGGACCGCCTTTCATAAACCTTGTAGGACAACGTTCCGATTCGCCTGGCCTTGACCTCGCTGCCGCCGGTGACCGGCCGGGCGAGGCGCAGGGCGAGATCGGCTTCGCGCCGGGTCAGGCTGAGGTCGCGATTCTCCGGCACGAGTTCGAGCGCGAGATCGGGATGGGCCGCGAGAAGCGGACCGGCGGCGGGCGCCAGCAGCCGGTTCACCAGCACCGGAACCGCCGTCAGCCTTACGGTTCCGGCGACGGCACCGTGCCTTTCGCCGAGCAGAGCGGCGGCGGCCTCCGACTCCGCCTCCATGCGCTGCGCCCGCACCGCCAGTTCCTCGCCGAGCGCGGTCAAAGAGAGACGCCGCCCGGGGCCGCGCACCAGCAGGTCCATCCCCGCCGCCTCCTGCAACCGGGCGAGACGGCGCGACACCGTCGTCTGATCGACGCCGAGCAGACGCGCCGCACCGGCAATCGACCCGCTTCGCCGCACCGCTGCCAGAACCTGCAACTCGTACCAATCCAATATCTGCACTTTTGCAGAATAAACCGTCAAACTTCCTAGTTCAATTCGCAAACATGCCGGAACAGGATCGCCTTCCCCGATCGCCTGCAAAAAGGAGCACAGCATGAAGTTCGCCATATTGTTCGAAGACAACCCGTCCGCCGATCCCGACATCCGCACGAAACACATGCCGGCCCATCTCGCCTTTCTGGAAACGCATCGCGACCGGATCGAAGCGGCCGGGCCGCTCCCCCGGTTCGGCGCAGGCTCCGGCGGACTCTGGATCGTGGAGGCACCGGATGCCGCCGCCGCCGAAGCGCTCGTCCATGCCGACCCGTTCTGGCCGACCGGGCTCAGAAAGTCCGTCCAGGTGCTTGCATGGAAGCAGGTCTTCGCCGGCGGCCGGCGCCTGATCTGACGCGGCGATACCGCCCGCGCCTGTTTCCCAGCGGCAATGCGAAAAGCTTCCGACCGTCGCTTGGCGTCTCTGGCACAGCACCTTTGTATGCGCTAGACTCGCCTCGTCGATTCGGTCATACGGAGCCCGGATTCACCACCTGCCGAGGAAACAGGACGACATGAAATTCTTCATCGACACCGCCGATGTCGCAGAGATCAAGGATCTGGCCGCGACGGGTCTCGTTGACGGGGTCACCACCAACCCTTCCCTGATCGCGAAATCCGGCCGCCCGATCCTCGAGGTCATCAAGGAGATCTGCGACATCGTCGAGGGTCCGGTCAGCGCCGAAGTGACGGCGACCGATTACGAGACGATGCTGAAAGAGGGTCTGTTCCTCTCCAAGCTTGCCGACAATATCGCGGTGAAGGTGCCGCTGACGGTCGACGGCCTGAAGACCTGCAAGGCACTCAGCGACGACGGCATTCCGGTCAACGTGACGCTCTGCTTCTCCGCCGGCCAGGCCCTGCTCGCCGCCAAGGCGGGCGCCGCCTTCATCTCGCCCTTCGTCGGCCGGCTCGACGATATCGGCACCCCCGGCATGGAGCTGATCGCCGAGATCGCCGAGATCTACGCCAATTACGATTTCGACACAGAGATCCTGGTAGCTTCCGTGCGCGGCCCGCAGCACGTGATCGAGGCCGCCAAGATCGGCGCCGACGTCGCCACAGTGCCGCCGGGCGTGCTGCGCAGCCTCTATAACCACCCGCTCACCGACAAGGGCCTCGACGCCTTCCTGAAGGACTGGGCGAAGACGGGGCAGAGCATCCTCTGAGCAGGAAGGACGGGCCAATGACAGGCAAGGGATCCGCGGCGGAGCCGGGCAAGAGCGTGAAGCAGGCAGCGAACCAGCCGGCCTCTCCTCTCACGGCAGAACAGGTCGCGGACTACCTGACGGCCCATCCGGATTTCCTCGTCAGCCATCCGGAACTGATGGACATCCTGACCCCGCCGAGCCGGACCAGCGGCGAGGCGGTGGTCGACATGCAGCATTTCATGCTGGAGCGGCTGCGCTCGGAAAACCAGCGCCTCAAGGATTCCCATGCCGGTCTGATCGCCACCGCGCGCGGCAACCAGACGACGCAGAACCGGATCCATGCGGCGATTCTCCGGATCGTCGCCGCCACCTCCTTCGACAACCTGATCCAGACCGTCACCATAGACCTGCCGGTCATGCTCGGCATCGACGTGGTGACGATCTGCATCGAAGCGGGCGACGTGCCGATCCCGAAGGCCTATGCCTCCGGCGTACGCTCAATCCCGGCCGGAACCATCGACCGCAAGATCGGCACCGGCAAGGACGTGCTGCTGGCGGCCAATGTGGAAGGCGACGAGGAGATCTTCGGCTCGGCCGCGGGTCTCGTCTCCTCCATGGCGCTCGCCCGTATCCAGGTCAGCCCGCACTCGCCGATGGGTCTGATGGCGTTCGGCACGCGGGACAGCGAGGCCTATCACCACGGCCAGGCGACCGAGCTCCTCAGCTTCCTCGCCCGCACCACGGAACTGACCATCCGGCAATGGCTGAACCTGCCGGGCTAGCGGCCGCCGACCGCCCCAGCACATTGACGGGCGCGGTACGCGCCTGGAGAGACTGGCTGGCAAGCGAGAAACGCGCCTCCGCCCATACCATCGATGCCTACGAGCGCGATCTGGAAGTCTTTCTGGACTTCCTGCAGGGCCATCTCGGCGAAGTGCCGGAGATCGCCGATCTCGCCGCGCTGAAACCCGCGGACTTCCGGGCCTGGCTGGCGCGCCGCGCCGGCGGCGGCTATGCCAAGACCTCGACGGCCCGGGCACTCTCCGTGGTCCGCGGCTTTTTCCGCTTTCTCGAACGCCGGGAGGTGCTCTCCAACGCCGCGATCTTCGCGATTCGCGGACCGCGCATTCCCGCCTCGGTCCCGAAGGCGCTCACCGTCGGGGAAGCCGCCGACACACTCCAGTCGGTCGGCGAGCTCGCCTCGGAGCCCTGGATCGCGGCACGCGACGTCGCCCTGGTCTCGCTGCTCTATGGCGCAGGGTTGCGCATTGGCGAGGCGCTCTCGCTCAATTGCGGGGACGTGCCGAAAGGCGACACGCTCTCCGTCACCGGCAAGGGCAACAAGCAGCGCATCGTACCGATCCTGCCCGCCGTCCGCTCCGCCATCGAGGATTACCTCGCCCGCTGCCCGTACAAGGGCGGGCCGGATGACCCGCTCTTTCTCGGCGCGCGCGGCAAACGCCTGCAGGCCGGCGTCGCCCAGCGCACCATGCGCCACGCCCGCGGCTGGCTCGCCCTCCCCGAAAGCGCGACCCCGCACGCCCTCAGGCACTCCTTCGCGACGCACCTGCTGGCGGGAGGCGGCGACCTAAGGGCGATCCAGGAACTGCTCGGACATGCCTCGCTGGCGACCACCCAGCGCTATACCAGCGTCGATGCGGAGCGGCTGATGGACGTCCACCGCCGGGCCCATCCGCGAGACCGCTAGCGCGCCGTCAGTTCCGCACCAGGACGAGCTTTCTGTCCTCTTCCCAGTCCGGCACCCAGAAATAGCGGTGCACGTCGCACATGCCGTCATCGATCTTGATGGCGAGCGGACAGGCGCCTTCGATACCGGTGAAGACTCGCGCCTCACGGGGAGTGAAGCGTTCGAGGCTCAGCACGGGCGGCGGATCGCCGTCGCCGCAAAGACCGTCCTGATGGCGGTCGTCGAAAAAGGCGAGCATGGCCTCGGAGACCAGATCGCCATTCTCCCGCGCGGTCACCACGAGGAAGAAATTGACCCCCTCGGGATTGTCCAGATCGACATAGCCCGCGATCCGGTCCTGATACCCGTCGCAGGTGACGTCGCCGACCACGGTCTGCCAATCGTAGTGAAAGACATGCTGGCCGCCCTGAAAGCGCATTTCGGCATTCAGTTCCCCTTCCGTGACATCCTGCGCCAGTACACCGGAGACGGAGAAGATGGCCGCTGCCGCCGCGAGACAGAGCATTCGTATCGTTTGACCCATTTCACTCCTCTTGCGCGCGTTCGGCTGCTCCGACATGCTCTTTCCAGTCAATCCCATCGCGGCCGCCGTCAGCATCGTACGGTTCGGCCGCCACATTAACGAACCGGTCCGAACAGGGAAGAGCCGATGGCGGAAATCGCGCATAAGGGCTACGCGCCCACCATCTGGGAAAGCCTCGCCGGCGCGCCGCATCCGTCCCTGAGCTTCCAGGGCTCTTTCTGGCATTCCGTCGCTCCGGCCGGCCCCGCGCAAATGCGCCTGGAGGGCGAGGACCGGACGGAGATCGCCATTGTCGGCGGCGGCTTCCTTGGGCTCTCCACCGCACTGCATCTGGCCGAGGCGGGCCACAAGGTGACGCTGCTGGAAGCGGACGAGGCCGGTTTCGGCGCGTCGGGCCGCAATACAGGATTTGTTGTGCCCAACCTTCTGACCGGGCTCGACCCACGCTATGCGAAGGCCAAGTTCGGTGACGAAAAAGGCGATCTGCTGGTCCGCATGCTCGGCGAGGGCGGCGAGCTGGTGTTCGACCTGATCCGGCGCCACGGAATCGACTGCTGGGGCAAGCAGACCGGCTGGATGCAGCCGATCCATGCCGCCAACAAGGTCGAATGGCTGAAGGATCGGGTGAAGCAGTGGCAGGATCTCGGCCGCCCCGTGAAGCTGCTCTCCCGCGAGGAGGCGATCGCGGAGACCGGCTCGGAGGCCTATCACGGCGCCTTCCTAGATCCGACCGGCGGGCATCTGAACCCGCTCGCCTTCGTGCGCGGCCTCGCCGGCGCAGCGGTCAAGGCGGGCGTCACGCTCTATAGCGACAGCCGGGCGAACGGGATCGAGAGAAAGGGCGCCGAATGGCATCTCTCGACCGATCGCGGTACCCTCGTCGCCGACCGCGTGCTGCTGACCACCAACAGCACCGGCGGAGGGCTCGCGCCGAAAGCGGAGGGCACCCAGTTCCCGATCACCCTCTTCCAGGTCGCGACCCAGCAGCTCGACCCGGAGCTCCGGAAAAGCGTGCTGCCAAACGACCGCTGCTCTGCCGATACCCGCAAGGACCTGATCGCCTACCGCTGGACCGACGACAACCGGATCGTCACCGGCGGCCTGCTCGCCAATCCGCTCGGCTCCGTCGAGCGGGGGCGCACGCACCATCTCGGCCGCCTGCAGGCCCTGCTGCCGCAACTGCCGGAGCTCCATGCCGAATTCGCCTGGCAGGGCCGGCTCGCCGCCGCGCGCGACTACATGCCCCGGCTGATGCGGCTCGGCGACGGCGCGTTCTCCGCCATCGCCTGCAACGGCCGCGGCATCGCCATGACCACGGCGCTCGGCCGCAAGCTCGCACTCTGGCTCGACGGCGGCTCGAACGAGGAACTGCCGCTACCGGTCACCGACCCGGACCCGGTGCTCCTGCCGAAGCTGGCGCCACTCGCCTTCTCGGTGTGGCTGCCCTTCAGCCGGCGCCAGGATGCGAAGGATTTGAGGGGTTCTGCGAACTAACGGTCGTCATTCCCGCGCACGCGGGGACCCAGGGATCATAGAGCCGAGTCCGTCTTCCCTGGGTCCCCATTTGCATGGGGATGACGACCGTTTGTGAGTGAATGGGCAAACAAAAACCGCGGCCAAACGGCCGCGGTTCCGCTTCGGTTCCGAAAAGATCTATCGGATCACATATGGATCGCGGCCTTGTTCACCGCGAGGCCCGCTTCCTTGACCGCTTCGGCCAGGGTCGGGTGGCCGTGGCAGATCCGGCCGATATCCTCGGCCGAGCCGCCGAAGGCCATCACGGCGGCGACCTCGTGGATCAGGTTGCCGGCTTCCGGGCCCATGATGTGGGCGCCGAGCACCGCGTCGGTCTTCTTGTCGGCGAGGATCTTCACGAAGCCCTCGGTCATGCCGACGGACTTGGCGCGCGGATTGGCGCTGAACGGGAAGGACCCGGCCTTGTATTCGACGCCCGCCTCCTTCAGCTGCTCCTCGGTCTTGCCGATGCTCGCGACTTCCGGCCAAGTGTAGACGATGCCCGGAACGAGATTATAGTCCACATGGCCGGACTGGCCCGCCATGGTCTCGACTGCGGCGACGCCGTCTTCCTCGGCCTTGTGCGCCAGCATCGGGCCCTTGATGACGTCGCCGATGGCGAAGATGCCCTCGACATTGGTCTCGAAGTCCGCGTCGACATCGATGAAGCCGCGCTCGTCCATTTTCACGCCGACTTTGTCGAGGCCGAGGCCTTCGGTGAAGGGCCGTCGGCCGATGGCGACCAGCACCACGTCGGCATTAATGGTCTCGGCATCGCCGCCCTTGGCCGGCTCGGCGGTCAGGCTGACGCCGGTCTTGGTCTTCTTCGAGGCCGTCACCTTGGTGCCGAGCTTGAACTCGATACCCTGCTTCTGCAGCACGCGCTGGAACTTCTTGGCGATCTCGCCATCCATGCCCGGCACGATCCGGTCGAGGAACTCGACCACCGTGACCTTGGCGCCGAGGCGGGACCAGACGGAAGCCATCTCGAGCCCGATGACGCCGCCGCCGATCACCACGAGATGACCCGGGACCTTGGCGATCTCGAGGGCGCCGGTAGAGGTGACGACCTTTTTCTCGTCGATCTCGAGGCCCGGCAAAGGGGTCGGCTCGGAGCCGGTGGCGACCAGAATACGCTCGGTCTTGAGCAATTCCTTCTTGCCCTTGGCCGGCGTGACCTCGACCTCGGTCGCGGATTTCACCACCGCGGTACCAGTCTTCCAGTCGATCTTGTTCTTCTTGAAGAGGAAGGCGACGCCGCCGGTCAGCCCTTCGACCACGCTCGCCTTGTTCGCCATCATCTGCTTCAGGTTCAGCTTCACGGAGCCGACATCGACGCCGATCTCCTTCAGGTGATCCTGGGTCTCGGCGAATTTCTCCGAGGAGGAGAGCAATGCCTTCGAGGGGATGCAGCCGACATTGAGGCAGGTGCCCCCGAGGGTCGCGCGCTTCTCGACGCACGCCACTTTCATGCCCAGTTGCGCGGCGCGGATCGCGGCCACATAGCCGCCGGGGCCCGCACCGATGACGACGAGATCGTAGCTGTCAGCCATGATGAATTGCTTTCTTGTCAGCGCGTTCGTGAAAAGACGCGCGCGGGTCGGACCCGCGCGCGAACCGGATTACATGTCGATCAGCAGACGGCGCGGATCTTCCAGCGCGTCCTTGACGCGGACCAGGAAGGTCACCGCCTCGCGGCCGTCGATGATGCGGTGATCGTAGCTCAGCGCCAGATACATCATCGGCCGGACCTCGACCTTGCCGTTCACGACCATCGGCCGCTCCTGGATCTTGTGCATGCCGAGGATGCCGGACTGCGGAGGATTCAGGATCGGGGTCGACATCAGCGAGCCGTAGACGCCGCCATTGGTGATGGTGAAGGTGCCGCCCGTCATGTCCTGCATGGTGAGCTTGCCGTCGCGGGCCTTACGGCCGAGATCGCCGATACCCTTCTCGACGCCGGCGAAGTTCAGCTTGTCCGCATCGCGCAGCACCGGAACGACCAGGCCCTGCGGCGTGCCGACCGCGACGCCGATATCGTAGTAGTTCTTGTAGATCAGCTCGTCGCCGTAGATCTCCGCGTTCACCGCCGGGAGTTCCTGCAGGGCGGCGATACAGGCCTTCACGAAGAAGGACATGAAGCCGAGCTTCACGCCGTGCTTCTTCTCGAAGCCGTCCTTGTAGAGATTGCGCAGCGCCATGACCTCGGTCATGTCCACCTCGTTGAAGGTGGTGAGCATGGCCGCGGTGTTCTGCGCGTCCTTCAGACGCTTTGCGATGGACTGGCGCAGGCGCGTCATCCGCACCCGCTCCTCGCGCGGATCCTCGGCGCGCGGCGGCAGCGGACCCGCGGCAGCCGGCGCCGCGCCGGCCGGGGCCGACGGGGTCGCCTTGGCGGTGCCGGCCTCGATCGCCGCCAGCACGTCGCCCTTCACCAGACGGCCGTCCTTGCCGGTCGGCTTGATCTTGGCGGGATCGAGATTGTTGTCCTCGACCAGCTTGCGCACGGCCGGCGACAGGGTCTTCACCTCGTAGGCGCCAGCGGCGGCAGCGGGCGCGGCAGGAGCTGCTTTCGGCGCTTCCTTGGCAGGCGCCGGAGCTGGTTCTTCCTTCTTGGCCTCGGCCGGCTTGGCGGCGGGCTCCGCCTTCTTCGCCGGGGCGGCGCCTTCGGCGATCACGCCGAGCAGCGCGTCGACACCGACGGTCGCATCCACATCGGCAACGATTTCCTGAAGGGTTCCCGCGGCGGGAGCGGGCACCTCAAGGGTCACCTTGTCGGTTTCCAGCTCGACCAGGGGCTCGTCGGCCGCGACCGCGTCCCCGACGGCTTTCATCCAGCGCGCCACCGTTGCCTCGGACACCGATTCGCCCAGAACCGGGACCTTGATTTCCGTCGCCATATCTCCGTCCATTCCCTTTAAATGCGCCATGACCGGCGCGTCATGTGAATTGCCGCCGGGGATGGGCCGGCGGCAATGTCTCTATTTCCGGTTATTCGGCCGCGAAGCGGCTCCCCTTGCTCATCTCCTCGCCGACCGCGAGAGCGTCCGCCACCAGGGCCTCCTGTTCGCGGACATGACGGCCGTGGTTGCCGGTCGCGGGCGAGGCAGCCTCCGCGCGGCCCGCATAAAGCGGGCGCTTGCAGACGCCGTCCAGTTCAAGCAGCACGCTCTCGATCCTCCGATCGACGAAGGACCAGGCACCCATGTTCCAGGGCTCTTCCTGGCACCAGACCACCTCGGCCTGCGGGAACCGGGAAAGCTCCTGCATCAGGGCCTTGCGCGGGAAAGGATAGAGCTGTTCCAGACGCAGGAAGAAGACGTCGGTCTGGCCGCGCCGGGCGCGCTCCTCGTAGAGGTCGTAATAGACCTTGCCGGAGCAGATCACGACGCGTTTGACGTCCTTATCGTCGCACAGCACTTCGTTGTCGTACATGACCCGGTGGAAGGTGGTGCCTTCCGACATCTCGTCGAGGGTCGAGACGCAAAGCTTGTGACGCAGCAGCGATTTCGGCGACATCACGATGAGCGGCTTGCGGAAATCGCGGCACTGCTGGCGGCGCAGGGCGTGGAAATAATTTGCCGGTGTGGTGATGTTCACCACCTGCATATTGTCCTCGCCGCAGAGCTGCAGATAGCGCTCGAGACGGGCGGAGGAATGCTCCGGACCCTGGCCTTCGTAGCCGTGCGGCAGCAGCATCACCAGACCGGACATGCGAAGCCACTTGTGCTCGCCGGAGCTGATGAATTGATCGACCACCACCTGGGCGCCATTGGCGAAGTCGCCGAACTGGGCTTCCCAGAGGGTGAGCGTGTTCGGTTCGGCCTGGCTGAAGCCGTATTCGAAGCCAAGCACCGAGGCCTCGGACAGCGGGCTGTCGATAACCTCGTAATGTTCCTGCTCCTCCGCAATATGATTGAGCGGGATGTGACGCTCTTCGGACTTCTGGTCGATCCAGACCGAATGGCGCTGGGAGAAGGTTCCGCGGCCGGAATCCTGGCCGCTGAGCCGGACCCCGTCGCCCTGCACCAGCAGGGTGCCGAAAGCGAGGCTTTCGGCATTGGCCCAGTCGATGCCCTCTCCGGTCTCGATGGCCTTGCGGCGCTGGTCGATGACGCGCTTCAGCTTGCGGTTCACGTTCACGCCGTCCGGAACCTCGGTCAGCTTCATGCCGACCTCGCGCAGCGTCTCCTTGGAGACCGCGGTCTCGCCCCGGCGCGCATCGCCGTGCGCCTTGGTGAAGCCGGACCATTTGCCTTCGAGCCAGTCGGCCTTGTTCGGCTTGTAGTTCAGGCCGGCCTCGAATTCCGTGTCGAGGTAGCTGTTCGCGTCCTCGACCATCTTGTCCGCCTCGCCGGCCTTGATGACGCCCTCGCGCTCCAGCTGCTCGGCGTAGATCTGCCGGGTCGTCTTCTGGGTCGCGATCTTCGAGTACATGAGGGGTTGGGTGAACATCGGCTCATCCCCCTCATTGTGGCCGAAACGGCGGTAGCAGAAGATGTCGATGACCACGTCGACGCCGAATTCCTGACGGAATTCAGTTGCGATGCGGGCGACATGCACCACGGCTTCCGGATCGTCCCCGTTCACGTGGAAGATCGGTGCCGCCACCATTTTCGCGACATCCGTCGGATAGGGCGAGGAGCGCGAGAAGGCCGGTGCCGTGGTGAATCCGATCTGGTTGTTGACGATGATGTGCATCGTCCCGCCGGTCTTGTAGCCGCGCAGATCGGAGAAGGCGAAGGTCTCCGCCACCACGCCCTGGCCGGCGAAGGCGGCGTCGCCGTGCAGCAGGATGCCGAGCACCTTGCGGCGCTCCGGATCCTTGCGCTGGGCCTGCTTGGCGCGCACGCGGCCGATCACCACCGGGTTGACGATTTCGAGGTGCGACGGGTTCGCGTTCAGGGTCAGGTGGACCTGCTTGTCGTCGAACTCGCGGTCCGCCGAGACGCCCATATGGTATTTCACGTCGCCCGAGCCGCCGGCATCTTCCGGGTTGGCCGGATTGCCGAGGAACTCGGAGATGATGGCCCGGAACGGCTTGCTCATGAAATTGCAGAGCACGTTCAGGCGGCCGCGGTGCGGCATGCCGATCACGACCTCTTCGAGGCCGAGCTGGCTGCCCCGCTTCAGGATCTGCTCCATTGCCGGGATCAGGCTTTCGCCGCCGTCGAGGCCGAAGCGCTTCGTGCCGACATATTTGCGGCCGAGGAACTGCTCGAAGGTCTCGGCTGCCGTCAGCCGCTCGAGGATGGTGTGCTTGCCGCGCTCGGTGAACTCGGTGCGGTTGCGGATCTGCTCGATCCGCTCCTGGATCCAGAGCTTCTGGGCCGGATCCTGCATATGCATGAACTCGACGCCGATCGAACCGCAATAGGTCCGTTCCAGCAGATCCATGATCTGGCGCAGGGTCGCGGTCTCGAGACCGAGCACGTGGTTGATGAAGATCGGGCGATCCCAGTCCTCATCGGTGAAACCGTATTCGGCGGGGTCGAGTTCCGGATGCGGGGTCGGCGGCTCGAGACCCAGCGGGTCGAGCTTCGCTTTCAGGTGGCCACGGATCCGGTAGGCCCGGATCAACATGATCGCCCGAAGCGAGTCCATGGTGGCCTGACGTACATCGGCGCCGTCCGACGGCGCCGCACCCTTGGCCTTTTTCACCTCTCCGACCGGCCCGCTGCCGTCGGCGGATTCTCCTTCGCCGCCGATGACCCGGTTGCCCCGGTCCGCCCAGCTCGGCCCGTGCACGTCGCCTTTAACGAAGCCGACTTCGTCGTGCAGCGTCGCGAAATAGTCGCGCCAGCTTTCGTCTACCTGGGAAGGATCTTGAAGAAAACGCTCGTAGAGCTCGCCGATAAAAGGTGCGTTCGCACCCGAGAGAAAGGATTGATCGCTCACTGCCGTAGCCATTTTGGAACCTGCCCCTTTGCAAAGTGGCTGTTCGGTTCTGTCTGATCCGGCTCCGCGCGCCCCTCGCGCAGGGCCTCGTTACCGTTGCGACAGACCGCCGCACCGGTAACCATGTTCTTATACTACTTAAGAATTTACGAACTTGAAGCCGTTCTGCATGGCTGATGGCAAAAAATCGCAATGGTGAGTCCGGGCGGCGGGAAAAATCCGCCGCCCGAACCGTCGATTTTAGCCCTTGATGGCTTTCACCATAGTGGTGCCGAGGGATGCCGGGCTGTCCGCCACGAGGATTCCCGCGGAACGCATGGCGTCCATCTTGGAGTTCGCGTCGCCCTTGCCGCCGGAGATGATCGCACCGGCATGGCCCATGCGACGGCCCGGAGGGGCGGTGACGCCGGCGATGAAGCCGCACATCGGCTTCTTCACCTTGTTTTGCTTGAGGAATTCGGCCGCGTCCTCTTCCGCCGAGCCGCCGATCTCACCGATCATGATGATCGCTTCGGTCTCCGGGTCGCCGAGGAACAGGTCCAGCGCATCAATGAAGTTGGTGCCATTCACCGGATCGCCGCCGATGCCGATGCAGGTCGACTGGCCGAGGCCGGCCGCCGTGGTCTGGGCCACCGCCTCATAGGTCAGCGTACCGGAGCGGGAAACGATCCCGACCTTGCCGCGGCGATGGATATGACCCGGCATGATACCGATCTTGCAGGCGTCCGGGGTGATCACACCCGGGCAGTTCGGGCCGATCAGGCGCGTCTTGGAGTTCCCAAGGGCCCGCTTGACCTTCACCATGTCCAGCACCGGAATGCCTTCGGTGATGCAGACCACCAGCGGGATCTCCGCATCGATCGCTTCCAGGATCGAGTCCGCGGCGAACGGCGGCGGAACATAGATCACGGAGGCGTCGCAACCAGTGCGTTCGCGGGCTTCGTGCACGGTATTGAAGACCGGCAGACCAAGATGGGTCTGGCCGCCTTTGCCCGGAGTCACGCCGCCGACCATCTTTGTGCCGTAGGCGATCGCCTGCTCGGAGTGGAACGTGCCCTGGCTTCCGGTGAAGCCCTGGCAGATGACTTTGGTATTCTCGTCAACCAGAACGGCCATCAGGCTGCCTCCTTCACCGCTTTGACAATTTTCTCCGCCGCGTCCGCGAGATTGTCCGCAGAGGTGATGGGCAGGCCCGAATCGGCAAGGATCTGCTTGCCGAGATCGACGTTGGTGCCTTCGAGGCGCACGACCAGCGGCACGTGCAGGCTGACTTCCTTGGCCGCTGCGACCACGCCTTCGGCAATGACGTCGCAACGCATGATGCCGCCGAAGATGTTGACCAGAATGCCTTCGACGTTCGGATCGGAAAGGATGATCTTGAAGGCGGCGGTGACCCGCTCCTTCGTCGCAGATCCCCCGACATCGAGGAAGTTCGCCGGCTCGGAGCCGTAGAGCTTGATGATGTCCATGGTGGCCATGGCGAGACCCGCACCGTTGACCATGCAACCGATCGAGCCGTCGAGCTTCACGTAGTTCAGCTCGTACTTGCCGGCTTCGAGCTCGGCCGGATCCTCTTCGGTCTCGTCCCGCAGCTCGGCCACGTCCTTGTGGCGGAACAGCGCGTTGTCGTCGAAGCCCATCTTGGCATCGAGCGCGATCACGTCGCCGGCGCCGGTAACCACCAGCGGGTTCACTTCAACCATGGCGGCGTCGAGATCGGTGAACGCCTTGTACATGGCCATCAGGAACTTGACCGCCGACTTCACCTGGTCGCCCTCGAGACCGAGCGCGAAGGCGATGCGGCGGGCATGGAAGCCCTGCATGCCGGTGACCGGGTCGATCGCGATGGTGATGATCTTTTCCGGGGTCGCCTCGGCGACTTCCTCGATCTCCATGCCGCCCTCGGTCGAGGCCATCACGGTGACACGGCTGGTATCGCGGTCGACCAGAAGGCTAAGGTAAAGCTCGCGCTTGATATCGCAGCCTTCCTCGATATAGACGCGGCTGACTTCCTTGCCTTCCGCACCGGTCTGCTTGGTGACGAGGACAGACCCGATCATCTCGCCGGCATTCGACTTCACCTCGTCGACCGACTTGACCACGCGGACACCGCCGGCGCCGTTCTCATTTCCCTTGAAACGGCCGGCACCGCGTCCGCCCGCATGGATCTGAGACTTCACGACCCAAACCGGACCGCCAAGGTCATTGGCGACCTTCTCGGCCTCCTCAGGGGTGTAGGCAACGCCGCCCCGCGGCACCGCCACACCGAATTTGGCCAGCAGCTGCTTAGCCTGATACTCGTGGATGTTCATGGCTCTCCCATTTCCCTTGCCCCGGGTCTGGCGCAGCAGGCGCCGAACTCGTTGCGGCAGCCGGCCCGAAAGGCCGGCTCAATCCCCCACTCGCGGGAAGCGGCCCGGTGCCGCAGCCGCACTGTAGCACCGAACCCCAAGATCACAAATGGTGGTATACCGTATACCACCGGCGCTCTCTTAGATACCGAGCTTCGCCGCGACTTCGTTCAGGCTCTTCACCGCGTTGACCGAGTGGTCGAACATGGCTTTCTCGTCGGCGTTCATCTCGATCTCGACGATTCGCTCGACGCCGTTCGCTCCGATCACGCACGGCACGCCGACATAGAGACCGTCGAGGCCGTATTCGCCGGAGCACTGGGCCGCGCAGGGCAGGACCCGCTTCTTGTCCTTGAGGTAGGAGTCGGCCATCTGGATGGCGGACGAGGCCGGCGCGTAGAAGGCGGAGCCGGTCTTCAGCAGGCCGACGATCTCGGCACCGCCGTCACGGGTGCGCTGCACGATCTGATCCACCTTTTCCTGCGTGGTCCAACCCATCTTCACCAGATCCGGAACCGGGATGCCGGCGACGGTGGAATAGCGGGTCAGCGGGACCATGGTGTCGCCGTGGCCGCCGAGCACGAAGGCCGTCACGTCCTCGACGGAGACCTTGAATTCCTCGGCGAGGAAGTAACGGAAGCGGGCGCTGTCGAGCACACCGGCCATGCCGACGACCTTGTTGGCCGGCAGGCCGCTCAGCTTCTGCAGGATGCCGACCATGACGTCGAGCGGGTTGGTGATGCAGATGACGAACGCGTCAGGGCAGTTCGCCTTGATGCCGTCGGCAACCGCCTGCATGACCTTGGTGTTGGTTTCGATCAGGTCATCGCGGCTCATACCCGGCTTGCGCGGGATGCCGGCGGTGACGATGACGACGTCGGAGCCCTTGAGCGCACTGTAGTCGTTCGCGCCGAGCATGTTGGCATCGAAGCCTTCGACCGGGGAGGCTTCGGCGATATCCAGAGACTTGCCCTGGGGGATGCCCTCCACGATATCGAACAGCACTACGTCGCCGAGTTCCTTGAGACCGGCGAGCAGCGCCAGCGTGCCGCCGATATTGCCTGCGCCGACAAGCGCGATCTTGTTGCGAGCCATCTTGTTCCCCACTCCTCTGGTTCGGGACAGATCCGCCGCGCCGACAAGGCTCCGGCCTCCTCCTAGGCGGCGGAAAACCGAGGCGCGGTGTAGCGCGTTTCCCGACCCCCCGCAAGGCCTCAGCCGGGCCGTGCGGACTTCGGAGCCGGTATTCAGAAATTCGGGGCGCCGCTTTCGACTTTCAGGAGATGATCGAGGCCCGGAAAAAGATCGGACTGCACGAAGTCCACACGCTGCTGGATTCCCACATTCGGCTTCGCGAAACGGGAGCGCCATTCATAGACCTTTACGGTCAGACCGCAGAGCACCTCAGCGAGGCTCGATTGGTGCGCGAGAATGAGATCGCGGCTGGTTCTGAATTCATTCAGCGTGAGCTTCTCCCAGTCGAACGCCGCCGTGCCGTCGAACCTCCGGAAGCGTTCGGTCACGCTCTTCATGATCAGGTCGATGGCGCCGGATACTTGTTTCAGGCGTTTCATCGCCGGGTCGCCCTGGCGGAACGAGCCGCGCTCGCCAGCCTCCTCGATCCAGCCGTGCAGCTCCTTGACGCGCGGGATGATGAGATTGAGATAGCTGCGGTAATATCCAAGCGACAGGAAAGCGTCGCCGTAATCCTCCAGCAACTCCGGAAGCCCGTCGAGATCCGTTTCGAGAACGGCCGAGAGCTGAGCGAGGTTCTTTCGCGCCTTGTCCTTGTCCGCCATCTGCATGATGTCGCGCAGGTTGCGCGGATCCGTGATGTCCAGATTTTCGTCGCCAAAGACATGGTGGACCAGCGGACGGGTCAGGTTCCGCATATGCCCCGCCAGTTCCCGCTTCTTCTCGTCGGAAAGAGAGAGGACCTCGGTTGCGTCGACATCGATCCCGCTCGACCGTACGGCGCGGCGCAGGGAATAGCAGTCGAAGGCCGGCAGCTGGCCGACTTTCTTCAGCATCGGGACATCGTGCCGGGTCAAATCCTGGCCCGGATCGACGTAGTGCGGCAGTTCGTCAATGTCGAATTGCCCGCTGCCGGTGCCGGTGCCCCGGAAAGCCTCTACCCGGGTTTCCAATCGGACGTTCTTGATCAGACGGAGCCTGAAGAGACCCTTGCTGCGGACCGGCAGGGCGGCGCAGGCGAAGGTGTTGATGGAATCGCGGTCTTCCCGGTCGATCGTTTTGCGGGTCGTGGCGCTCTGAAGGAGCGTTTCAGACATCGATCCCCACAGCGCAGCGCCTCCGCCCGTCAGGCAAAGGTCGCCGCTTTCCGCTCGATTCCCGCAAGATGGTCAAGCCCCGAGCGAAGATCTGTCATCGCAAACTCGACCCGCCGCTCCAGGCTTCCGCCTCCACCGGGAAACTGGCTTTCCCATTCGTAGATTTTCACCAGCAGGCCGCAGAGCACGGCTGCAAGCGTCGCCTGATGATCCGAGATCAGCGTGCGAACCTGATTGAAGGTGCCGATCGTTACTCGCTCCCAGCGGATCTGGGTTCTGTTCTCGAAATTCTCGAAACGCAGCTTCAACGATTGGGAAAGCACGCCGAGGATACGTACCGTCTTGCGCAAGGCGGGCCCGGTGACCGGATCGTTACCGATATGGGACGCGCGGCTCGCCTCGTCGATCCAGTCCTGAAGCGCGGCGATCCGCGGCCCGAGATCGATCAGATGCTGCTTGTAGAAACCGAGCGAGAGAAAAATGTCGCCGTAATCCTCCAACAAGTCCGGCAACAGGTCCGTACTTGTCTTCAAGGATGCGGCGAGGCGTTCCAGCCGCATCCGGACCGCAATTCCTTCCGCATTTCCAATCACCTCGCGGATCGCTTCTGGATTGTTCAGCTCGACCTCGTTAGCACCGAAAACATACTGGACCAGCGGTCGGGTGAGATTGCGCATGTGCGGGCGCAGCTCGCGCTTCTTCGCATCGCTCAGGGAAAACGGCGACAGGTCGTTCATCTCAATCCCCGCAGCGCGCAGTCCACGCCGCAGCGAGTAAGGATCGAAACTGTCCATCTGGCCGATCTGTTCCAGCATCGGAATATCGTGCTCGGTCAGATCGTCCGTACCGCCGATGAAACCCGGCAGCTCCTCGATGGCGACCTGTCCGCTGCCCATGCCGGCCTCACGGTACAATTCAATGCGCGTTTCCATGCGGACATTCTTGATCAGCCGGAGCTTCATTGCTGCATGGCTTCGCAGAGGCAGGATGCTGCAATCGAGCGTATGGAGGGAATCCTTATCTCCGTCCGGCACCAATGCGTCGCGCCCGGCGGAATAATCGATAGCGTAAGCGATATCACCTCTCCCGTGGGTCTGGAAACGAACCTAAGCTTTCTGCCCACAGAGCGGAGTATCACGCTCTATCTTAAGTTACTCTTAAGATTGCGATTTAAATTTATGCTGATTTTTATGTATCTGGATAGATCGTTGCGCCAAATGCTATTCTCAAGCTCAGCGCCGCCTGGATTCAAAGTAATCTGAAGATTGCATTTCCATCAGACGTGATATCGTCCGGTCAAATTCAAAGCCCCAATCCTCACCGTCATAGAGCTCTTCCGGGCTCGCGGCGGCGGAGGCGATCAGGCGTACGCCCTGGTCGTAGAGCGCGTCGATGAGGGTCATGAAGCGCCGCGCCTGATCCCGGTTCGAAGCTCCAAGCACGGGGATGTCCGAAAGGATCACGGTATGGAATCGTTCCGCTACCGCAAGGAAATCGGCGGCGGCGAGCGGGGTGTCGCAAAGATCGCGGAACCCGAAGCGGGCAACACCCGCGGCGGCGGCCGGCACCGGTATCTCGCGTCCCTTGAGCTTGATCGCATCCGGCTCGGGCGTGGCGGCATCGGTCAGATCGGCAAAGGCCTCGTCGAGCTCCCGGTCCGCCTCGACCCCGCTCGGCACGTGATAGACGGTCTTCCCGCGGAGCCTTCCGAGCCGATAGTCCTCACCGTCATCGAGCCTGAAAATCTCGTGCCGGGCCTTCAGAATTCCGATGAACGGCAGAAACAAGTCGCGCTGCAGACCGTCCTTGTAAAGATCGTCCGGCGCCCGATTAGAGGTCGCGACGACGACGACGCCAAGCTCGAACATGGCATAGAACAGGCGCGATACGATCATCGCATCGGCAATATCGCGCACCTCGAACTCGTCGAAACAGAGCAGCCAGGCACTGTCGGCAAGTTTCTGCGCCGTCGGGCGGATCGGCTCCGCCGTCTTGGTTACCTTGTTCTCCTGGCGCCATTGGTGGATCAGCTCATGCGCCTCGCGCATGAATTCGTGGAAATGCACCCGGCGCTTGCACTCGACCTGAGCGCCGTCGAAGAAAAGGTCCATGAGCATGGACTTACCGCGTCCGACGGAACCGTAGATGTAGAGCCCCTTCGGCGGGTTGGTCGGCCGCCGGCGCGCAAAGCCGAGTTTGGCGGTCCATCCGGTCTTGGCCTGCGGCGGCCGGTAATCGATGAGCTGATCGTGCAGCCATTGCAGCTTCGCGGCGGCCGCCTCCTGCGCCGGATCCTTCGCGATGGAGCCGTCGGCGACCAAGGCTTCGTAGCGGGCCAGGGGCCCATCGTGTTTCACAATGCTTTCTCCTGCCGGACAGGCCGGACGGCCCGCTCCCCCAGCGCCAAGAACTCGCGCTTTTGCGCGCCGAGGTCAAGCAGGCGGCGGAGCGGATATGACATCATCGCCCGCCCGAGACCTCGAGGATAGACCCTGCGCAATAGCCGGCCGCATCGCTCAGAAGCCAGACAATGGCCTCAGCCACCTCTTCCGGCGCAGCCGCCCGGCCGATCGGCGTCGTCGGGCCGAGACGGGCCGCGCGGTCCGGCGCGCCGGCGCTGGCATGAATGTCGGTGTCGATCATGCCGGGCGCGACCGCGTTGACCCGGACCCCGTCGGCGATCGCCTCGCGGGCGAATCCGATTGTGAAGGAATCCACCGCCCCCTTGGAGGCGGCGTAATGAGTGAATTCGTTCGGCGCGCCCAGCCGGGCGGCAATGGAGGAAAGATTGACGATCGCCCCGCCGTCTCGGCCGTCGGCGACCGACATCCGCCGTGCCGCCTCCCGGCAGCAGAGGATGAGACCGACCACGTTCAGGTTCATCACCTCTGCGATCGCTTCGGCGCTCATGTCCCGGACCTTTGAGATCCTGCCCGTGATCCCGGCATTGTTCACGAGTCCGCGCACCGGCCCGAGCGCGGCCTCCGCCGCGTCGAACAGGCCGACGATATCGGCCTCCCTACTGGTATCGCCCTGAATCACCACCGCACGCCGGCCCTCGGCCTCGACCTTGCCGGCAACAGCGCGGGCCGCGCTCTCGTTGCCGACGTAATTGACCGCGATGTCCCAGCCGTCGCGCGCCGCGCGGACGGCCGTCGCCGCCCCGATGCCACGGCTCGCACCGGTGACGATGCAAAGTCCCTTGCTCATCGATCTCCCCCCTCAGGCTTTTATTGGGGGAGATCTTAGCGCGCTTCAGTCGTCGGAGCGAACTTCGGCGGCGAAACGTACGGAAGCGCGCAACTCGGCCCTCTGCGCCACGCTGTCCCCGGCCATTGCGCCGTCGGCGGCAAGTTTCGGGGCCGACTCCACCCGCATCATCTGCGCCGGCATCGGCCGCGGAACCCCGCTGGTCTGGAAATTGATGGTCGCCACACGATATCCGCGGTCGGGGTAAACGGCCTTGAGCCGCTCCAGCTCCTCGGCGGCGCTTCTGTAGATTTCCGCCCGGAGATCGGCCATCGCGGCCTCGCGCTCGGCCAGGGTCGGCGTGAAGTCGATCCCCAGAACGGCATAGCTTCGACCGGCCTCGCCGAGACCCTTCACGGTGCCGCCGAGACCGCCGAGTTCGGTACTCGGCAGGCGCGCCTCGGCGACGATCCGCCAACGCTCGAAACCGGCTTCGTCGCGCAACCGGTTATAGCCGGTAAGCCGCCAGGCCGCCTTGCCGGAGATTTTCGCCAGATCGTCCTTTACGGCCTGCCGGGCCGCACCGAACCCGCCGGCCTTCACCGCGAGGTCGGCGGCGACGGTCACGGTCGCGGAGTCGGTTTCGACCCACTTCTCCAAACTGAGATCAAGGGTCACGATATCGTCGCGCACCGTGTCGGCATGGACCACCTGCGGCGCTGCGAGCAACATCAGAACGGCAAGCGCGAGGGAGAGACAGTCTCGGATCATGGATCGGACTCCGAAAAACATGGAACCGGCGCAGCATCGCCGCGAATTGCGTCGGTAAAATGACGTCTGCGGGCGATTTGTTCCATCCTTTTGCCTGCTTTCACGGACTCGCGACTGGCTCCGCCTCCGGAAACGCGATAAGGTATCCTTGCAACTGACCGTGGAGGTTCAGAGATGCGTAAGATGATTGGTTTGCTGATGCTCGTGGCTGCCGTGGTCGCCTTTACGGCTCCCGCCGCCTTTGCGCAGTGCGGTCACCAGACTGCGAAGCAAAGCTCGCCGGTCTCGTCCTGACGACACCGCCGGGCAGAGTGCCTGAAATCGAAACGGCCGCTGTTTCCAGCGGCCGTTTTCTTTTCCACGCGAAGCTTTGCTGGCGCTACATGCGCTGAACCATCAGCTTCTTGATCTCGCCGATGGCCTTGGCCGGGTTGAGGCCCTTCGGGCAAGTCTTGGTGCAGTTCATGATGGTGTGGCAGCGATAGAGCCGGAACGGATCCTCCAGAGCGTCGAGCCGCTCGCCGGTATATTCGTCGCGGCTGTCCGCGATCCAGCGATAGGCCTGCAGCAGAATGGCCGGGCCGAGATAGCGGTCGCCGTTCCACCAGTAGCTCGGGCAGGAGGTCGAGCAGCAGAAGCAGAGAACACATTCCCAGAGACCGTCGAGCTTCTCGCGCTCCTCGATGCTCTGGCGCCGCTCCTCGTCCGTCGGCGGCGGCGGCGATTTCGACTTCAGCCACGGCTCGATCGAGGCGAGCTGTGCATAGGGCCGGGTCAGGTCCGGCACCAGGTCCTTCACCACCGGCATGTGCGGCAGCGGGTAGACCTTCACCTCGCCCTGCACGTCGTCGATGCTCTTCAGGCAGGCCAGCGTGTTGGTGCCGTCAATGTTCATCGCGCAGGAACCGCAGATGCCTTCGCGGCAGGAGCGGCGGAAGGTGACCGTTGTGTCGACCTCGTTCTTGATCTTGATCAGCGCGTCCAGAACCATCGGCCCGCATTCGTCGAGATCGATCTCATAGGTATCGACCCGCGGGTTCTGACCGCTGTCCGGATCATAGCGGTAGATCTTGAAGGCCTTGACCCGCTTCGCCCCTTCCGGAGCCTTGTGCGTGTTGCCGATCTTGACCTTCGAGTTCGCCGGCAAAGAAAATTCAGCCATCTCTCACTTCCGATCTTTTCTTTGTTCTCTAGCGATCAGTAGACGCGCGCCACCGGCGGCACGACCTCGACCTCGTTCGACAGCGTGTACATGTGCACGTCGCGATACATCACGTCGTGCTTGTACTTGTCGTCGAGCCACATGACCGTGTGCTTCATCCAGTTCTCGTCGTCGCGATCCGGATGGTCCTCGTGGGCATGGGCGCCGCGGCTCTCGTGGCGGAGATCCGCGGAGGTCAGGGTGATGACCGCCTGGGTCATCAGGTTCTCCAGCTCAAGCGCTTCGACCAGATCGGAGTTCCAGATCAGCGAGCGGTCGGCGACGCCGATATCCGGCATCGTCGCGGCCACGTCCTGGATCTTCGTCACGCCTTCCTGCATCAGGTCGGTGGTGCGGAAGACCGCAGCGTGCTGCTGCATGGCACGCTGCATCTCGAGGCGGATCTCGCCGGTTTTCCGCTCACCCTTGGCATGGCGCATCTTGTCGAGACGCGCGATGGCGAATTCGCCCGCATCCGCCGGCAGCGGCTTGTGGGTCTCGCCCGGACGCACGGTTTCCTTCGCCCGGAAGGCAGCGGCGCGGCCGAACACGACAATGTCGAGCAGCGAGTTGGTGCCGAGACGGTTGGCGCCGTGGACGGAAACGCAGGCCGCCTCGCCGATCGCCATCAGGCCCGGGCAGACGCGGTCCGGATCGTCCTTCGTCGGCGACAGAACCTCGCCGTGATAGTTCGTCGGGATGCCGCCCATATTGTAATGCACCGTCGGCAGTACCGGGATCGGCTCCTTGGTGACATCGACGCCGGCGAAGATCTTCGCCGTTTCGGATATCCCCGGCAGACGCAGCGCCAGGACGTCCGGGTCCAGATGCTCGAGATGCAGGAAGATGTGATCCTTCTGCGGTCCGACGCCCCGGCCCTCGTTGATCTCGATGGTCATGGCGCGGCTGACCACGTCACGAGAGGCGAGATCCTTGGCGGTCGGCGCGTAACGCTCCATGAAGCGCTCGCCCTCGGAATTTGTGAGGTAACCGCCCTCGCCACGCGCGCCCTCGGTGATCAGACAGCCGGAGCCGTAGATCCCGGTCGGGTGGAACTGGACGAACTCCAGATCCTGCATCGGCAAACCCGCGCGCACAACCATGCCGCCGCCGTCGCCGGTGCAGGTATGAGCCGAGGTGCAGGAGAAATAGGCCCGGCCGTATCCGCCGGTGGCCAGCACCGTCTGGTGGGCGCGGAAACGGTGGATCGTACCGGTCGCGAGATCGATCGCCATCACGCCGCGGCAGGCGCCTTCCTCATCCATGATGAGATCGATGGCGAAATACTCGATGAAGAATTCGGCGTTCGCCCGCAGGCTCTGTTGATAGAGAGTGTGCAGGATGGCATGACCGGTCCGGTCCGCCGCCGCGCAGGCGCGCTTTGCCATACGCTTGCCGAAATCCAGCGTGTGGCCGCCGAACGGGCGCTGGTAGATCTTGCCCTCCTCGGTCCGCGAGAACGGCACGCCGAAATGCTCCAGCTCGATGATCGAGGGAATGGCGTTGCGGCACATATATTCGATCGCGTCCTGGTCACCCAGCCAGTCCGACCCCTTAACGGTGTCGTACATGTGGAACTTCCAGTTGTCGCCCTCACCCATATTGTTGAGCGCAGCGCCAACGCCGCCCTGCGCGGCCACAGTATGGGAGCGGGTCGGGAAGACCTTGGTGATGCAGGCCGTCTTCAGACCTTCCTGCGCCATGCCGAACGTGGCGCGCAGGCCGGCACCGCCGGCACCCACGACAACGACGTCGTAGGTATGGTCGATGATCTCGTAGGACTCCATGGAGCTCAGCCTCCGAAAGCGAGTTTCAGTACCGCGAACAGCGCGGCAATTGTGAGAAAGGCGGAGAGTAGCTTCACGCCGATCAAGAGCGTCAGCTTGATGCCTTCGTGATGGACATAGTCCTCGATCACAACCTGCAAACCGAGGGCGGCGTGATAGAAGGTCGCCACGATCAGCGAGACCATCAGCACGGCGACGAGCGGCGAGCCGAGCCAGGCGGCGGTTTCCTCGTAACCGGCACCGGCAAGCGAGATCAGGGACGCCACGAACCAGAGCGTGAGCGGGATCAGCGCGATGGCCGTGAGCCGCTGCATCCACCAGTGATGCAGCCCGGCCTTGGCGCTGCCAAGGCCCCGCACACGTCCGATCGGCGTACGCATGGAGTTGTCAGTCATTACCAGCCTCTCAAAAGAGTCTCTTTTTTCGTTGGCCGCGCCTCTTAGAGGACGCAGGCAAGTATCCAGGCCAGAGCGGTCAGGCCCACCGACGCGGCGATGACCAGTTTGGTCGCGCGGTCCGCGGACTCGATCTCGAAGCCGTAGCCGGCGTCCCAAAAGAGGTGCCGGATGCCGTTGCAGAGATGGAAAAACAGAGCGAAGGAAAACCCGAAAAGGACCAGAAGCCCGATCCAGGAGCCCATGATGCCCTGCACAAATTCGAAGTAGGACCCGCCGGTCGCGGTCGCCATCAGCCACCAGACCAGCAGGAGCGTCCCGGCGCCGAGCGCAACGCCGGTCGCGCGGTGAAGGATCGACGTAATAGCGGTAAGGGGAAGCCTGTAGATCTGAAGATGCGGGGAAAGAGGGCGATTGGAAACGCTCATAGCGCACCTTTCCTAAGGAACATCAAAGATGAGGCCGCACCATATTGCAGTGCGAACAAGAGCTCAATTCATTTTGGTCGCGGCGGCGCACTGTCCAGCCCGAGCGCTATTTTCCGCCCAAGTCGTTCACAGCCAGCGCAAAACCGCCGGGAAAGAAATCTGATTAAACTGTGGATAATTTGTGCGCAACAATCACGATACCCTTAAAATTGCTGTTTTTCAATAATTTAAGATACACATATTGTGTATAAAAAATATTGTTACAGCGCTAAAACTTGTTGATTACTTTATAATAAAATTGAATATCTTCAAGCGATCGCTCAATATGAAAGTTAAGCAATATTTTTATTGATCTCGGCCACTGAAAGAGCGATAGTTTTACTCAAGACATGGGAGCATTGTCTGCCCCGGCCCTGGTTCCAAGGCAGGCGGCGGACAGGACGCCACCAGATATACCGGCGGAGTCCGTGCCAAGACAGTCGCATTGGTCACTATCGGCGTCTTCCTCCCGTGTCCGACGGACCGTGCGTCTCCGACGCGCGGTCCGTTCGTTTTCGGACCGTCTTTCTCGCCCCGTTACACCCGCTCCCCGCCGCGCGGATCCGTTTGAATCTGCGACGAACTGTTAGCTGGATTCGGTCCGGTCATCTGCTACGGTTACGCCGCGCTGCCCCGAGAAACCCGTTGGATGCACTGTCTCGTGTCTGCAACTGATAAATCCAGATTCGCGTTCGCTGCCGTCGCCGCCGCTTTCCTCGTGGCCATCGCGCTCTGGCCGACCGACGGTGAAGCGGCCTGTACCGATCCGCCGGGTCCGCGGGTCGACTGGCGCGGATGCAATTTCGACAATTATCCACTGACCGGTGTCAACTTGACGGGCGCCAACCTGAACGACGCGAGCTTCAACTGGGCGGACCTCGGCGGAGCCAATCTCGACGGCGCGCGCGGCCGGGTCAGGTTCGCCCGTGCGAACATGAAAGGCGCGACTTTCCGGGGCGCAAGCTTCCGGGGTGCCGACTTCAGTCAGGCCAAGCTGGACGGTGCAGATTTCACCGGCGCCGATCTCGCCGATGTACGTTTTCAGAGCGCGGTGCTCAGGGGCGCAAACCTGACCGGCGCCCGGATCCGCAACGCGGATTTTTTCAGGGCGGACCTGTCCGGAGCGACATGGACCGACGGCGATAGAGTCTGCGCCGAAGGGTCGATCAGCTTTTGCCGCTAGGCGCGCCGCGCCGATAAGCGCTCAGCTGTTCGATTCGCGGTATTCGATCATCTCGGCGAGCGCAAGGATCCGCCGCGCATTTTCGACATGCAGGGCCTCGACCAGTTTTCCGTTCACCAGAACCACTCCACTGCCTTCCGCTTCGGCAGCGGCATGGGCGTCGATAATCTTGCGCGACCAGGCGATCTCCTCGCCGCTCGGCGCGAAGATCCGGTTGGCGGCGGCTAGCGTTTTCGGATGGATCAGCGTCTTGCCGTCGAAACCGAGCTCCAAGCCCTGACGGCAGGAAGCCTCGAACCCCTCGGCATCGTCCAGATCGAGATGCACCCCGTCCAGCACCGCGAGCCCGTAGGCCCGGGCCGCGAGGATGCAGAGCCCGAGGCTGGTAATGAAGGGAAACCGGTCTCGGGTATGCAGTGCATGGAGATCCTTCGCGAGATCAGAGGTGCCCAGCACCAGGCATCCGAGCCGCGGGCTAGCTGCGGCAATCTCCTCGGCATGCAGCATTCCAAGCGGGGTTTCCATCATGCACCAGATCGAAAGACTGTCCGGCGCGCCAGCGGCGGAAAGCATTTCCTCCGCCTGCCAGATCTGCTCCGCATGCTCGACTTTCGGCAGCAGCACCGCATCGGCGCCGGCCTTGGCGGCGAAAGCAAGATCCTCCGTGCCCCAATCGCCCTCCAGCGCATTGGTCCGGATGACGAGTTCGCGATCGCCGTAACCGCCCTCGGACAGCGCCGCGCCGATCGCCTCACGCGCCGCCGCTTTCTTGTCCGGGGAAACGGCGTCCTCGAGATCCATGATCACGACGTCTGCCTCCAGGCTCCGCGCCTTCTCGAGCGCCCGCGCATTCGAGCCCGGCATATAGAGCGCCGAGCGGCGCGGTCTGACGGATGCGGCCATGGAAGATCTCCTCTTGCTGCCGCCGCCATCCTAGAGGATAGCGGACGAAAACCAAGCGGCATGAGTGACTTGCCCCTTGACCGGGAGCAAACCTCGCGATCATCTCGGAACTGACAAGGGGTCCGCTCGGGAAAATCGCATGGCCATCCTTTCCATCCAGTCGCGGGTCAGCTACGGCTATGTCGGCAACAGCATCGCGGTGCCTGCGATCCAGGCCGCGGGGCTAGAGGTCTGGCCGCTCGACACCGTCTCCTTCTCGAACCATCCGGGCCACGGTCAGTTCCGCGGTCGGACACGCGATCCTGCGGAACTTCAGGCTGAGCTGGAGGGGCTTGACGCACTCGGTGTCTTGGACGGGCTTTCGGCCGCGCTCTCCGGCTATCTCGGGCACCCCGGGAGCGCCCGGGCCATAACCGACGCCGTTCTTCGCACCCGGCGAGTGCGGCCCGACCTGCCTTATATTCTCGATCCGGTGATCGGCGATCATGGGCGACGCTTCGTCGCCGACGGGGTCGCCGAAGCGATCCGCGACGAGCTGCTGCCGCTCTCGGATATCATAACGCCGAATCTGTTCGAACTTGGCGTGCTTGCCGGTCAGGAGATCGAGGAGAAACTTCCTGCGATTGTCGGAGCGGCACGCTCCCTGATCTCCGCCAACCGGCTGACCGCCGTCGCCGTCACGGGGATCGAGCGGCCGGACCGGGTCTCCAATCTGCTGGTGACGGCGGAGCATTGCTGCGAGGCATCCTCGCCGCGGCTGGCGCGCGGCTTCAACGGGACCGGCGATCTCTTCGCCGCCCTGCTCGCAGCATGGTTCGTCAAGACGGAAGACGCTAGATCGGCCTTTGCCCGCGCCGCCGGGGGACTTGAGCTGGCAACGCGCGTAACGGACCGGGCGGACCGCCGGGAGCTTTTTCTCCCGGCGATCCTCAAGGGGCTGAAGAGCTGCCGTCCGGCTGCTTTGACAATTCATCCTTAGAATTGCCGGCCGGATCTTCCGTCCCCGAGTCCGGCTCGGTCTTCCCGGCTGCAGACTGTTCCGCGGCGCTCTGCTCTGCCGTCGCCGGAGATGCAGCTTCCTGTTTCGCGGCTTCCTGCTTCGCCGTCTCCTGGGCCTGCGCGCGCTCGAAGAGCACGTTGATTTCCTGATGAACGATTTTCTTTAGTGCGTCGAGCAAGAGCAATGCAGCCTGCTTCTGCGTCTCGGTCGAAACCTCGAATGGCCGCGTATCCTGGTAGATCAGCATCTTCACCCCAGCGATGAATTGTTGGTCCGGTGAGAGATTCAATCCATTTTCCGCATCGGCCTGACCGGAAGACTGCCCGGCCGGACCGCCGGTCCGCTGCTGGGTCTCCGCTCTCGCTTGCTCGACATAATTCATTGCGTGCGCCCTCTGCTGCTGCAGCTGGAATTCCAGCCGTTCTTTCTGCTCCCGGAACTGGTCGAGAATCCGGTCCCGCTCTACGGCAGCGGCCGCAAGCGTGTTGAGCGCGCCCTGGAGCGCGCCGTCGGTCGCCGCCGCGACCTGGTCGACGACCGGATCCGGCGGCTTCTTCGAATGTTCCTCATCGCTCATGACGCGCCCTTTCGGCGGCGGTCTTTCACGCGCCGTAGACTTTTGTCGCCAGGTCCTGCAGCGCTCGGGCCTCTTTCTCGACCGCTTCCGCCTCGCTGACCTCGGCTGCCGCGGCGGCGGCTTCCGGATCCGGAGTGGGCGGGTTATCGGCGTCGACCTCGATAACGACCTCCACCGTCTCATCTTCAGTCACCGCCTCCACGGCGTCCGGTCCGGCGATCTCTACGGACTGGCTTTCCGCCTCGATGAATGCTTCCGCGACAGACTCTTCGGGATCGGGTTCCAGCGTCTCATCCAGCCGATCCATCGCCTCGTCGATTTTCTTGTCGATATAGTCCTCGGCACGGTCGCGCACGCGCTGGCGCACCGATCGCCGTCCACTGCTCGGTTTCTTGGCCATTTCGGTCTCCTCGAGTCCCTGAAAGGCGGGCGCGCCAAGACTCTCGTGACGCGGAATGTCTCGCCTCCTTTCTGCGGACGCTCGAGGAAAGCGCGACGTGAACAAAAAAACGGGCTCCGTTAACGGAGCCCAGTCGGCTGGCCTGCGGAGGCAGCGGAAATTCGATGTCAAATCAGCTGGACGGGAAATCCTTTACGATCGTTCCGGCCGCGCTTCCGACGTCAGTAAAATTCGTTCTCGCGTTGGTAACCGCCAAATTGGCTTGGGTCAGGATCGGTTCGTACAGTGTCGCCTCCGACGGATTCGCGACCATTTTCTGCAATGCCACACCCGTCGCGGCCGCGCTCATCGCCATGATATTGCGCAAGTAGTCAGTCGAATCCTGGACCGCGAACGCCGCCGCCTGCGCTACTTTCTGATAGGCGATCGAGGCTCCATTCTCGCCAGACGCCCCAAGCACGGCACTGTTTGACTGTTTGACCGCGTCGAGAATCATCGAGTTCACACCCGGACCGGCAGGCAAGTTCGTGGTTCCTCCTCCTCCCGAGGCGGTGTCGTTGCCGCCACCGCCGGAGACCGTATCGTTGCCACCACCGCCGGAGACCGTGTCGTTGTTGCTAGCGCCGAATATAGTGTCTTCGCTTCCGAACTCGCTATCGTCGGTCATCGGTCAATCTCCAAACTCCGCAGCGGGCATCGAGATCCGGTTCAGCTTCCCATCCCGCCCTTGGTCGCGTCGAGAATGAGCCGGCAGGCGCTCGACGTAACCGCGTTTCCTATTTGCTGCAGGCCGCCTTGCGCCTGCATTGCGTTCTGCATCGACAACGAGATGGAATGCGCCATCGATTGGTAGACCATGCCCATGGCCTGGGCGGGCGCCTCACCGACAACCTTCACATTGGTCTGGGTTACGGCATCCGTAATCTGTGAATTGACGGGCGTTTCATCTGCCATTGCTCTTGCCCCTGCTCACAAGCCAAAATCATCAAGCTCTCTAGCGCCCTATTTCAGAGCCGCAAGCGCCACGAGCAGCGTCATCAGCGTGTCCGTAGTATCCGACTGCGCCAGTTTGCTGGTCGCCGTGGCGGCGGCCATGGAATTGACGCTGTAGATCTGCAGCACGCCCTGGTTCGTCGCCGCCTGCGCGCAGATCGCCGCCTGCTGCTGCTGCTGGACGGTGTTCTGATAGAGGATTCCCGTCGAATGTGAGAGCGACTGGTAGATCGCCCCCATCGCGACTGACGGGGCCGCGCCCAGGGTCTGGACGTTGCTCTGGGTAACGGAATCCGTGATCTGTCCGTTCACCGGCGTCGGTATAGCCATATCCTTGCTCCTTCCTGAGCGGCGGCTTCATGACCGCCGGTAGATCCCGGGACCGGCTGACAGCCGGCCCGCCATATCGGAGACGGCCCCGCAGGCCGGCTCGTGAATTCTTCCGTTCGGCGTGCCTCACTTACCCGCCTGTTCGACGATCAAGGCGCAGATCGAGGACGTTGCGGTATTGGCGACCTGCTGCATTCCGCCCTGGGTCGAGGTGGCATTCTCCATTGCAAGGCCTATTGCGTGGGACAGGGCCTGAAAGGACATGCCCACCGCCTCCGCCGGCGCTTCGCCAAGCACCTTGACGTTGGCCTGCGTGACCGCGTCCGTGATCTGGCCGTTGACCGTCTCTGCCATGACTCGCTACCTCCGGGAACGCCGGATCACTGCACAAGCGTCTTCAAAGCATCCTCGCCCGCAGCCGCGAGCGTCCTGCGCCGATCCATCTCGTTCAGCGTATCCAGAACCTTCTTCATCATCTGATCCTGAGTCGATTCGGCGGAGCGCTGGTCAATGCTGAGCAGCTTGTCCACACTTGCGACCAAAGACGTTGTGCCGACCACGGAGTTATGTTGCTGGTTCGCCACCATGTTGGCGTAAAGCACGCTCGTCGCTTCCGCGAGAGAGGTATAGACAGGCAGTGCCGACAGCGCCGGCGCGACTCCCAGATCCATTGTGTTGGTCTGTGTGACCGAGTCGGTGACCAGGTCGTTGACACGGTTTCGGTCTGACATCTCGCTCTCTCCTAATGACACGTCTAGCGTGTGGGGAAGGGGGAGGCGCCGCACCGTCGCGCCGCCTCCTCACTCTTCGACTGTTGGGCCTCAGGACACCGCCGGCGACGCCGCCTTCAGCGAGGACAGCAGCGCCAGCATATTGTTGGGCACGTCGCTGTTGCCGATCTTCGAGGTCGCGGCCGCCCCGGCCATGGTGTCCACACTGTAGATCTGGATCACACCCTGGTTGGTGGAGGCCTGGGCCGCGATCTGCAGCTGCTGCTGCGAGCTCACGGCATTTTCGTAGAGAATGCCGGTGGAATGCGCGAGCGACTGGAAAATCGCTCCCATGCTCATTGCCGGTGCGTCGCCCAGGACCTTCACGTTGGCCTGGGTAACGGAGTCGGTGATCATGCCGTTGACCGGTGTATTGTCTGCCATTGCATCACTCCATTCGCCGCAGGGGCAGACATCCGGGCACCGGCAGTTGTCATGCGCTCGTACAATGGAACCAAACCCCCCATTGCCGTTGGCCTGCTACCGGGTGCGCTGGTGCGTCCGATCCTCTCGGCTGGTTGAGATTTCCGCACACCGGGACTCATTCCTCAGGAAATCGTCCCGGGCGCGAGGGTTGCGTCTTGGCCGCGGTCTTAGACCGGACCGGCGCTGGTCGCCTTCAGGGCGGTCAGCAGCGACAGCATGTTGTTCGGCACATCGCTGTTGCCGATCTTCGACGTCGCGACCGCGTCGGCCATGGTGTCGATGCTGTAGATCTGGATCACGCCCTGGTTGGTCGCGGCCTGAGCGGCGATGCCGAGCTGCTGCTGCGAGCTCACGGCGTTCTCGTAGAGAATGCCCGTGGAATGCGCGAGCGACTGGTAAATCGCCCCCATGGCCATGGCCGGCGAGTCGCCCAGAACCTTCACATTGGCCTGGGTGACGGAGTCGGTGATCTGACCGTTGACCGGAGTTGGGATTGCCATCTCTGTCTCCTCGATACTGGTGGTTTCAGGACCGTCCGCCCCGTCTCTCCTTGCTCTCAACTGGGCGCGAACAATTCCATGACGCTCCACCCGCAATAGGTGTGAACAAGAAATCTCAGGTTGGCGCGGCGCCGTTCCGGCGCAGCCGCTCGCGGGCGAGCTGCACGCGCTTGCGGGCGGTGCAATTCGGGATGCACAGCCGCTCGGCGATCTCAGCGTAGGAAAGGCCCTCGAGAAAACGGAGGATCAGCGGCACGCGCAACAGCTCCGGCAGCTTGTTGAGCTCCGTCTGCAGCTTCCGCATGGACTCCCCGGTTTCCGCGATTTCTTCAGGCGTCGGCTCCGGTGTCGGCGCGGAGGGAATATCGTCCCCGTCCGCCATGGCCATCACCTCGTCGGTCCAGCGCTTCTGGCGCGACCGGGCACGGTAGAAGTCGATGCAGGAATTATGCACCAGGCGGGAAAGCCAGGCGCGCTGGTTCGCGATCCCCTCGCCGCCGCCCTCGGCAAAGTGGGAAGAGGCCCGGACCAAAGCGTTTCCGAGAGCGTCTTCGGCATCCGCCATATTGCCGGACATCAGCCGCATGCATTGTCTGAGTAGCTGGCTCTGATGTTCGGACCAGAGTTCCCAGAAGGCCTCCGGAGGTTGGGGGGTGCGGCGTTCGCCTTTCGGCGATATCGGGGGTGGCGGGATTTCGCGTACCGGAACCTGCCGGGAAAACCCTTCGGCGGAACGGGCGATGAGATCGACCGCGCTGCGCGTCGCCTCGGCGAAAAGATCGCCGGACAAGCCTGCTCCAGGCTCAGTCCGGCCATTGCCGCTGTCCTGATTTCCAGTCCCCACGTGAAGCCCCGACACGTTGAAAGTGCTCTGTGCTTGGTATGCAACGGGGTGAGTAGTTTTTTACTCACGCCCATGCATGAGGGACGAGGATCGGGGCCGAATTGTGAACGCAATAGTTGAAATTCGGAAAATAAAAACGGCCGGGAAAGCCCGGCCGCCTTTTCGGAGATGAGTATGCGGAGGAGATCAGGCCGCTTTTTCGAGATGCTCCTTCACCAGGGTCTCGGCGATCTGCACGGCGTTGAGCGCCGCCCCTTTGCGAAGGTTATCCGAGACGCACCAGAAGATGAGGCCGTTCTTCACCGTCGGATCCTTGCGGACCCGGCTGACATAGACCGCATCCTCGCCGGCGCATTCATGCGGCGTGACATAGCCTTCGTCCGCCCGGTGATCGACCACCACGAGACCGGGGAAGTCCTGCATGGCGGCGCGGGCTTCCTCGACGCTCAGCGACTTTTCGGTCTCGACGAATACCGCCTCGGCATGGCCGATAAAGACCGGCACGCGGACGCACATGGCGACGAGTTCGATGGCCGGGTCGAGGATCTTCTTGGTCTCGCCGGTCATCTTCCACTCTTCCTTCGTCGCGCCGTCATCCATGAACTTGTCGATATGCGGAATGACGTTGAAGGCGATCTGCTTAGTGAACTTCTCGTTCTCCACCGGATCGTTCACGTAGATCGCCCGGGTCTGCGTGAAGAGTTCGTCCATGCCTTCCTTGCCGGCGCCCGAAACCGACTGGTAGGTCGAGACCACGACACGCTTAATCTTTGCCGCGTCGTGCAGCGGCTTCAGCGCCACGACGAGCTGCGCAGTGGAGCAGTTCGGATTGGCGATGATGTTGCGCTTGCCGTAGCGCGAGAGCGCGCCTGCATTCACTTCCGGCACGACCAGCGGCACGTCCGGATCCATCCGGAAATGGGAACTGTTGTCAATCACGACGCAGCCTGCCGACGCGGCCTTGGGCGCGAACTTCTCTGAGATCGTGCCGCCGGCCGAGAACAGCGCGATGTCGGTGCCGGTGAAGTCGTAAGTCGCCAAGTTCTGGACCTTGAGTGTCTTGTCCTCGCCGTAGGACACCTCGGTGCCCGCCGATTTCTCGGAAGCCAGCGCGACGACTTCGGTCGCCGGAAAATCGCGCTCGGCAAGGGTTGTAAGCATTTCACGACCAACGGCGCCCGTCGCGCCGACAACGGCAACTTTGTAGCCCATGGTTCTGGTCCATTCCTCTGGTTGTTGAAGTCCATAAACGACTTCGGCGGGAGACTTACGCCCCCCGCCGACTTAATTCAAGCAATGCTGGTTGGGGGGGCTATCCCGATACGAGTTTGTCCAGCTCTTTGAGCAGGCTGTCAGTCATCACGGTAGTCGAGACGCGCGCCATGCCGTCCTGCATGATATCCGCAGTCCGCAGTCCGGATTTCAGAACGTTCTGGATCGCCTGTTCGAGCATGTCCGCTTCTTCACCCATATCGAAGGAGTAGCGCAAAGCCATGGCGAAACTAAGCATCTCCGCGATCGGGTTGGCAATGCCTTTCCCGGCGATGTCCGGTGCGGAGCCGTGCACCGGCTCGTAAAGCGCATGGCGCTTGCCGGTGACCTCGTCCACCGCGCCGAGCGAGGCGGACGGCAGCATCCCGAGAGAGCCTGTCAGCATTGCCGCGCAATCGGAGAGAATGTCACCAAACAGGTTGTCCGTGACGATCACGTCGAACTGCTTCGGGTTGCGCACCAGCTGCATGGCGCAGTTGTCGGCATACATGTGATCCAGCACGACACCTTCGCCCTCGGCCTTGTGCAGGTTGGTCATCACCTCCCGCCAGAGCACGCCGGACATCATGACATTGGCCTTCTCGACCGAGGTCACCCGGCCGTCGCGCTTGCGGGCGAGATCGAAGGCGACACGGCCGATGCGCTCGATTTCCGGGGTCGTGTAGACCTGGGTGTCGTAACCCTTCTTAGTGCCGTCCGGCAGATCGTCGATCCCGCGCGGCTGGCCGAAATAAACGCCGCCGGTCAGCTCCCGGAGGATCATGATGTCCAGGCCTGAGACGAGGTCCCGCTTCAGCGAGGAAGCGTCCGCCATCGCGTCGAAAACCATCGCCGGCCGCAGGTTGGCGAAAAGGTCCATCTCCTTGCGCAGACGCAGCAGGCCGCGCTCCGGCTTCACCTCGAACGGAAGATCGTCATATTGCGTTCCGCCGACCGCGCCGAACAGCACCGCGTCGGAATCCACCGCGTCGGCCAGAGTCTCGTCGGTCAGCGGCGTGCCGTGCTTGTCGTAGGCAGCCCCGCCGACAAGACCTTCCTGGAGGTCGAAGCTGACGGACCGCTTCTTCGCCATCCAGTCGACGACACGGAGCACTTCCTTGACGACTTCGGGACCGATCCCGTCACCGCCGAGCACAAGCATTTTACGATTGGAGGCCATGAATTCCGCTTACCCTAATGAGACCGGCCTTCGTGCGGGCCGGATATTGCGTGCTTCTTATAGAGAGCCCGGCGCCCTTGGGAAAGCCCCGAGCGCCGGATTGGTTCCGTAAGCCGTCGATAATTCCGTCAGGAGGCGGCCGCGAGCCAAGGGCGCTCGGTCTTCTCCTTGTCCTCGAACGTGTCGATCGCGCTGCCCTTTTCCATGGTCAGCCCGATATCGTCGAGGCCGTTCAGCAGGCAGTGCTTGCGGAACTCGTCGACCTCGAACGCGATCTTCTCGCCGTTCGGGCGGCCGATCTGCTGGTTTTGCAGGTCGATCTCAAGCACGGCATTCGCGCCTTTCTCGGCATCGTCCATCAGCTCGTCCAGCTGCTCCTGGGTCACCTTGATCGGCAGGATCCCGTTCTTGAAGCAGTTGTTGAAGAAGATGTCGGCGAAGCTGGTCGAGATCACGCAGCGGATGCCGAAATCGAGCAGCGCCCAGGGCGCGTGCTCGCGCGAGGAACCGCAGCCGAAATTGTCGCCTGCGACGATCACCTGCGCCTTGCGGTAGGCCGGCTTGTTCAGCACGAAATCCGGGTTCTCGCTGCCGTCGTCGTTATAGCGCATCTCGGCGAAAGCGTGCTTGCCGAGGCCCGACCGCTTGATCGTCTTCAGATAGTTCTTCGGAATGATCATGTCGGTGTCGACATTGATGATGTTCATCGGCGCGGCGACACCGGAGAGCTTGGTGAATTTATCCATTTTCTCTCTCCTCCCTTAGTTCAGCAGATCGCGGACATCGGTCAGGTGACCGGCCACGGCGGCCGCTGCCGCCATTGCCGGGCTCACCAGATGGGTTCGCCCGCCGCGACCCTGCCGGCCTTCGAAGTTCCGGTTCGAGGTCGAGGCGCAACGCTCGCCCGGCTCCAGCCGGTCTGCATTCATCGCCAAGCACATGGAGCAGCCCGGCTCGCGCCATTCGCAGCCGGCCTCGATGAAGACCTTGTCCAGACCTTCTTCCTCGGCCTTCTCCTTCACCAGGCCGGAGCCCGGGACGATGATTGCCTGTACCCCGTCGGCCAGTTTGCGGCCCTTGAGAACGCCGGCGGCGATCCGCAGGTCCTCGAGGCGCCCGTTGGTGCAGGAGCCGATGAAGATCTTGTCGATCTTGACCTCGTTGATCGGCGTGCCGGCGGTGAGGCCCATATATTCGAGCGAGCGGGCGATCTTCGCCTTGCGGACCGGATCGGACATCTGTTCCGGATCCGGAATGTTCGCGGTGATCGGAACGACCTCTTCCGGGTTCGTGCCCCAGGTCACCTGCGGCACGATATCGGCCGCGTTCAGTTCGACCTCGGTGTCGTAGACCGCGCCTTCGTCGGACGGCAGCGTCTTCCAGTAGGCGACGGCCTGCTCCCAGGCACCGGCCTTCGGGGCGAAGGGACGACCCTTCAGATATTCGAAGGTAGTTTCGTCCGGCGCAATCAGGCCGGCGCGGGCGCCCGCCTCGATCGACATGTTGCAGATCGTCATCCGCGCTTCCATGGAAAGCCCGCGGACGGCCTCGCCCGCGAACTCGATCACATGGCCGGTGCCGCCGGCCGTGCCGATCTTACCGATGATGGCGAGCACGATATCCTTGGAGTTCACGCCCTTGGGCAGCTCTCCCTTGACCGTGATCCGCATGTTCTTGGCCGGCTTCTGCACCAGGGTCTGGGTGGCGAGCACATGCTCGACCTCCGAGGTGCCGATGCCGAAGGCGAGTGCGCCGAAGGCGCCGTGGGTCGAGGTGTGGCTGTCGCCGCAGACGATCGTCGTGCCCGGCAGGGTGAAACCCTGCTCCGGACCGATGATGTGCACGATGCCGCGCCGGTTGTCCTTCATATCGAAATAGGGCACGCCGAAATCGGAGACATTCTGCTCAAGCGTCGCGACCTGGATCCGGGAGTCCTCGTCGGCGATCCCCTTGTCGAGATCCTTCGTCGGCACGTTGTGATCGGCGACTGCGAGCGTGAATTCCGGGCGGCGCACCTTGCGGCCGGCATTCCGGAGTCCCTCGAAGGCCTGCGGGCTGGTGACTTCGTGCACCAGGTGGCGGTCGATATAGATAAGGCACGTTCCGTCGTCCTGAACGTCAACCAGATGGTCCTGCCAGATCTTATCGAACAGCGTACGCGGCTTTGACATCGCTGCTATGCTTCCTCTCATCTTGAGCGCCGTTGGCGTTCGGCCGGAAAATCGGGCGAGCGCTCTTCTTGTTTATGGCGCGACATATCTCTCGTCCTCGGACGGGCCCGGAGCATAGCGACTCGATCCTGCGGAAAAAAGCTGAATCTTGCGGGGAAAACGGGCTTTTCCGAAATTTATGAACCGATAAAGGCCAAATTCGAATGGATCTGAGCTCTATTGCTTCCACTTTGGAAGGATTTGGTCTCTTGAACCTCACTTTAGCCGCGGGAGCGGTCGGACTCGCCGGACTGGTGCGCGGTTTCTCCGGCTTCGGTGCGGCGATGATCTCGATCCCGCTGCTGAGCTTGCTTTTCGGCCCGCAGACCGCGCTCGCGACCCTGACGACGATGGAAATGCCGGCGCAGATCCAGCTCCTGCGCATGTCGCGGCGGGAAGCGGACTGGAAACAGGCGGCACCGATGGCGCTCGGCGGCATTGCGGCGCTGCCGCTCGGGACCTGGATCCTCGTCAGCATCGATCAGGAAGTCCTGAGGCAGGCGATCTCGGTGATCGTGCTGGCATTGGTGGCACTGCTGGCAAGCGGCTACCGGCATAATGTCCCGCGCCGGCTCGGCGTTGATGTCGCGGTCGGCAGCGTAGCCGGATTTCTCAACGGCTCGACCGGGCTCGGCGGTCCGCCGATCATCTTCTACCTGCTATCGGGTCCCTACGCGCCCGCAGCGGTGCGCGCCAACATCACCGCCTTCTTCCAGATCGGCTTCGTCTTCGTGGTGGCGAGCTATTTCTGGTTCGGCGTGCTGACCCCGGAGCGCATGCTGCTCGGCGCGCTCATCGCGCCGTGCTATGTCGGCGGAATCTGGTTCGGGGGAAAGCTGTTCTACAAAGCGAGCGAGCGCACCTTCCGGCGGATCGCCTATATCCTGCTCGCCGTGATCGGCGGCGGCACGCTGTTCGGCTAGGGCAAAGAAAAACGGGAGCGCCGGAGCGCTCCCGTTCCATAAAATCTCATGCCTTGGAAGCTTACGCTTCGGTCGCCGGAGCTTCCGGAGCAGCGGCAGCGCTCGGCTTGGCGCGCATGGTCTTCTCGGCGATACGCGCCGCTTTGCCGCGACGGCCGCGCAGATAGTAGAGCTTCGCGCGGCGGACCTTACCGCGGCGGGTAACCTCGATACTGTCGAGACGCGGCGAGTAGAGCGGGAACACACGCTCGACGCCTTCGCCGTAGGAAATCTTGCGCACGGTGAAGGAGGAGTTCAGGCCGTCATTCTTGCGCGCGATGCAGACGCCTTCATAGGCCTGCACACGCTCGCGCGTGCCTTCGACGACGCGGACATTGACCTTCACGGTGTCGCCCGGGCCGAATTCCGGAACCGGGCGCTCGGCAACGAGCTTATCAAGCTGCTCTTTTTCGAGCTGTTGTACGATGTTCATTCTTCTTCTCCAGTTCATGCCGGTGGCGACCGGACCAACCAGGGCCCGGTGAATACCGGCGCTCGAAACACATGCAGCTCTTGACCTGCCCGACCACCGGGCCGCAGAGGAGCGGCATGCCGCATGTCAAAAACGAAGGCTGGACAGGCGCGCCGTCCGCTCCGCTCACTCTTTCGATCCGCGATAGCGTTCCCAGAGGTCCGGGCGCCGCTCGCGCGTGATCTCTTCCGCCTGCTCCCGCCGCCATTCCGCGATCTTCGCGTGGTGGCCGCTCAGCAGCACCTCGGGGACGGACATTCCGTTCCACTCCCGAGGCTGCGTGAAGAGGGGATACTCCAGCAGCCCCTCCTCGAAACTCTCCTCGTCCAGCGTCGCCGCCGTACCGAGCACGCCCGGCAGCAGACGGATGCAGGCATCCAGCAGCGCCAGGGCCGGGATCTCGCCGCCCGAAAGCACGAAATCCCCGAGACTGACCTCCTCAAGGCCGCGGGCGTCGATCACCCGCTGGTCCAGTCCCTCGTACCGCCCGCAGAGCAGCACCACGCCGGGGCCGTCCGCGAGTTCCCGCGCCATCGCCTGGTCGAACCGGACGCCGCGCGGGCTCAAATAAATTCTGCGGCCCGGAACGTCCTCGACGCTGGCCAGAGCCGCGTCGACCACATCGGGCCGCATCACCATTCCGGAACCGCCCCCGAAGGGGGTGTCGTCCACGGAGCGGTGCTTATCGCTCGCAAAGTCCCTGATGTCCAGCGTTTTCAGGGACCAGAGACCGCTCTGACGGGCCTTTTCGGCGATCGAATGCCCGAGCGGCCCCGGAAACATTTCCGGGAACAGGCTCAGCACGGTCGCCTGCCAGGGAGCGGGCGTGTCAGCCATGGTCCGCTTCGGCCTTGCGGTCCTCGTCCGACGCCTCGTCCAGCAGCCCCGCCGGCGGATCGACCAGAAGCCGTCCGCCTTCGAGATCGATCTCCGGCACCGTGCTTTCGTCGAACGGCACCAGCACGGTCTTGCGGCTGTCCGGCAGGCGGATCTCCAGGAGATCGCCGGCACCGAAATTCTGCACTGCGGCCACCGTACCAAGCGTCCCGCCCGCGACCTGATCCGCCTGAAGACCGATCAGGTCCGCATGGTAGAACTCGTCCTCGTCCGCCTCCGGCAGCCGGTCCCGGTCGATCAGCAGCTCGGTGCCCTTCAGGGCCTCCGCCGCGTTCCGGTCGCCGACACCGGCGATGCGCACAAGAAGCACGCCCTTCGCCCGGCCGGTCACCTCGAGCTTGTAGCTCTTTCCGGCGTCATCCTTCAGCGGGCCGTAGGCGGCGATATCGTCCGGATCCTCGGTGAAACTTTTCACCCGGACCAGGCCGCGCACGCCATGCACGCCGACAATGACACCGAGAGTGACCGGCTCGGCCATTGGTGCTTAGCCCTCGGACTTTTCTTCCTCGGCCGGAGCCTCGGCAGCGGCTTCCTCGGCCGGAGCCTCTTCGGCCGGGGCTTCGGCTTCGGCAGCGGCAGCTTCGGCAGCGGCAGCTTCCTCGGCGGCGGCGGCTTCGGCAGCCTCGGCGGCCTTCGCGGCCTCTTCCTCTTCACGCTCCTGGCGCTTGCGGCCCGGGGCGGACTTCTTCGGCTGGTCGCGATACTCGAACTTGTCCATCAGCTCGATGGCGGCGAGCATCTTGTGGACGCGGTCGGTCGGGGTCGCGCCGACGGAGACCCAGTGCTTGATGCGCTCGGCGTTGATCACGAGGCGATCGGCGTGATCCTTCGGCAGCATCGGGTTGTAGGTGCCGAGCTTCTCGATGAAGCGGCCGTCCCGCGGGGACGTGCCCTCGGCGACGACGATGCGGTAGAACGGACGCTTCTTGGCGCCGCCGCGCGACAGACGAATGCGAAGTGCCATGTGGTTTCTTCCTTTCCAGTAAACTCAGTGCTGTTCGCTTGAATTCGATTACTTCTTACCGGGGAAACCGGGCGGCAGCATGCCTCCCGGAAGCTTCGGCATGCCTTTGCCAGAGAGGCCGGGCGGGAGCTGGCCGGGTGCCGGCATACCGCCGCCTCCACCACCGCCGAGCAGGGCCCCGAGGCCTTTCATGCCGCCCATCTTGCCCATCTGTTTCATGACCCGGGTCATGTCCTGGTGCTGCTTCAGGAGCTTGTTGACCTCCTGAACGCTGGTGCCCGAACCGGCCGCGATGCGGCGGCGGCGCGAGGCATTCATAAGCTTCACGTTCTTCCGCTCCGTCTTGGTCATGGAGAGGATGATCGCTTCCTGCTTCTTTATGACGTTCTCGTCGACATTGGCGTTCGCCATCTGCTTCTGCAGCTTGCCGATGCCCGGGAGCATCGACATGACGCCGCCGAGGCCGCCCATCTTCTTCACCTGCCGGAGCTGGGAGAGCATGTCCTCGAGGTCGAAGGCGCCTTTCTGCATCTTCTTGGCGATGCGCTCGGCTTCCTCGATCTCGATGGTCTCCGCGGCCTTCTCGACCAGGCTGACCACGTCGCCCATGCCGAGGATCCGGCCGGCGACCCGTTCCGGGTGGAAATCCTCCAGCGCGTCGGCCCGCTCGCCGACGCCGACGCCTTTGATCGGCACCCCGGTGACCGCGCGCATGGAGAGCGCCGCGCCGCCGCGCGCATCGCCGTCCATCCGGGTCAGCACGATGCCGGTCAGCCCGACCCGCTCGTGGAAATTGCGCGCCGTGGTGACGGCGTCCTGGCCGGTCATCGCGTCGGCGACGAGGATGGTCTCGACCGGGTTCACCGCGTCGCGGACCTGGATCACCTCGTCCATCATCGACTCGTCGATGGAGAGCCGGCCGGCGGTATCCAGCATGACCACGTCGTAGCCCTGCAGCTTGCCCGCGGCCATCGCCCGTTTCGCGATCGAAACGGGAGTCTCGTTCTCCGCGATCGGCAGGGTCGCGACCTCGATCTGCTCGCCCAGCACGCGGAGCTGTTCGCGCGCCGCCGGACGGTAGATGTCGAGCGAGGCCATCAGGACCTTCTTGCGGTCCTTTTCCTTCAGCCGCTTGGCGAGCTTGGCTGTGCTGGTGGTCTTACCGCCGCCCTGCAGGCCGACCATCAGGATCGGTACCGGCGGAACGGCGTTGAGATTGATCGTGCCTGCCTCGGTGCCGAGCATCTCCACGAGATTGTCGTGGACGATCTTGATCACCTGCTGGCCGGGGGAGACGGACTTGATGACTTCCTGGCCGACCGCGCGCTCGCGCACCTTGTCGATGAAGTCCTTCACCACCGGCAGCGCGACATCGGCCTCAAGCAGGGCCACGCGCACTTCGCGCAGCGCAGCCGTCACGTCGGCTTCTTTCAGCGCGCCGCGTTTCTTCAGGCGATCGAAAACGTCGCCGAGCCGGTTCTGCAAACTGTCGAACATGCGTCCGTTAACTCCAATTCATCCCGGTTTGCCAGTCGGTCGAAGGCCCAAAGCAGTTGCGCGCCCGTGCTCGAACACTCGAGGACGGACGGAACCCGTGAAGGTCTCAGCAGACTGGTTTTTGCCGAGAGCGCCGGAACATATGGGCGCCGCGCCTGCGAGTCAAGCATTCCCGCCGGGTTCCGGGCGGTTCGAGTCCGCGCTCGTCCGTTCCGGACAAGGGAGCACCGCGATCTGTCGCTTTTGCCTTAGCATCAGGCCATGTGGTCGCTAGGCTTCCGACCCGCAACCCGATTGCGGGATTCACTCTTGCCGAAAGCGCGTTCCGGAGACCTCCCATGAAGCTCGAAAGCCTGAAGACCTTCATCGTCGGCAACCCGCCGCCGGGCTTCGGCGGGCGCTATTTCCTCTTCCTGAAACTGCGTACCGCCTGCGGCATCGAGGGCGTCGGCGAGGTCTATGCCGCCAGCTTCGGGCCCAAGGTCGTCGCGGCGATGGTCGAGGACGTCTTCGCGCGCTATCTCGAAGGAAACGACCCGCATCATATCGAGCGCTTCTGGCGCCGCGCCCACGGCTCCGGCTTCACCCAGCGCCCCGACCCCTCGATGATGGGCGTCGTCAGCGGGCTGGAAATGGCCTGCTGGGACATTATCGGCAAGGCGGCGGACAAGCCGGTCTACGAACTGCTCGGCGGCATGGTGAACGAGCGCCTGCGCACCTATACCTATCTCTATCCCCGCCCGGAGGACGATCCGGCGACCTTCTACAACAGCCCGGAGAAAAGCGCGGAGGCGGCCGCCGCCTGCGTCGCCGAGGGCTTCACCGCCCTGAAGTTCGATCCCGCCGGCCCCTATACCGCCTTCGGCGGGCATCAGCCGGACATGGAGATCCTCGACCGTTCGGAAGCCTTCTGCCGGCTGATAAGGGAGGCGGTCGGCGGCAAGGCGGACCTGCTCTTCGGCACCCACGGCCAATTCACCGCCGCCGGCGCCAGGCGCCTCGCCCGGCGCCTGGAGCCCTACGACCCACTCTGGTTCGAGGAACCCACCCCGCCGGACATGCCGGAGGAGATGGCGAAGGTGGCCGCGGCCACGTCGATCCCGGTCGCGACCGGAGAGCGGCTGACAACGAAATGGGAATTCCGCCGCGTCCTGGAGACCGGCGCCGCCTCAATCCTGCAGATGAATATGGGAAGGGTCGGCGGCCTGCTCGAAGGCAAGAAGATCGCCGGCATGGCGGAAGCCTTCTACGCCCAGGTCGCGCCGCATCTCTATTGCGGCCCGGTGGTCGGCGCCGCCAACGTCCAGCTCGCCGCCTCGATCCCGAACTTCCTGGTGCTGGAAAGCATCCGCAAATGGGACGATTTCCACGCAGACATCCTCAAAACTCCGATGCGCTGGGAGGAGGGTTACGTCATTCCGCCGAAGACGCCCGGCCTCGGGGTCGAGCTAAACGAGGAGGTCGCGCTGGCGCATCCCTACGAAGGCGACCAGCTACATCTGCAAATGAGCCAGGAGCCGTTCGAGGTTGCGGGGGAGCCCTTCGCGGGCGGATGATCTCAGCCGAAAAGCTTCTGCAGCAGCAACGGGCCTCCGACCGCAACAATCATTGCGATGATAAGAGAGGCGCCGAAAAGGATGATCGACCAGACGCGATATTGAGCGAGTAGAAGACCGTATTTGCGCGCGTTCTCGTTGCTCACCCGGGGCTTCAGGGAGAAGTAGAGCGAGAACAACCCGATCGTTCCACCATGCTTCTCGTGGAACCGGTTGAATCTTTTCCTCAGTTTGTAGACCCGGACCTCACGCCAAAGGCAAGCAGCGTAGGCAAAGACGACGATGGCCGCCGGCAGAACGAGGGTGAGAAGACTGAGCGTCGTTTTCATTCGGTTCAGGTTACGGATCGCGTTGGATTTCCGATAGCCGTATGCATCAAACCGGGCTCAAGAAATAGTTCCTGTACCTGTATCCCTCGAACTCCCTGTCGATCCGGTAGTTGAGGTCGGCGCACGCCTGCTTCAAAGCGTCCGCTTTCGCATCCGCAACCTCGATCAGGATATGGGGCCGGGAGCGGGCGATGATCTGCTGTGCGCCACGCAGGACCTCGAACTCCATTCCCTCCACATCGATCTTCAGGAAATGGACGGGTCCCTCGACCAGCGTGTCGAGCGCGACGACGGGAATGCCCGTGCCGGAAGCCATGCGGCTTTCCACTAAATCGCCCTTGTCGCTCGTGATCCCGCCCTGACCACTCGCCCTGCCGAGCGCGATGCCAAAACCACGCTCGTCGGTATCAATATCGTTGAGCGTGAGATTCTCCATCAGGAACGGCAGGGCCTCGGAGTTCGGCTCGACCGGGATCAGGCGCGACGGCTTGAGGAACCGCCCGAAAAAGACTGAGTGATTCCCGACATTCGCACCGACATCGACGATGACGCCACCGGGGCTTACCCGCTGGCGGCAATATTCCAGCTCCTCGATCTCGAAGAACTCGCCGGCGGCATGAAAGATGTCCATGCCCAGATTGCGGTCGCTGACACGGAAGGTCGCGGTCTCGCCCAGATGGGTTACCGTTGCGAGTGAGGTCCCTGCCAGCCTGAACCGGACAAATTCGCGGATCCTCTTGGCAAGAGGGAACCTTTCAAGAAAATCGGTGCGCTCCAGAAGCGGCTGCGCCTCGGCGTAATTCCCGCTGCGGACCAGCGAAACGCAATGCTCGAACTCCCGCCTGATCTGTGCGGATTGCGCGGTCATTGTCGCACCGGACTCATGCGCCGGATCCTCTCAACCCTTTTACTTCGCGATCCCGTCGAACTGATGCCGGTCCAGGCCGGCATTGACGCCCGCCTCGACCAGGCGCGCCCAGGTGCCGGGATCGATCGGGACGCCGTTCGCCTTGCGCTCCGCCGAGGTCTCCCGTTCCGGCTCGCCCGCGATGCGGATCTTGTCGATGCCCTCCGCTGGGCGCGCGCTGGTGACGTAGGCGAGCATGGAGTCGATCAGGTCGCCGAACGGGATGTCCTTGCCGAAGCCCTTCGGGTCGATGATCACCGTCAGCATGGAATTGCAGATCGTGTTGCGCTCCTGGTGCTTCGGATCGGTCACCGGACCGCCGAGCAGGGCCGCGCCGAGGATCTCGCCGAGCAGGGCGAGGCCGTAGCCCTTGTGCTCGCCGAAGGCCTGCAGGGCGCCGGTCGGCTCCTCGTACATCACCGCCGCCTCGCGGGTCGGCCGGCCCTGGTGATCGATCAGCGCCCCCTCGACCACTTCCTTGCCGGCATTGTAGGCGACCCGGACCTTGCCGAGCGCGACCCGGCTGGTCGCCATGTCGAGCACGAACATCGGGTTCCTGTCCGTCGCCGGAACGGCGGTGCAATAGGGGTTGGTCGAGTAGCGCGCCTCGGCCCCGCCCCATGGGGCGACGAGCGGGCGGTGGCCGACCACGTTGACGAAATGGATCGAGATGAAGCCCGCCTTGGCGCACATCTCGCCCCAGGCGCCGATGCGGCCGAGATGGTGCGAGTTGCGCAAACCGACGATCGCGGCCCCGGCCGTGCGCGCCCGGTCGATGCCGAGTTCCATCGCCTCGATGCCCGTGACCTGCCCGTAGGCCATGTTGCCGTCGAGCAGCAGATAGACCCCGTTGTCGGAAACCAGGCTGATATGTCCGTTCACGGTCAGCGCGCCGGTGCGGGCATGGTCCATGTACTGCGCGACCAGGCCGATGCCGTGGCTGTCATGCCCGAGACAGTTGGCCTCGACCAGATTGCGCGCGACCTTGCCCGCTTCTTCCGGATTGCTGCCCGCCCGGCCGATCATCTCCGCGACCAGTTTCTCGAGCGCGTCATGCGCAACCGTGATCATGTTCCACTCCCTCGACTCAATCTCACGGCGGACACGGTAGCGGGCGCCGTCGCTTATTGGAATTGCCCGATGCAGCCGATATATATGCCGCCATGAGACAGATCGCATTCCTCAAGATGAACGGTCTCGGCAACGACTTCGTCGTGCTGGACGGCCGCGAGCCCGGCCCCGCCCTCAGCGAGCGGGATTACCGCGCCGTGGGCGACCGGCGGCGGGGCGTCGGCTACGACCAGTTCCTCACCATCGAGGCGCCGAAGAACGGCGGCGACGCCTTCATGCGCATCCACAATCCGGACGGCAGCGAAGCCGGCGCCTGCGGCAACGGCACGCGCTGCGTCGCGGATCTGGTGATGGCGGAACTCGGCAAGGATCGAATCGGTCTCGAAACGGTTGCGGGCACGCTGATCTGCGAGCGCCTGGACGACGGGCGGGTCCGGGTCGATATGGGCCCGGCACGGCTGGACGCGGCGGAGATCCCGCTGGCAGAGAGCGTCGACACGCTGAATGTCGAGATCCCGGGCAATCCCTACGGCCCCGCCTGCTGTGTGAATATGGGCAATCCCCACGCGGTCATCTTCGTCGAGGACGCGGACGCGATCCCGCTCTCCGAGATCGGGCCGAAGCTGGAGACCAGCGACATCTTCCCGGACCGGGCCAATATCGAGTTCGCTACCGTGCGCGGCCCGGAGGACATCCGCATGCGGGTCTGGGAACGCGGCGCGGGCATCACCGAGGCCTGCGGCTCCGGCGCCTGCGCGGTGCTGGTGGCGGCGGCACGGCGCGGCCTTTCCGGCCGCAAAGCGGATGTGGAACTCGACGGCGGCACCCTCACGATCGAGTGGCGCGAGGACGGACACGTGCTGATGACCGGCCCGGTCGCGCTCAGTTTCAAAGGCACGCTCGACCTCGATACGCTCACCTGAGCGCCCGCACCATGCGGCGCGCGCATGGCACCCCGCCGCCCGCAACGCTTGCATTCGGGGGCGTTTCCGGCCATTTCTCGCCCCATGAACGAGACTGACGACAACACGGACGGGCGCACTACGGGCCGGCCGGTCGAGACCTTCGGCTGCCGTCTGAATGCCTATGAGTCCGAGGTCATCCGCGACCATCTCGCCCGTGCCGGGCGCGAGGATGTCGTCGTCATCAATACCTGTGCCGTCACACGCGAAGCCGAGCGCCAGGCCCGCCAGGCGATCCGCAAGGCCCGCCGCGCCAATCCGGCGGCCGAGATCGTGGTCACCGGCTGCGCCGCGCAGATCGATCCCGCCGCCTATGCGGCGATGGAAGAGGTCGACCGGGTGGTCGGCAACGAGGAGAAGCTGAAAGCCGAGACCTGGAACGCTCCAGGGGAGGCCAGGATCCTCGTCAACGACATCATGAGCGTGAAGGAGACGGCGTCGCATCTCGTCGCCGGTCTCGAAGGGCGCGCCCGGGCCTTCGTACAGGTCCAGCAGGGCTGCGACCATCGCTGCACCTTCTGCATCATCCCGTTCGGCCGCGGCAACAGCCGCTCGGTGCCGATGGGCGAGATCGTGCGCCAGATACGCGAGCTGGTGGCGAACGGCTACCGCGAGATCGTACTGACCGGGGTCGACATCACCTCCTACGGCGCCGACCTGCCGGGCAAGCCGGAACTCGGGCAGATGGTGCGCCGCCTGCTGGCACTGGTGCCGGAACTGCCACGCCTCCGCCTCTCCTCGATCGACGCGGTCGAGATCGACGACGACCTCTTGCAGCTCGTCAGGAACGAGCCGCGCCTGATGCCGCATCTGCATGTCAGCCTGCAGGCGGGGGACGACATGATCCTGAAGCGCATGAAGCGCCGGCACAACCGTTCCGACATCATAACGTTCTGCCGCGAGATGCGGGCGGCGCGGCCCGACATCGCCTTTGGCGCCGACATCATCGCCGGCTTCCCGACCGAAAGTGAGGAGATGTTCGCCAACAGCCTCGCACTGGTCGAGGAATGCGGCCTCTCCTACCTGCATGTCTTCCCCTATTCCGCCCGTCCGGGCACCCCGGCGGCGAAGATGCCGCAGGTTCCGGGACCGCTCCGGAAAGAACGTGCGGCAATGCTCCGCGCTGCCGGAGAACGCAGCCTCGCCCGGTTCCTCGACGGCCTCAGCGGAAGCCTGCAATCCGTGCTGGTCGAGAAACCGGATCTCGGGCGCGCGGAGAATTTCGCGCCGGTCCGCCTCGAGGGAGGCGTTCCCGGCGAGATCGTCCCTGTCCGCATCACCGGCAGCGACGGCACCCACCTTATCGGTCAGATCGAACGGAAATCCGCCGCATGAGCGAAGAACAAGCGGAAACGGAAGAGCGCCGCGGCTGGTTCCGGCGCCTGAAAGACGGGCTTGCCAAATCCTCCGGCAAGCTGGTCGGCGGCATCTCCGGGGTCTTCACCAAGAAACGGCTCGACGGCGAGAGCCTGGAAGAGCTGGAAGAGGTCCTGATCACGGCGGATCTCGGGGTCGAGACTTCCGCCAAACTGATCGCCAATCTCGCCAAGGAAAAGTTCGGCAAGGACGTGACGGACGAGGAGGTCCGCACCGCCTTCGCCGAGGATATCGCCGAAATCCTGGGTCCCGTCGCCAAGCCGCTCGAGGTCGCGACCGGCCGCAAGCCGCATATCGTGCTCATGGTCGGCGTGAACGGCAGCGGCAAGACCACCACGATCGGCAAGCTCGCCAAACAGTTTCGGGATCGCGGCCTCTCGGTGATGATGGCGGCCGGCGACACCTTCCGCGCCGCCGCCATCGAGCAGCTCCAGGTCTGGGGCGAGCGCACCGGCACACGGGTCATTGCGAAACCGCAAGGATCTGACGCAGCGGCACTGGCCTTCGATGCGATCGACGAGGCGAAAGCCGCCGGGACCGACGTGCTGCTGATCGACACCGCCGGACGGCTGCAGAACCGGGCCGAGCTGATGGAAGAGCTCGCCAAGGTGATCCGCGTCATCCGCAAGCAGGACGAGACGGCGCCGCACGATTGCGTGCTGGTGCTGGACGGCACCGTCGGTCAGAACGCGCACAGTCAGGTGAAGGCCTTCAAGGAGATGGTCGAGGTCAGCGGCCTCGTCGTCACCAAGCTCGACGGCAGCACCCGCGGCGGGGTCGTGGTGGCACTGGCCGACCAAGTCGGCCTGCCGGTCCATGCGGTCGGCGTCGGCGAGAGTGCGGAAGATTTGCAGCCTTTCGAGGCCGATCGTTTCGCCCGCGATCTGATGGGGCTTGAGTAGGCCCTACTCATTTCTTCAGTTGTCATCCCCACGAAAGTGGGGACCCAGAGATGACAGACCCAGCTTTATGTTCCCTGGGTCCCCGCGTTCGCGGGAATGACGACAGTAAAGGGTTGAGAGCGGTGGATCAGCGCTCAAACCCCCATCGGCATTTCCGAGCGCGGCGCGAACTCGCCCTGGCCCAGCGTCTCGCGATAATGCGCGAAGGCCCAGTGAACGGTCGGGAAGGCGATCTCGTCCCACGGGATCTCATCCCAGGTAAAGAGCCCGACATCCTCGCTCTCAGGGCCAGCGGAGATCTCGTCCGAGAGCAGCCTTGCCCGGTAGATCATCTGCACCTGACTGATCCGGGGGATGTTGTAGACGCCGAGCAGCGGACCGATCTCGATCCGGGCCCGGGCCTCCTCCCAGGCTTCGCGGGCGGCACCGTCCTGGGTCGACTCGCCTTCCTCCATGAAGCCGGCGGGCAGGGTCCAGTAACCGAGCCGCGGCGGGATCGCGCGCTTGCAGAGCAGGAACCTGTCCTCCCAGGTTGCCACCGCGCCCACGACGATCTTCGGATTGATGTAATTGATGAAGCCGCAATCGGTGCAGACCAGACGTTCCCGCTCGTCGCCCTCGGGGACCAGTTTGGTAACCGGCCCTTTCGCTTCGCTCCGCTCGTCGACCATCTTTCTCCCCGTCGCAGGCTGCCGGAAAAAGCCTAGCAGAGCCGGCTCCAAAAGAAAGCGCGGCCCGTATAGGACCGCGCTGAAACTTCCGGGCGTATTCCGAACTCAAACGAGGATGTCGATAGCATCCCCACGTTCGCGTTGCGTTTCCCTGCGGGCCTGATTCCGCAGCGCCGTTGCGCGCTCGTTATCGCCCTGAACTTCGCTGTTTTCATCGGAACTGGATACGGCAGCCGCCGTCAGCGGCGAGTTGTTCCGGTCGCGCTCCTGCTCCACCGGCCGGGGGGCAACCAGGGTCGGGAGCGTCGCATTCAGAGGAACAGTTACCGGGACAGCGGGTATCATTTACCTTCTCCAACTCCCGTAAATATGGGTTAAAAAGGGTAAATAGTCAATATCTCCCGGTTTTTCGCCGATTCGCGATTTGGGATCAGCGGTCCGTCATCAGCGCCGCGACACCCGGAAGGGTCTTGCCCTCGAGCCATTCGAGGAAGGCGCCACCGGCCGTCGAGACGTAGCTGAAACGGTCCGCCACCCCCGCATGCACCAGCGCGGCCACCGTGTCGCCGCCGCCGGCAACGCTGAGAAGCGCGCCCTGGTCGGTCAGCTCCGCCGCCGTCCGCGCGAGCGCGACGGTCCCGGCATCGAAGGGCGCGATCTCGAAAGCGCCGAGCGGACCGTTCCAGACCAGCGTCTCGCTGTCCTTCAGGATTTCCGCGAAAGCCGCCACACTCTCCGGACCCGCATCGAGGATCATCTTGTCGTCCGGCACGGCGGTGACCGGGACCACCTCGGAGGGCGCGTTCGCGGCGAACTCGGCGGCCACCACGCAATCCGTCTGCAGGCAGATCGTGCAGCCTTCCTGTTCCGCTTTCGCAATGATCTTGCGGGCGGTGTCCGCGAGATCCCGCTCGGCCAGCGATTTGCCCACCTCATGGCCCTGGGCGAAGAGGAAGGTATTGGCCATGCCCCCGCCGATGATCAGGTAATCGACCTTGGGCAGCAGGTTGCCGAGCAGATCCAGCTTGGTGGACACCTTGGCGCCGCCGACCACGGCCGCGACCGGGCGTTTCGGGGATTCGAGCGCATTGCCGAGCGCTTCCAGCTCCGCCTGCATCAGAAGGCCTGCATAGGCCGGCAGGTGATGGGCGAGCCCTTCGGTCGAGGCATGGGCGCGATGCGCGGTGGCAAAGGCGTCGTTCACATAGATATCGCCGAGCTTGGCCAGCGCCTTGGTGAATTCCGCCTCGTTCTTCTCCTCGCCCTTATGGAAGCGGAGATTTTCCAGCAGCAGAACATCGCCGTCGGACATCGCGGCGACGGCGGTCTCGGCCGGCGCACCGACGCAATCGTCGGCAAAGGCCACCGACACGTCGCCCAGCGCCTGCGCGAGCGGCGCGGCCACCGGTGCCAGAGACATTTCCGCCACCCGTTCGCCCTTTGGCCGACCGAAATGGGACAGCACCACGACCTTCGCGCCTTTTTTGCGCAGCGCCAGGATTGTCGGCGCGGCCCGTTCGATCCGCGTTGCGTCGGTCACCTTGCCGTCCTTCATCGGAACGTTCAGGTCCACGCGCAGCAGGACGGTGCGGCCCTTGGCATCGAGGGCATCGAGAGTGCGATAGGCTGACATGGTTGGTACTCCCCGCGGATTTCCGGCGCTTTCAATCACAGTCGGAGCGCGGTTTCAAGCGCGCTCGTGACCGTGAGGCCTACTTGTACGGATCTGCCGCGTCCCGAAGCCCGTCGCCGAAGAAATTGAAGGCGAGAACGACCAGGATCACCGGCACCACGGGCGCCATGATCCAGGGATAGAGTTCGACCGCATTGATGTTCTGCGCCTCGGTCAACAGGACCCCCCAGGAGGTGATCGGCGGACGCAGTCCGAGGCCGAGGAAGCTGAGCGCGGTCTCGCCGAGGATCATGGACGGAATCGAGAGCGTCGCCGAGGCGATCAGGTGGCTCATGAAGCTCGGCAGCAGATGGCGGCCGATAATCCGCTTCGGCTTTGCGCCCATCAGCTGGGCGGCAACGGCGAAATCCTCCTCGCGCAGCGCCAGCAGCTTGGAGCGCACCGCCCGCGCGAGACCGGTCCAGTCAAGCAAGCCGAGGATGATGGTGATGCCGAAATAGATCAGGATCGGGCTCCAGGTCACCGGCAGGGCGGCAGAGAGCGCCATCCAGAGCGGCAGTTCCGGGAAGGAGCGGATGATCTCGATGATGCGCTGGGTCAGGCTGTCGATCCAGCCGCCGTAATAGCCGGCGACGCCTCCGATCACGATGCCAAGCACGAAGCTGACCGCGATGCCGATCAGGCCGACGGTGAGCGAGATCCGGGTGCCGTAGACGATACGCGAAAACATATCGCGCCCGAGCCGGTCGGTGCCGAGCAGGAAGAGCGTCCCGTCCTCCGCCGGACAGACCAGATGGAAATCGGTCTCCACCGCGCCCCAGAACCTGTAGGGATCGCCCGAGCAGAAGAAGCGCAGCTCCTGCACCTTTTCCGGGTTCGGACTGTATTCCCGCTTCAGGTTGCGCATGTTCAGCGTGTAGTCGAGCCCGTAGACGAAGGGGCCGACGAAGCTGCCCTCGTGGAACAGGTGCACCCGCTGCGGCGGCGCGTAGATATGGTCGGTGTGCCGGGTCGCTAGAGCGTAAGGCGCGATCATCTCGCTGATGATGGTCGAGAAATAGAGCAGCAGCAGGAAGAGCCCGGAAATGACCGCGACGCGGTGGCGCTTCAGCTTCCACCACATCATCTGCCACTGGGACGCCATGTAGTAGCGTTCTTGCTCCGGCGTCAGGACCGAGTCCTCGTTCGGGTTGAACGGCTCGCGATTGACGTAATGGTCCGTGCGCGGACCCTCGCCCGAGGTGACGCTCATCGGTTCGCCCCCCCGCCGAGCCTGATCCTCGGATCGAGTACCGCCAGCAGCAGGTCGGAAATGAACATCCCGATCACCGTCAGCAGCGCCAGGAACATCAGGAAGGAGCCGGCGAGATACATGTCCTGGCTCTGCAGCGCACCGATCAGCATCGGTCCCGTGGTCGGCAGCGAGAGCACCATGGAAACCACGGCGGAGCCCGAGATCACCTGCGGCAGCATATTGCCGATATCGGCGATGAACGGGTTCAGAGACATCCGGAGCGGATACTTCATCAGCGCGCGGAACGGCGGCAGCCCCTTGGCGCGGGCGGTAATGACATATTGCTTCTGCAGCTCGTCAAGCAGGTTTGCCCGCAGCCGGCGGATCATCGCTGCTGTGCCGGAGGTCCCGATCACGACCACCGGGACCCAGAGATGCTCAAGCACCGACAGGGCCTTCTCGACGCTCCAGGGCTGATCGAGATATTTCGGGTCCATCAGTCCGCCGATCGAGGTCCCGAACCAGATGTTGGCAAGGTAGAGCAGGATCAGCGCCAGCAGGAAGTTCGGCGTGGCGAGCCCGATGAAACCGATGAAGGTCAGGCCGTAATCGCCGATGCTGTACTGGTTGGTCGCGGAATAGATGCCGATCGGAAAGGCGACCGCCCAGATGAAGATGATGGTCGCGAAATTGAGCACGAAGGTCAGGAACACCCTGTCGCCGACGACATCCGCTACCGGCAGCTGGTATTCGAAGGAATAACCATAATCGCCCTGCAGCAGGCCGGTCACCCAGAGGAAGTACTGCTCGTACATCGGCCGGTCGAGACCGTACTGCGCGCGCAGGGCTTCGATCTTCGACTGATCAACATTTTCGCCCTGGCTCTGCATCTCGTTGATCATCGTCGTCAGGTAGTCGCCGGGCGGCAACTGGATGATGACGAAGGTGATCACGCTGATCGCAATGAGCGTCGGGATCATAATCAGGATGCGGCGGACAAGGTAGGTCAGCACTAAATCTCTCCCTAGTCCGCGCTAGCGCTTTTGGTCGGCGCCTCGCCGTACCAGAAGGTATCCGGCAAATAGACGCCGAAATGGGCGCCCGGATCCCAGTTGTAGATCGCCTTTTCCGGCACGTTCTGCAGATTGTCGTGCACCACGACCGGCTGCAACACGCCCGAGACCAACCCGATGGTGAAAACCTGATCCGCGTTGATCTCGAGGATCTCCTTCCAGGCCGCGAGTTTGGCGGCCCGGGTCGAGGCGTCGCGCCAGGTGAAATAGAGATCCCGCAGCCGCTCGGCCGCCGGCATGTCGATCGCCGCGCCCGCCTGCCCGCCGGTCTCGATATGCTGGCCCCATTGCGGCCATTGCAGCTGCTGCTGGGTGTAGGGCACGAAATCCGCCGGGCTGGTAAAGGCGGTCGCCAACCCGTTTTCGGCGCCCGACCAAACGGAAACCAGAGTCTGGCCGGAGAAAATCCGGTTGCGGAAGACGTTCCGCTGGGACGGGCGGGTGAAGAGCTTGATCCCGGCATCGAGCCAGGAATCGTGAATCAGCGAAAGGATATCCGTCTGCTTGGTGCTCTCGCCGGCGGTCTCGACAATCAGTTCCAGCGGCCGCCCGTCCGGAAGGAGCCGAATGCCGTCTTCACCCCGCTCAAGGCCGATCTCGTCCAGCAGCCGGTTCGCCTGCTTCAGATCGAATCCCGCCCAGCGGGTCTGGTAATCCTTCTCGAAAAGCGGCGAGTCCGGCAGGACCGTGTTGTTCCCTTCGTAGGCCAGCCCGTAATAGATCACCTGGTTGATCTCGTAGCGGTTGATCGCCAGCGACAGTGCCCGGCGGAACCGCACGTCTCGGAACAGGCCGCGCCAGGCCGGATCTTCCGCGTTCAGGTTGGGAAAGAGCGCCATGTGCGAGCCCTTGGCGGTGCGCCAGAGCCGGGTGTCGAAGGGGAAGCGGTCCTCCGCTTCCTTCAGGAAGGTGTAATCGTCGAAGGAAAGATAACGCGCTTGGAGATCCGTATCGCCGGCGCCCGCCTTGGCGGGGATCAGTCCCGGACTCGCGACGTTGAAGATCACTTCGTCGATATAGGGAAGCTGGCGGCCTTTCGGGTCAACACGGTGGAAATAGGGATTGCGCTCGAAGCGGAACCGGGTCGAGGTCGCATTGCCGGTCACCCGCCAGGGCTGGAGGACCGGAAGATCCGGATTATCCATCCGGTACAGATTGTCCATCTTGTTGTGCAAGGCCGCCCAGTTCCTCTGGCGGGCATCCTCCACGAGCTTGGCGAGCGCCTCCGGATCGGCAAAGGCCGCATGCATCGGTTTCAGATAATGCGCCGGTCGGTAGAGATAGAGCGGACTCGCTTTGGCGAGGGACGGCAGGAAATCCGGGTTCGGCTTCGACCAGCTGTAGCGCACCGTCCGCTCGTCGAGCACCTGGAAAAGCGGCGCCTCGCCGTCCACCAGCAAGATGTTCGGCGGACCCGACGGCGAAAGCGCCTCGTTATTGGCCACATCTTCCCAGAAATAGCGGAAGTCCTCCGCCGTGAACGGATGGCCGTCCGACCAGCGATGATTCTTTCTGAGCGTGAAGGTAAAGACCTTCTCGTCCTCGACCTCGAATTTCTCCAGAATGTCGGCGAAGAGCTCGAAATCGCCAGGACGGTAGCTGACGAGACGGGCGTAGCCGTAGACCGTCATCTGCCGCGTGTCTTTGCTGCGCGCCATCAACATGCGCATGGTGCCGCCATAGCGCCCGAGCGATTTGCCCCGGCTCCCGAAATCGACCGTCATGGGCGGCTGAGGGAGACGCTCGGCAAGCGGCGGCAGGGTGCCGTTCGCGACCTGTTCGGCGAGAGAGGGAATTTCTTCGGCGGAAGCGGCTGCGGTCCAGACCGCCATCACAAGGGCCGGGATCAGGTACCGGAGTTTCACGATGCCAGCCTCAGGGTCAGAGCGGATTCATCGGCGCGCACGAAATGTCCGCCGCCGAGATCGATCAGGCGCGGATGGGTTTCCTCGCTCACCGTGAACGGCGCGGGCCACTCGGACGGCACCGAGCACCGGCCATCCATTACGGAATCGAAATCAAGCGGGCTGTCGAGGCTCGGATCCGGAACCGCCCGGAGCAGCGCCTTCGTGTAGGGATGCACGGGATTGCGGAACAGCTCCTCGCGCGGCGCCAGCTCCACCAGCCGCCCGGCACACATCACCGCGATCCGGTCGGCGATGTAATCGACCACCGCCAGATTGTGCGAAATGAAGAGATAGGTGAGGTTCAGCTTTTCCTGCAGGTCCTTTAGCAGGTTCAGCACCTGGGCCTGGATCGAGACGTCGAGGGCCGAGACAGGCTCGTCGCAGATCAGCATCCGCGGCTTCAGAGCGAGCGCGCGGGCGATGCCGATGCGCTGGCGCTGGCCGCCGGAGAAACTGTGTGGGTAACGGTTCAGGTGCCGCGCATCGAGCCCGACCAGCTTCATCAGTTCGGACACCATCTCCCGGCGGTAAGCATCGTCGCCGATACCGTGGATGACAAGCGGCTCGCTGACGATATCGAACACCGTCATCCGCGGATTGAGCGAGCTGAACGGGTCCTGAAAGACGAACTGAAGCTTCTGCCGGAAACCGGTGAGATCGTCGCCGGAAAGCCCCAGCACATCGATCTCGCCATCCGGATCGCAATAGCTCACCGAGCCCTGGTCAGGCGTCAGCGCCCGCATGATGGTCTTGCTGAGCGTGGTCTTGCCGCAGCCCGACTCGCCGACGAGCCCAAGGCATTCGCCCGGCTTCACTTCGAAGCTGACATCGTCCAGCGCATAGACCTTGGATTCCTCGCTGGACAGCCAGGAACCCTTACGGATGGTGAAACATTTCGAAAGGTTATCGACCTTGAGGATCGGCTTGTGCGTCGCAGCCTTTTTCTCTTCGCCGGTCGGGGCGAGCAGGTGGCCGGTCTCGCTCTTGATCTCGCGGATCGGCACCAGACGTTCGCCCGGCTCCATGTTGAAACGCGGAACCGCTGCCATCAGGGCTTTCAGATAGGGATGCTGCGGATTGCGGTAGAGCTCGTCCCTGGTCCCGCTCTCCATGATCCGGCCGCGATACATCACGACGACGTCGTCGGCCATATTGGCGACAACACCGAGATCGTGGGTGATCATCAGCACAGCCATGCCGAGCTCACCCTGCAGATCCTTGATCAGCTTCAGGATTTGCGCCTGGATCGTGACGTCCAGAGCGGTCGTCGGCTCGTCGGCGATCAGCAAGGCCGGGCGGCAGATCAGCGCCATCGAGATCATCGCACGCTGGCGGAGCCCGCCGGAAAGCTCGAACGGATATGTGCGGAGCGCCCGGGCCGGATCCGGGAAACCGACCATCCGCAGCATGTCCTCGGTCAGCTCGTCCGCTTCGCGGCCGGAGACGTTCCGATGCAGCTCGAGCGCCTCGCGGATCTGGTTGCCCACCGTATGCAGCGGCGACAGCGAGGTCATCGGCTCCTGGAAGATGAGCGAGATGCGGCCGCCGCGAATGTCGCGCATTTCCCGGCTGTTGCGCTTCAGGCGCGCGATATCGGTGATCGTGCCCTTGGCCCTGTCGTCGGAAAACAGGATTGAGCCGCCGCGGATTTCGGCGATCTGCGGCAACAGGCCCATGATGGCCTGGCTGACCACGCTCTTGCCCGAGCCGGACTCCCCGACCAGCGCGACCGTCGTGCCCGCGCGCACTTGGAAGGAAACCTTGTTGACCGCAAGCAGCTCTCCGCCCGGAAGGTCGAATGCCACTTGCAGATCCCTGACCCGCAATAGCGGTGTCAGCTGGTCGTCCATGCCTTTAATCCCCCGATACCACGGGCACCTACTGGTCCCTCGCGGCAAGCCCCACGGATACGCCCGCAGCCGCCAGATTGTCCGTTGTCGTCTGGTTGAGAGCGACGCCGTTCCGACCGGCGGCGGCAGCGGCATGCTCAAGCACCGTATCGAAACCGTCAAGTGTCGATTCGATGGAGATTTTCGTGCCGTTCCCGTCCTTTAGGACAAGCTGCATCCAGCCTTTCGCCTTGTCCTTCTGGGTCGAGTAGTATCGCAACTCCATTTCCGCCAGATCCGGCCAGGCGATGGCCTTGCCAAGCGGGCCGAGTGTACGAATTCCCTCCGGCGCGAGCTCTACCTGGCTCTGCCCTCGCAGCCATGTCTTGACGACGAAGCCGGCGAATACAAGCGAAATCAGGCCGAAGATGATCTGAAACGTGCCCAGCATCGGCGCGAAGAGCACCGGAAACGCAGTCACCGCAAACCCGAGCCCGCCGCGGAGATAGTCCGCCGTCAGTGCGCTTTTCTGGTAGGCATGCAGGCTCATGAGCGGTCCTTCAGAAACAAAAACAGTCACTCGGCGCCCGGAGCCGGACCGCCTCATGGGTCGCAAGCTCCGAGGCGAGCGCGCCGAGTTCGCGCCAATCTTCCTCCACCATTACCAGATGATGGGTCAAGAGTCCGCACGCCTCCTCGGGATCCACCGCCCCGGCCGCGCAGACCGCGAGATGACGGATGATCGCCTCCCGCACGGCCCCGATGCCGACGAAGCGACGGGTACCACGCCAATCGATAACATCGATATGAGTGTTCACACATTTGAGACCCGGCGCCGGTTCGGCGTTGCGGCGCGGCGTGAAGGCGGAAAGCCCCGAGAAGCCGCATGCGGTAAGCTCCGCAACAAACCCGGGCGCAATTCGGTTCCATGGCGGAACGAAAATCGGCAGGGCGGCATCGGGGAAGACCGCTATCAGCGCGCGAAGCCCGGCTGTCGCATCGGCGCGCATCTCCGCAACGCTCCGCCCGGCGGGAAACTCGCATTTCTTCTGGCCCTGCGCGGCGTGGTTCCGGTGCGCAAAGCCGTGGACGAGGAGTTCGGCCCCCGTGGTGTCAAGCCGGGCGGCCAGGCCGTCCGCGTCCATACCCTCCGGCACCACGGCCAGACCGGGTGCCCAGCCGGTGCGGGCCGCGAAGGACAGCAACGGCTCAAGCGCCGGGGCAGGTTCCTGCAAATCGTCGTCGCGCCACCAGAAGTCGAGCACGCGGCCCCGCTGCGCGGCCGCATCCAGCGCGCGAACGAGGTCTTCCGCAGAGGCAGGCCCGACAGTCACGCCTGCTCCAGAAGATCACCCAGGATACGCGCGGTGCCCGCCGCGCCGTCGAGATCCACGCCTGCGACGCCACGATCCTTGCCGGCAACAGCCTGTTCCATCGCGGCGGACACCGTATCAACGGCGAGCGCCTCCTCGGGAACGACGGAGAGACGGCCGCGCCCCGCCAGCAGATCCGCCCGCACGCGCTGTTCCGTCTCGACCCCGCCCTCGAAGGGGATCACCACCGAGGCGGTTCCCGCAGTCAGGATCTCGGCAAGCGTGTTGTAGCCGGCCTGGGAGATGGAAAGATACGCACGCGAAATGAGCGCTGCGAGATCCGGGCGGCTCCGCTCCACGATCACGCCCGGCCCCGCAAGCGCCTCGATCTCGCGCGCGGCCTCTTCGGGCATGTGCGGGCCGGTGACGAAACGCCAGGTCCGGTCGGAAAATGGGAGTTCCGGTTGCATGCGCACCAGTGCGGTCATGAAATTGCCGCCGACGGCGCCGCCGCCTGCCGAGACCAGGATCTCACCGGCACCGTCCCCGTCGGCCGAGCCGGTGTCGATCGGGTTCAGCACATAGCCGGTATAGCGCACCGGCGGCGTCAGCTCGCCATACATGGGAAAGGTGTCGGCAAGGCTGATCACGCTCTCGTCTCCATGCACCAGCACCAGATCGTAATAGCGATCAACGGTCTCCACGATCTCGCGATTGCGGTCGGCCCGGGGCTTGGTGACCAGGATATCCCTCATCGAGGAGACGATCTTCGGCTGCCAGGACGCCGCTTTCGCCTTCTCCAGCAGCGGCAGCAACTCGAAGCGCATCTGCCGGCGGCCGAAGGGAAAGAGTTCTGTGAAGAGGATGCCCGGCTTGAGATCCTCGAACAGCGCCAGCAGCTTGTCGCGCCGCGCGGCGCGCCAGGCATCGTCGATCTCCCGGCCGTTCTCGTCCGCGAGCACCTTGAAGAGATTGTCCGCGGCCCGGACCGGCGGCAGCTGGTGGAAGGCCGCGGCGCCGATATCGAGATGCGGCACCGGCATGCCGCCGGAGACGAAATGCACTTCGAAACCGTCCTCCGCAGCGGCACGGGCCACCGCCGCCGCGCGGCGGAGGTGACCGATCCCGAGGAGGTTCTGGACATATAGGAAGAGCGATCTGGACCGATTGTCCGTCATGGAAGCAGGCTCACATTCATAACGTCGGGCTCGAGCGCCCCGTCGGGGCCGAGACGGACCACATGCAACGCGCTCCAGTCAAGCCGCACCGGCGGCTTTCCCGTCATGTCCCAACCGTAAGCAAGCGCAAGCGCCGCACGGATCACACCCTTGTGGCTCACGGCTAAGCAGCATTCCGGACGAGGTTCCAGCCGGTTCAGCCTGCCGAAGAATTCAATGAGGCGCGCCTGCACCTCCCGCGGGCTTTCCCCGCCTTCAGGACGGAAGTCGAGGCCGCGCTGTTCATTGGCTTCCATTTCTAAACCGAAACGTTCTCGCAGAGTCGCGAGACGCTCTCCCTCCCAGCGCCCCCAATCCATCTCGATCAACTGGGACTCTTCAGAAAAAGCCGCGATCCCTGCAAGTTCCGCCGTTTCCCGCGCCCGGGAGAGCGGGGAGACGAATGCGCGAACGCCGCGAAAATCCACCGGAAGCCGGTAACGCCCGGCCTGTGCCCGGCCGGCAGCGGAAAGCGGGATATCGGCACGTCCCTGAAGACGCTTCTCCGCGTTCCAGTCCGTCGGCCCGTGACGCAGGAACCCGATCCTCATCGCCCCGCACCGTGCCTGGCCAAAACCCCGCCGAGCGCTTCGTCAAGGCAGGCCGAGGCCGCCTCCAGGCTGTGGAGCCGGTTCGCCTGCTCCCGAGCGGCTGTTCCCATCCGGCGGGCGCGCGCCGGGTCGGTCAGGAGTAAGTCGAGGTTGGCTGCGAACGCTTGCGCATCGCCTTCAGGCGACAGAAGCCCCGTCTCTCCGTTCGTGACGATATCGGGAACCCCGCCGACATCGCCCGCAACCACCGGAAGGCCCGCGGCCTGGGCTTCCAGGAGCGCCATCCCGAAGGCCTCGTTGATCGCTGGCCAGGCAAGAATGTCGGCGCCGAGATAGAGCCCCGTCAGACGCGCGGGATCGACGGCGCCAAGAAACTGCACGCACGCACCAAGCGGTGCAAAAGCGCGCTCTACGGAGACGCGGGCAGGTCCGTCGCCGGCGATCACGAGCGCCCAACGCCGATCCTGCGGTAGCAGGCGGAGCGCTTCCGCGAGCAAGGCATAGGACTCCGTTTTCGCGCCCGGCCTCATCATGCCGACCGCTAGGAGGATCGGGGTTCCCTCCGCCAGGCCAAGCTCCCGCGCGAGTGCGCCATATGACGGGCGCGGCGGATACGGCAGGCCGTCGACGAACGGTTTCAGGTCGAGGTAGGCGGCCTTCGGGCCGAGACAGGGCAGCAGGCAGGCCTTGTCCCGGCTGTTGAAACCGACCACGAGATCCGTTCGCCCGAGCGCGTCGATAATCCTCGCGTGAGAAGCCGCCCATGGGCCGACAGCGCGTTTCGGGGCGTTGGAAGCCTCTGCCGCGACATAGGGAATGCCGAGCCGCTCCGCCACGCGCGGGCCGATATGATCGGGCGCCTTGTAATAGAGGTGGTAGGTAAACCAGAGATCCGGAGACGCGATCTTTCCGCCCTCGCAACAATCAGCGAACCGGTTGGCGAAGCGGATTCCGCGTTCGGCGATCCGCCTCTGCAGATCCGGGTCGCCCTTGCCGTCCCGGCTGCGCAGCCGGGAAGCGAGAATAACCTCATGCCCCGCCTGGCAGAGCGCGGCCATCAAAAGACGGGCCATCCGCCGGTCTCCCGACGGGATTGGCGCGTCGGGAGCTTTCAAAGGCGCGTAGAAGGCAATCCTCACGCCGCCGCGTCCGTGCCGGACTCCGCTTCGGCCGGCCCGAGCCCCAGCAGATCCGCGAGAGTGGCGATGGCCGTACGGTGATCGAACCGGCCGCGGACCCGCTCCTCGCCGGCGGCGGCGAGCCGCGCGCGCCGTACCGGATCGCGGATCAGCCCCTCGAGCGCCGAGGTCAGCGCCGTCCCGTCATCCGGCGGAACCAACGCGCCGGTCACCCCATCCTCGATCAACTCCGGGATCGCGGACACCTCGGTCGCGAGACAGCAAAGCCGCTGGCTCTGGGCCTCCATCAGCACGTTCGGCAACCCGTCGCGGTCGCCGTCCTCGGCGACCCGGCTCGGCAGCACGAAGAGATCCGCCTCCCGGCAGGCCTCGATCACCGCGCTCTGCGCCGCCGCGCCGCGCCAGGTGACATGGCCGGAGATCCCGAGACGCCCGGCCTGCTCCTTCAAGGCGCCAAGCTCCTTGCCACCACCGATATGGGTCCAGTGCCAGGCAAGTCCCTCCGGCAGGCGGGCCATCGCCTCGAGCAGGCGATCGAAGCCCTTCTTCGGCACCGCGCGGCCGACCGAAAGCAGCCGCACGGGATCGCCGCTGCCGTCCCGTTCGGACGGCTCCCTCACCGGAGAGGCGAAACTGGAGAGATCCAGCCCGTGATAGACCAGCCGCGTCTTTCCCGGCACCAGCCCGTCCAGATGCGCATGACCGTATCGGGTACAGGTTACCGCCCAAGCGGCGTCTTCCAGCTTTTCCCGCTTCTCCCATTCGGGGCTGAGCCAGATGTCCTTGGCATGCGCCGAGGCCGACCAACTCCGTCCGGTCATCAGCGCGGCGTAGCGCGCGACCGAGGAGGGCGTGTGCAGGAAATGAGCGTAGATATGCCGGTAATGCGGGTCGAGCTCCGCCGCGAGAACCATTGCCTGACCGAAACGGCGCCCCCGGTTCGGAGTCGGGTCGCGCCGGAGATCCTTCAGCCAGAGCCGGAACACGGCGCCGTAACCGGGCAGGCGGCGGACCTTCCACCAGGCCCTCAGCACCCGGAGCGGCTCCTGATAGAGATATTCCGGCAGATAATTCACCGCAGCACGGATCCTGCCGTGCACCGGATGGGTTGCCTTGTCGGTCGGATGGCGGAGCGAAACGAGGGTGAAGTCGAGGCCGCGCGTCTGCAGTTCCAGAATCTCCTGAGCAATGAACGTTTCCGAGAGGCGCGGATAGCCTTTCAGCACGATCGCCGTCGGAACGCTTGCACCTGGAATGGTCATGCCGTCTCGCTTGCTGTCGGGCCGCGGGGAGTTGCCGGAGCGTGCCGCCTACGCCTCGCGGCGCAGCACGGCGACGTTGGACCCCGGATGCTCGTAGAGCCAGCGATGGGTCAGACGGTTCACTTCGTCAAGACCGTCCAGTAGCGAGGCCGCCATGCTCTCCGACGGGCGCGGCTGGCTCGGCAGGCGCCGTAGCGCGTCGGCCATCACATGCGGCTCGCGGCTTCCGTCGTCGACCAGCATCGCCGTCATCCCCAGCTCCTGCGCCCGCGAGGCGCGGATGAACTGCTCCAGCCGCGGCTCGGTCCGCGGCACGATCAGGGCACGTTTGTCGAAGGACAGGATCTCGCAGAAGGTATTGTAGCCCCCCATCGCGACGATCCCCGCGGCACGCGCCATCATGCTCTCGATCCGCGCGTCGAAGGTGATCACGTCGACGCGGTCGAGCTCTGCCGCCCGCTCCATGAAATCGTTCTGCAGCTCCGCCGGCATGAACGGGCCGAGCACGAGCAAAGCGCGATACGGCAGGTGATCGTCCGCCTCGTAGGCCTTCAGCACCCAGTCCATGAGCCCGTCGCCGTCGCCGCCGCCGCCGGCCGTGACCAGGATGAAGGGATCGTCGAGATCCGTGCTGGAGACCGGATGGACGTGGCTCGGCACCTTGCGCTTCAGGTAGCCGGTATAACGGGTCTTGGCATGCACCGACTGCGGCATCGGCATGCCCGAATAGGGGTCGCAGACCGACTGCAATCCGTAGGCCCAGATCTCGTCATAGACGTCCCGCAGGGCCTCGACCGCGTTTTTGCGCTCCCATTCCGGCAGCAGCTTTTCCGGCTCGTCCATCACGTCGCGCAGGCCGAGCACGAGCGGCGTGCCCCGGTCCTTCAGCATTTCCAGCGTCGGCCGCACCTCGCCGCGCAGCCCCCAGGGCTCCTTGTCGACGATGAAGAGATCCGGGTCGAAGGCATCCGCCGTGTGCTTGATGATCGAGGAGCGGAGATTGAGCGTCTCCTCGATATCGAGATGCAGGTTGAGCGAGGTGTAATCGCCGTTGCGCAGTTTGATGACGCCCGGAATGCGGACGAAGTCCACCCGGGTCCTGAAATCGAAACTGCCGATGATCGGCGAACCCGACAGGATCAGAACCGTCAGGTCCGACTGATTTTCGACGAGCGAATGCGCAATCGCCCGGCACCGGCGCAGATGGCCCAGACCCATCGTGTCGTGACTGTACATCAGGACACGTTTTTGGCCGCGCTTGCTGCTAGCGTAGGTCATACGCCCGTCCACTTGATTCTTCGGCCTTTGTTTAATGGAAAGTCCCGCCTGAAGAGCGGGGCTGCTCCCCACCATATCCCCTTGGCTGTGCACTATGCCACACAGTGCAGTGCGGCAAAACCCGTTTGACCGGAGGCACGTTTACCTGCCGACACTGTTCGGTTACTGTTTTGCGCGCAAACGGTTTTTGACGCCAACGCCAACCGGTACGGACAGACGCTCCGCATGGAACCCACGATTTTCCGGTTCATCTTCCGGCACAGCAAGAAAGAGCAGATCTTTCTCCTGGTGCTGACCGGTCTCTCCTTTCCGTTTCTCTACTATTCGCTCGATCTGCCCAAGACCATCATCAACGAGGCGATCGGCGGGAAGCAGTTTCCGGCGGAAGTGTTCGGATACCAGCTCGACCAGATCCCCTACCTGCTGCTGCTGAGCGGGATCTTCCTGGCACTGGTCTGCGTCAATGGCGGGTTCAAATATTATATCAACGTCTATCGCGGCCAGCTCGGCGAGCGGATGCTCCGGCGCCTGCGCTACGATCTCTATGCCCGCGTCCTGCGCTTTCCGCTGCCGCATTTCCGCCGGGTCAGCCAGGGTGAGGTGATCCCGATGATCACTGCCGAGGTCGAGCCGCTCGGCGGATTCATCGGCGACGCGATCTCGCTACCCGCCTTCCAGGGCGGCACGCTGCTGACGATTCTCGTCTTCATGTTCGTGCAGGACCCGATCCTCGGGACCGCGGCGATCGCGCTCTATCCGATCCAGGGCTATATCATCCCGAAGCTGCAACGCCGTGTGAACGCGCTCGGCAAGGAACGCGTGAAGGCGGTACGCAAGCTCTCCGACCGGATCGGCGAGAGCATCTCCGGCGTACAGGAGATCCATGCGAACGATTCCTCGCGCTTCGCGCTTGCCGGCTTCACCTCGCGGCTCGGCGAGATCTACACGATCCGCTACGAGATCTACCGCCGAAAGTTCTTCATCAAGTTCCTCAATAATTTCATCGCCCAACTGACGCCGTTCTTCTTCTACTCGATCGGCGGCGTGCTGGTGATCCAGGGCGATCTCACCTTCGGCGCGCTGGTTGCCATCCTTGCCGCCTACAAGGATCTCTCGGCGCCGTGGAAGGAGCTGCTGACCTACTATCAGCGCAAGGAAGATTCCCGGATCAAGTACGAGCAGGTGATCGAGCAGTTCGATCCCGCGGGCAGCCTCACCGAGGCGCAGCAGATTGGGGAACCGGAGACGCCGGTTTCCCTCGACGGCCCTGTCGCCTTTCGCAATGTCGGCCTGACCGACGACGAGGGAGAGGTGCTACTCGACGGGATCTCCTTCGAAGTCACCAAGGGAGACCATGTCGCGATCACCGGCCCCGGCGGCGGGGGCAAGGACCTGCTGGCCATGGTCGCCGCCCGCCTGCTGCCGCCGACCTCCGGCAGCGTTACGATGAACGGTGTCGACATCGCGCCTCTGCCGGAATCCGTCACCGGCCGCCGGATTGGTTATGTCGGCCCGGTCGCTTTCGTCTTCTCCAATACGATCAGGCAGAACCTTCTGATGGGCGCGCAGCATGCACCCTCGGGCGACCCGGATCCTGACTTCTTCCCCGATTCGCCGAGCCAGCGCGCGGATGCGGAAGCCTCGGGAAATTCTCTCGACCCGCTCTCTGCCAACTGGGTCGACTATGAGGCGATCGGAACCGACGAGGCGGGCCTGAAAGACCGGATCGCGCAGCTGCTCAAGGTCGTCGGGCTCGAGGACGAGGTATATGCATTCGGTCTGCGCGGCTCGCTCAGTGCCGAAAGCCGGGATGAAATCGGCGACCGTATCCTCGGCGCGAGAACCCAATTACGCTCGCGGCTGGAAGAACTTGGTCTCGCCAGCCTGGTCGAAGCTTTCGACGAGGAGAAATTCAACACCAATGCAAGCGTGGCGGAAAACCTGCTGTTCGGAACGCCGGTCGGCGATGCCTTCGCGCTCGATCACCTCGCTTCCGACCCCTATGTGCGCAGCCTGCTCGACAAGGTCGGGCTAACCGAGGATTTCGTCCGGATCGGCCGCGAGGTCGCTTCGACCATGGTGGAGCTCTTCAAGGACCTGCCTCCGGACCACGAGTTCTTCGCGCAGTATTCCTTCATTTCGGCCGATGACCTGCCGGATTTCCAGCTCCTGCTGCAGCGCGCCGACCGCCTCGGTCTCGACGGCATGGAGACGGAGGACCGCGATCGCTTCCTCGACCTGCCGTTCAAACTCATTCCGGCCCGTCACCGCCTCGGAATGATCTCCGACGAGTTGCAGTCCCGCATCCTCGAGGCCCGCAAGCTGTTCCGCGAGGAGCTGCCGGAAGACCGCAAGCCCGATCTCGAATTCTTCTCCGTCGACCAGTTCAATCTCGCCGCCTCGGTGCAGGACAATATCCTGTTCGGCAAGATCGCCTACGGCCAGGCCGATGCCGGCAACCAGGTCGGCAAGGTGCTTGCGGAAGTCATCGAGTCGGAAGGGCTGAGAGCCACGGTGATCGAGGTCGGTCTCGATGCCGAGGCGGGGATTGCCGGCTCGCGCCTCACGACCGCGCAGCGGCAAAAGGTCGCCATGGCGCGGATGCTGCTCCGCCGGCCGGACGTCATCGTCCTCAACGAGGCCGTCGCGGCACTCGATTCCGGCATGCAGGCACCGACGCTTGCGCGAGTTTGCGAGGAGGCAGCCGGCCGCACGGTGATCTTCGTCGCGCATCGGGCGCGGCTTGCACAGCCTTTCGGGCGCGTTCTGGTCATGCGCGGAGGCCGCGTGATCGAGGACGGCAGCTTTGATAGTCTCAACGAGGAAGGCACCGCGTTCCGGGCGCTGCTGGACGAGGAATAGACCGGAGCCGGAAATCCAAGGGATCATCCCATGAGTCTGAATGAAGAAGTCGAGCTGCTGAAAAACATACCGCTCTTCGCCAAGATCGAGCCGTCGAAGCTGAAGTTGCTTGCCTTCACCTCCGAACGCTTGAGCTATGCGGACGGTCAGGTCCTGTTCAACCAGGGCGATTCGGGAGATGCCGCCTATATCATCATCGGCGGAACGGCGTCGGTCCTGATCGACACGGACGACGGCAAGCTTGAAGTGGCCCAGCTCAGCAAGGGAGACGTGGTCGGCGAAATCGCCATCCTGTGCGACGTGCCGCGCACCGCGACGGTGCAGGCGAAAGAATCCCTGACGACCCTGAAAATCTCCAAGGAAGCGTTCTTCCGGCTCGTCACCGACTTTCCGCAGATCGCCGTCGAGATCATGCGCGAGCTGGCGGCCCGCCTTGAGCAGACGAATATCCGTCTGCGGGCGGCCCTCTCCGACAAGGATGGGTAACGCCGGACCGTGAGCCGTTTAGACAGTGCGATCCGCCGTCTTCAGGCGCAGAAACTCAGCCTGGATTGGGCCGTTGCGGCCATCGGAGACCGTTCCGGTAACGCAATAGAACTCGGTCTCGGCAACGGCCGGACATTCGACCATTTGCGCAGCCTGATGCCGGAGCGCCCGTTCTATGTGTTCGACCGGCAGGTCGCGGCGCATCCGGATTGCATTCCGGCCGAGGACAGGCTTTTTCTCGGCGATTTCCGGGAAACCCTGCCGGCTGCGGCGGAACGGCTCGGCCGCGAAACCCTGCTCGCGCATCTCGATATCGGCACCGGCGAGAAACAGGCCAGCATGGCGCTGGCCGCCGCCATCGCCCCTCTGGTCGATGCCCTGCTCGCGGACGGGGCTGTCGTGGTGAGCGATCAGCCGGTCGATCTGCCGCGCTGGAAAGCGGCCGCGCTGCCGGACGGCATCGGCCCGGGCCGCATCCATCTCTATGAGATCGGTCGCGCGTGACACTTGATCGGGCACCCGCCCGGCAACATCTCTTGCAGGTCGATTTTCCGCACGAAAGGTGGCTTTCTTGGACTCGCTGACCCAGGCCGTACTTGGAGCCACGATCTCCGTCGCCGTCGCAGGACCGAAGATCGGAGCGCGCAAGGCCGCCCTCGCGGGCGCCGTGTTCGGCACGCTTCCCGACCTCGACGTGCTCTACAAACACGGCGATCCGGTCAGCAATTTCGTCCTGCACCGGGGCTGGAGCCATTCGCTGCTGGTCCATGCCGCGCTCACGCCGCTGATCGGCGAAGCTCTGATGCGGCTCTTCCGCGGGCTGCGCGACCGGCGCATGGCCGCCTATGCCACCGTCTTCCTCTGCCTAACGACCCATGCCCTGCTCGATGCCATGACGATCTACGGCACGCGGCTGCTTTGGCCGCTGACGGACACGCCCTTCGGTGTCGGCTCGGTCTTCATCATCGACCCGCTCTACACCCTGCCGCTGCTGGGTGCGGCGATCTGGGCGCTGACGGCTGGCGGCTGGTCGGAACGGTTGAAGCGGGTTACCGCTGGCGCACTGGTGCTCTCCACGCTCTATCTCGGCTGGTCGCTCGCCGCCCAGCGGATCGCCGACGGCAAGGCCCGCGAGGCTCTGGCCGCGGCGGGACTCGACGCGGAGCAGGTCCTGGCCACACCGATGCCATTCAATACGCTGCTCTGGCGGACCATCGCCGTGGACGGAGCGGTCTATTACAATATCTACCAGCCGGTCTTCGGCGATGCCGCGAGCGCCCGCATCCACGCCCATCCGCGCCTTGCGCCGGAAAGCCCCTGCCTCGACACCCTGCCCCATGCCGCGACGGTGGCCGCCTTCTCGAAAGGCTATTACCGCACGTTGCGGGACGAGGACGGCCTCCGGATCGCCGATCTCCGCATGGGCGTGACGCCGAGCTTCGTGTTCGATTTCCGCGTGGCGGCGCCGGAGGGAGAGGTGTGGAAGGAGATCCTGCCGGAGCGTATCCGCGCACCGCGCTCGGCCGAGGGGGATGTGGCCTGGCTGCTGAGCGCGATGTTCGGCGATACCGCCGTGCGTCCGGCCGAGGCCGCGAGCCTGTTCGATGCCGAGCGGAAGGTTCTTGCCGCCCTGCCCGATGTGCCTAGCTGCGGGTAACAGTTCACTCAACCCAAACAACCGTAATTCCCGCGCAAGCAGGGACCCAGGGTTCCAGGTCACTGCTCTACGCTCTCTGGGTCCCCACTTTCGTGGGGATGACGACCCGTATTTAGCTCAGCATTGATGGATTGCGCGAACTGTACTCAATCCAGATCCACGATCACCGGCGCGTGGTCGGACGGTTTTTCGCCGCCGCGCAGGGCTTTGGCGATCGAGGCGCCTTTCAGCCGCGGTTTCAGCGGCTCTGTGACCCAGACATGGTCGAGACGGCGGCCCTTGTCGGCTTTTTCCCAGTCGCGGGAGCGGTAACTCCACCAAGAATAGAGTTTTTCCGTTTCGGGAACGAAATGGCGCACCGCGTCGACCCAGCCGAGCCCGTCCTGAACCTTCGCGAGGGCCTCGACTTCGACCGGCGTGTGGCTGACCACCTTCAGAAGCTGCTTGTGCGACCAGACATCGGTCTCCAGCGGCGCGATATTGAGGTCGCCGACCAGCACCATCGGCTCGCTCGACTTGCGGGCGGAGCCGAACCACTCGACCATCTCGTCGAGGAAGGCGAGCTTGTGGGCGAACTTGTCGTTCACCGCCGGGTCCGGCTCGTCGCCGCCGGCGGGCACATAGAAATTATGCACCTCGATCCCGCCCTCGAGCCGGACCGCCTGATGGCGGCAGTCGCTCTTGCCGCACCAGTCGCGGCTGTCGCTCTCGGCGAACGGCACGCGGGAGACCACGGCAACGCCGTTATAGCTCTTCTGGCCGCGGATCGCCTGATGCGCGTAACCGGCCTCCGCCAGCGCCTCGGCCGGGAAATGCTGGTCCTCGGTCTTGGTTTCCTGCAGGCAGAGCACGTCCGGCGCCTGTTCCTGGAGGAAGCGCAGCACCGTCGGCAGGCGCAGGCGCACGGAATTGATGTTCCAGGTGGCAATCCGCATGGATGGAAAACTCTCTCGGTCGGAGGAAAGGGAAAACGTTATTCGGCGGCGTCGGCCAGTCCGAGGCGGGCACGAAGATGGGCGCGGCAGGCCTCGCCGAAGGCTTCGAAGATCTTCCTGTTGATCCCCTCGATCGGGCGCGGCCATTCCGGATGCCATTGGACGCCGAGCACGAAGGCCTTGGCGGAGGGCATACTGATCGCCTCGACGATGCCGTCCGGCGCCACCGCCTCGACCACCACATTCTCGCCCGGCTTGTCGATGCCCTGGGCATGCAGGGAATTGACCAGCGCGGTTTCGGACCCGGCAATCCGCGCCAGCAGCCCGCCGGAGGTCATGCGGATCTCGTGCGCCGGGCGGTATTTGCGGTCGAACTCCACGTCGCGGCGCATGCGATGGTCGAAAGTATCGTCGAAATCGAAAATGCGCTGATGCAGCGTGCCGCCGAGCGCGACGTTCATCTCCTGGATCCCGCGGCAGATGCCCAGCACCGGAACGCCGGCTTCGATCGCCTTGCGGATCAGCGGGAGGGTGACACCGTCCCGGCGCGGATCGTGCTGCGTGCCCTCGACGCTCTCCGGGCCGTTGAAATGGTGCGGCTCGACGTTGGAGGGGCTGCCGGTCAGCAGCAATCCGTCGAGATGGGCGACCAGGCTGTCGAGATCGAGCTGGCCTTCTTCGAGCGCCGGGATGATCAGCGGCAGACCGCCGGTCGGCTCCGGAACGCAGGTGACGTATTTCTCGGAAACCCGCTGCGTCGAATGGTCCTCGCCCTCCTGGTGACAGGCGGTCACACCGATCAGGGGCAGGCTCGGGACGGACAGCATATGGGGCTCCTCAAGTTTGTGTCTGACATCGCGCTCTCGCGGCCGTGACAGCATGGCGCTGGCGGCGCGGCAGCGCTGTTGCCATATTCCTCCACATGGACCTCCCCGCGCAACAGCTACTCCAGCATAAAGGCCTGCTGATCCTTGCATGGATCGCGCTGCTCTTCGCCGCCGAACGGCTGGCGCCGGCCGTGCCGCGCCGGGGCGGCTGGGTGCGGGTGTTGCGCAACGCCGTGCTCTGGGTCCTGAACGGCGCGCTCTCGCCGCTGATCGTCGTGCCGGTCTCGCTTTGGGCGGCGAGCCACGCGCTCGGCTGGCGGCCGGACTGGCTCGGAGGCTGGCAGGGTCTCGTTTTCGACGTTCTGGTGCTGGACATGCTGATCTACTGGTGGCATCGGCTGAACCACGAGATCCCGTTCCTCTGGCGCTTCCACGAGGTGCACCATCTGGACGAGTTCCTCGACGTCACCTCGGCCGTGCGCTTCCATTTCGGCGAGGTGCTGCTGAGCGCCGGGGCGCGGGCGATTGTCATCATCCTGCTCGGCATCCCTTTCACCTCGGTGATCCTGTTCGAGGTGCTGGTACTGCTCTCGGCGATCTTCCACCATTCGAACCTGAAACTGCCCCCGCGCCTCGAGGCCGCGCTCTCCCGCGTCATCGTCACGCCGTCGATCCACTGGATCCATCACCACGCGATCCGCCGCGACACGGATTCGAACTACGCGACGATCTTCAGCTGGTGGGACCTCGTCTTCCGCTCCCGCAGCGCCACGCGGCGCACGCCGGAGATGAAAATCGGCGTGGAGAACCGGCGGGACGAGGAGGCGCTGCCGCTGATCGCCTTGCCGTTCCGGGAGCGCCACTGAGGCTAACGGCGCTTTGCCTCCCACAAAAATTGTCATTAGCATGTACTTACGGTGAGCTTGACGTCCAGTCGCCGGGAAGGAACCGGCAACGGCTACGGGAACTCCGGATGCAATCAGAGAAGTTAGCTTATCTCTTCGAGGAACTGACGCGTGCGAGCCAAGTTCTTCTCGATGATTTGGGCACGTTCGTGCTGATTATGGCCGCTTGGTTTGCGATTCACTCAATCTTCGTCTACTCGATCCGGACGAAACGAACGCTGGATCGCCAGAGCTTCCTCACGCGCGCATTCACCGCCTCGATTATCGGCTTTGCTTTCTCAGAAATCGTATCCAGTTCGCTCTTCGGCGAGGAGATCCAGCCGAATTCGCTCTGGATGTTCCTCTCGCTCTTCATGGCTTGGCAGATTTATCTGATCTATCTCGGAATTCAGCGAACAAATCGGATCGGCATTTCAAAATGGTGGAACCTGCTGATATCGATCCCGGCCACCAATAATATTCTGTATTTGCTGGTAATTTTTTTCTGGCGGGATCGCAAACCAGCACACTGACAGATAGGCTTATTTATCGACGAAATTGCCGCTCTCGAAGTCCCGCGGCTTGAAGAGGTCGTCCTCCAGCTTCATCCCCTTGCGGGTTTCCAGCAGCGCCACCTTCACCTCGATGCCCTGGGCGTCGGTGATGGTCCATTGCCGGAGCTCCATCGGCGCGTCTGAGAACACCATCTGAATGAAACCAGCCTCCGGATCGTCGCGCATCCGCATCAGAAGGCGGATGACGCCCGGATCGTGACGCACGTCCAGCACCTCGAGATTGCCGGTCAGATCCACCGGATCCTCCACCAGCACCGCAAGCGGCGTGCTGCCGAGCGGCACGTGTGTGGTCTGCTGCAGCTCGTTGTCTTGGAAGATCAGCCAGATCCCGTCAGAGACCAGCAGCACCGGCGAGGGCGGATCGTACTCGAACCGCATCCGCCCCGGCCGCTTCAGCGAGAGGATCCCCTGCGCCGTCGCACCCTGGCTGGAAACCTGCAGGAAACGGGCCTGCAGGGTTGTGAGCCCGTTGAAATAGGCCTCGACCTTTTTCAGCGCTTCCTTGTCCGCGGCACTCAGCGGCGGCGCCCATGAGGGCTGCGGCAGCAGGATGCAGGCGGTCAGGGCGGCGAGGACGAGGAACTTTTTCATAAGGTTTCAAATGGCAGGCGGCAGGCTTGGGTGCAAGCGGCGATTTTGGGGCAACTTCAACGGTCGTCATTCCCGCGAATGCGGGGACCTAGGGATGCAGGTGGTCGCTCTACGATCCCTGGGTCCCCATTTGCATGGAGATGACGATGGTTATTGTTGGATAAGGAAGGAGCGAACGCCCCCTACTCGTCCTCGTTCGGATTCCGCACCAGAACCTCGCGCTTGCCCACATGGTTGGCGGAACTCACGACGCCCTCGCTCTCCATCCGCTCGATCAGAGTCGCCGCCCGGTTATATCCGATTTTCAGGTGGCGCTGGATGAAGCTGGTGGAGGCGCGGCGTTCGCGGGCGACGATGGCGACCGCCTGGTCGTAGAGCGCGTCGCCGCTGTCGGTATTGCCGCCGGCCAGCCCCGAGAGATCGCCGAAGCCGCCGTCGCCGCCGCCCTCGCCGTCGTCCTCGGTGACGCTGTCGTCATATTCCGGCTCGCCCTGGGCCCGGAGATGGCGCACCACGTCCTCCACCTCCTCGTCGGAAACGAAGGGGCCGTGCACGCGGGTGATGCGGCCGCCGCCGGCCATGTAGAGCATGTCACCCTGGCCGAGGAGCTGTTCCGCACCCTGCTCGCCGAGGATGGTGCGGCTGTCGATCTTGGAGGTGACCTGGAAGCTGATCCGGGTCGGGAAGTTGGCCTTGATGGTGCCGGTGATGACGTCGACCGAGGGGCGCTGTGTCGCCATGATGACGTGGATGCCGGCGGCCCGGGCCATCTGGGCGAGACGCTGTACCGCGCCCTCGATATCCTTGCCGGCGACCAGCATTAGGTCCGCGACCTCGTCGATCACCACGACGATATAGGGCAGCGGCGTCAGGTCGAGCGGCTCCTCTTCGAAGACCGGCTTGCCGGTCTCGCTGTCGAAACCGGTCTGCACCCGGCGCTTCAGCACCTCGCCCTTCTTGCGCGCTTCGGCGAGGCGGGCGTTGTAGCCATCGATATTGCGCACGCCGAGCTTGGACATGGCCCGGTAGCGGCTCTCCATCTCGCGCACGGTCCATTTAAGTGCCACCACCGCCTTCTTCGGATCGGTCACGACCGGCGAGAGTAGGTGCGGGATCCCGTCATAGATCGAGAGTTCGAGCATCTTCGGGTCGATCATGATCATCCGGCAGCGTTCCGGCGAATGCCGGTAGAGCAGCGAGAGGATCATGGTGTTGACCGCCACCGATTTACCGGACCCGGTGGTGCCGGCGATCAGCAGGTGGGGCATGCGGGCGAGATCGGTCACCACCGGGGTGCCACCGATATCCTTGCCGAGCGCGATGCCGAGCTTGGCACCGGAGCGCTCATAGATGTCGGACTCGAGGATCTCGCGCAGATAGACCGTGTCGCGCCGCGCGTTCGGCAGCTCGATGCCGATCACGTTGCGGCCCGGCACCACGGCCACGCGGACCGAGACCGCGCTCATCGAGCGGGCGATATCGTCGGAGAGTCCGATCACGCGGGAGGATTTCGTCCCCGGCGCCGGCTCCAGCTCGTAGAGCGTGACCACCGGACCGTGACGAATCTTGCCGATCTCGCCCTTCACGCCGAAATCGCCGAGCACGGATTCCAGCATCCGCGCATTCTCCTGCAGCGCTTCCGGCGCGGGGCCGGCGGCACCTTCCTGCGCTTCGGCGAGGAGGTCCATCGCCGGCAACTCGTAATCGCCGGCATTGGGCAGGTCGAGGCTGGCCTGCGCGACCTTGGCCGGCTTCTTCGCCGGCGCCTTCTCCTTGCGCGGGGCCGGTGCCTCGTCCGGGGTCGCTTTCAGGACGGGAGCGGAGGATTCCACCTCGGGCGCCTTCCGCGGTGCCGGATTGAGACGCGGCGCCTCTTCCGATTTCTTTCCGGAGAGCGAGGGTTCCTTGCGGCCGACAGAATCGAATCCCTTGCGCGCAAGGCTCGCCGTCGCTTCCAGGCCGGAGCCGAGCGCACGTCCGCCGAGCGCGCCACCCTTCGCGCCAAGAGCGGCCGCGGTTCCGACGCCGCGACCGGCGCCACGGGCGAGCGCAAGCCATTCGCGCCAGGAAGCGCCGAAGGTCCAGAGCAGCAGGCCGAGCGCGGGCAGCCCGGCAACCGCGCCGATCCAGACCGCGTCGAACGCCGCCAGCACGCCGAGGGCGGAGATCTTGGTCAGGACGAGGGTCCCGACCGCGCCGCCGAGCCCGGCCCGGAGCGGCCAGCTTTCGGGTACCGGCAGCACCGAAAGCGCGAGACAGCCTGCGATCAGGGCGAACGGCAGCAGGGCAATGCGGAGCGCGATCCGCTCCAGCGGCCGGTGCGCCAGCAGGCGCCAGCCCCAGACCGCGAAAAGCAGCACCGGCACCGCGCTGACGAGGCCGATGGTCTGCACCAGCACGTCGGCGACGATCGCGCCGGCATGGCCGAGCAGATTGGCCGCCTCCGCGGACCCTGCGGCATTCAGGGATGGGTCCGCCGGAGCATAGCTCAACAGCAGCGCCGCGCCGAGACCGGCGAGCGCGAGCAGCAGCAGTCCGGAAAGCTCCGCCGCCCGACGGCGCAGATAGAGGCGCACATTCTCTGGCAGGAAACCGCCCGTCATCTCGTTACCGGCACTCTTCGTCGATGCGCTCATGCGTTCGTCCCCGCGGGCACGCCGCCGCCTCAGAAGTAAGGCGCGATCCGGCGCAAACCCTCCTCCGTGGTTTCCGTGTCATAGACCAGTGCGATCCGGACATAAGGATCGCCCGGATTGACGCAGTCCGCATCCTCGCGGGCCATCAGCCCGACCGGCACGATCTTCACCGCCTGCTCGCGCCAGATTTGTTTCGTCAGCCCGGCCGCGTCGTCCGCCGGCATGCAGACGAAAAAGCCGGCCTCCGCCTCCCGGTAGCCCGCCTTGTTGCCGAGCACCCGGCTGGCGATCTGCCAGTTCTCCGCATAATGCGCGCGGTTCGCTTCGACATGCGCCTCGTCCTTCCAAAGCGCCGTCGCCGCGTGCAGCACCGGCAGCGGTGTCGAGGCGCTGCCGAACATGATGTACTCGCCATAGCGCTTCACCAGCTCCGGATCGCCCGCAAGAAAGCCGGAACGCATGCCCGGCGCGCTGGAGCGCTTGGAGAGCGAGTGCAGGACGACGATATTCTCAAGGCTGCTGCCAAGCGCCGCCGCGGCCTGCAGGCCGCCGGGCGGCGGGTCGCCGCGATAAATCTCGGCGTAGCATTCGTCGACCGCGAGCATGAAATCGTATTGCCGCGCCAGTTCGATCGCCCGCTTCAGATAATCAAGCGTCGCCACCCGCCCCTGCGGATTGCTTGGCGTGCAGAGGAAGCAGAGCGCTGTGCGCTCGAGGATTTCAGGCGCCACGTTCTCCGGATGCGGCAGGAAATTGTTCTCCTCGGTCGCGTTCATATAGACCGGCTCGGCTCGGCCGAGCATCGCCGCGCCGCGGTAGGAGTGGTAGAGCGGGTTGGGCATCAGGATGACCGGCTGCTGCCCGTTCTTCCGTTCCGGCACGGCGAGGAAGCCGAGCTGGTAGAGCGCTTCGCGGGTCCCGGAGATCGAAGTCACGTGGCGTTCGGGATCGAGCATCCCGTCCGGCATGCCGTAACGCCGGTTCAGCCATCCGGTGACCGCCTCCCGAAAGGCGAGATCGCCTTTCGGCGGCGGGTACTTGTTCCAGAGGTTCCCGTTGGCGGCAACGATCTCGCTGAGGAAGGCCGGCGGCTGGATCTGCGGTTCTCCGACGGAGAGCAGGATCGGCCGCTTGTCCGCGGCCGGTTCCACATTCTCCAACATCCTGTTCAGGCGCGCGAAGGTATAGTCGCTAAGCGGTTGAAGCGCCGGGTTAATCATCGATTGCTGCCCTGTCCGGCCGGGCTTCGGACCCGTGCCGTTCGTATCTCATCGGGAATCTATAATATAAGCCCGATAGTTATGGAGCAACTTTAATGCAAATCCTCACCTGAGGAACCGTTCAAGCCATATAGTTCGAAATTCGAATAAAATATTGTTTTAAATAGAGAACGGGCCCGGATGTTGCCATCCGGGCCCGCCTGGAAAGGTACTCTCGGAAGTCTTAGACCCGCTGGGAGCCCGAACCGAATTCCGGATAGGCTTCGAGGCCACACTCGGCGCGGTCGAGGCCGAGGCTTTCCTCTTCGTCGCTCGCCCGAAGCCCGATGGTCAGCTTGAGGACCACCCAGACAATGGCGCTGGTGATCAGGACGAAGGCGCCGATGGCGACAATGCCGATCACCTGGGTCGCGAAGCTCGCACCGGAGAACACCACGGCGATGGTGCCCCAGATGCCGCAGACCAGGTGAACCGGGATCGCACCGACAACGTCGTCGATCTTCAGCTTGTCCAGAAGCGGAACGGTGACAACGACCAGGATGCCGCCGATCGCACCGATCATCACGGCCAGACCGATGCTCGGGGCAAGCGGCTCGGCAGTGATGGAGACCAGACCGCCGAGGGCACCGTTGAGGGCCATGGTCAGGTCCAGCTTCTTGTAGATGATCTGGGTCAGGATGACCGCGGCAACGACGCCGGCGGCAGCAGCCATGTTCGTGTTCACGTAGATGGTCGCGATGTCACGAACGTCGGCGGCGGAGCCCATGGCGAGCTGGGAGCCGCCATTGAAGCCGAACCAGCCGAGCCACAGGATGAACGTGCCGAGGGTCGCCAGCGGCAGGTTCGCACCCGGCATCGGGTGGACGGAACCGTCGCTGCCGTACTTACCGGTACGCGCACCGATGATGATGGCACCGGCAAGCGCCGCCCAGCCACCGACGGAGTGCACGATCGTGGAACCGGCGAAGTCGGAGAAGCCCATTTCGCTGAGCCAGCCGCCGCCCCAGGTCCAGGAGCCCTGAATCGGATAGATGATGCCGGTCAGCAGGACCGTGAAGATCAGGAACGGGAACACCTTCACACGCTCGGCAACGGTGCCGGACACGATGGAGGCGGTGGCCGCTACGAAGACCATCTGGAAGAACCAGTCGGACGCCGCCGCATAACCGCTGCCGTCGCCGGTGAAGCCGGCGTCGGTGATCACGTCGTCAGAAGCGGACCAGATCGCGAAGGATCCCATGAAGCCGCTGACATCCATGTACATCAGGTTGTAGCCGACGAGCCAATACATGATGCCGGCAACGGAGTAGAGGGTGATGTTCTTGGCGCACTGCATGGTCGTGTTCTTGGTGCGGACCAGGCCCGCCTCGAGCATGCAGAAACCGGCCGCCATCCACATCACGAGGAACCCGTGCATGAGGAAGGACAGCGTGTTGAAGATGAAGGCCGTCTCTGGTTCAACAGCCGCGGATGCGGACTCGGTCAGCGCGATCGTAACCGACGCGGTGACAGCCGCCAGAGCGGAAAAGCCGAAAAATTTTCTCATCTGGTGAACTCCTTAAAGCGCGTCGTTGCCGGTCTCGCCGGTGCGGATCCGGACGGCTTGGGAGACATCCAGCACGAAGACCTTGCCGTCGCCGATGCGACCGGTATTCGCTGCCTTCTGGATGGCTTCCACCACCTGTTCCGCCAAGTCGTCCGGCACCGCCACTTCGACTTTGACCTTCGGAAGGAAATTCACGGCGTATTCCGCGCCGCGATAGATTTCAGTTTGCCCCTTCTGCCGTCCGAAGCCCTTGACTTCGCTAACCGTCAGCCCCTGGATCCCCAGAGCGGTCAGTGATTCGCGGACCTCGTCAAGCTTGAAGGGCTTTACGATTGCCATGATCAGTTTCATGCCGCCCAACCTTCTCCTGTTGTGCTTTACCGTCAGCCCGTTTCCGGGCATGCGCGGTTGTCTGCTCAACGCAGATCGGCGGAAACATTACAAATTGTGTGCCGAGATTCTCTCGGGCCGAATTTGTAATTAGAATCAATTTCTTATTCGAGAAACCTTGAATCCTCAGAAACTTTGAGCATATATTTTATGCACATTTTTTAGGCACTAACGTAACCGTGATGTAATTTTGTGCATCGCAAAAGGCCTGCGACAAAGCGCGCGAGGCCTTGTTTGCGTGCCAGCGGCTTGTATCTTCGCATCCATCCATCGAGACGCGATCACTGCGGAGAAACGGCGTCATGACTCAACCGGATTGCGATGTTCTGATTGTCGGCGGGGGCCTCTCCGGCATGTCCGCCGCCCTTGCGCTTCGGGCGATCGGCCTCGACGTCATCGTCATCGATCCCGTTCCGGCCGAAATTCAGACCGCAGCGACGCATGACGGGCGCACCACGGCGATCTCCCAAAGTAGCAAACGAATGCTCGAACGGCTCGGCGTCTGGGACGCGATGCCGGTCCCGCCCTGCCCGATCGGAGATATTCGGGTGCGCGAGGGCGGCTCACCCCTTTTCCTGCAATTCGACCGCGGGGATGCCGGATCGGATGCAATGGGGTTCATCGTCGATAACGGCCCTCTGAAAGCCGGTCTCTACCGCGAGGCCGCCGGAAAGGAACGGCTCCGGGTGGTCGCGCCGGCTTCGGTCGCCGCCCTCGCGGCGAGCGCCGGCCACGTGACGGCGACCCTGAAGGATGGAACGGAACTGACGGCGCGCCTCACCGTCGCAGCGGACGGACGGCCCTCGCCGACCCGCCGCCGGGCGGGGATCCGGACCACCGAGCTTTCCTACGGCCAGACCGCCATCACCTGCACGGTCAGGCACAGCCGCCCGCATGACAATATCGCCTTCGAGCATTTCCGGCCGGCCGGGCCTTTCGCCATGCTGCCGCTGCTCGACGACGAGGACGGCGCGCACCGCTCCTGCCTTGTCTGGAGCGAGCGGACCGCGACCGCCGACGCCCTGCTGTCACTATCCGATGCCGAGTTCGATCTGGAGATGCAGGAGGCATTCGGAGACACGCTCGGAACCCTCCACGTCTCCGGTAAGCGCTGGGCCTATCCGCTCGGCCTGATCCATGCCGAACGCTATATCGGCCCGCGCCTGGTGCTGGTCGGAGATGCCGCGCACGGCATCCATCCGATCGCCGGCCAGGGCTTCAATCTCGGCCTAAGAGACATCGCAGCGCTGACAGACACTATCGAGGACGCGATGCGGCTCGGGATCGATTTCGGCTCAGCGCCGGTGCTGGAGAAGTACCAGCGCTGGCGCCGTTTCGACGTAATGAGCCTGATTGCGGCTACCGACGGAATCAACCGGCTGTTTTCGAACAACTCGGCGCCCATAAAGCTTTTGCGGGATGTCGGGCTCGGGCTGGTACAGCGCATCGGCCCTCTGAAACGGGCCTTTATGCGCAGTGCCATGGGGACGACCGGCAACCTGCCGCGCCTGATGCAGGATCCGTCGCGGAACTAAGGCTGAGCCGTCAAGGTTCCCGGCTGAGGCCGGCCTCGGCCAGTTCCTTCAGATACCGGGTCCAGATCTGGTCTTTCTCCGCACCCAGCTTGTGCAGATAGCGCCAAGTATAGATGCCGCTGTCATGCAGATCGTCGAACTTGATCCGCACGGCGTAATTTCCCACCGGTTCCATGCCGATGATGTTCACGTGGGCGCGGCCGGAGACGAGCTTTTTCTGCGACGGCACATGCCCCTGGACTTCCGCCGACGGGCTTTCGACGCGCAGCAGTTCGGCCGGAATGCTGAAGCTCTCGCCGGTATCGAAATCGATCTCGATGCGTTTTTCCGCAGACTGGACACGGATCTCCGTCGGCCAGATCTCTGTCGCGAAACTCTCACTCACGCGAGGCCTCCGCGGACTGGTCCGATACGATCTTGATCGCCGCCGCGCCCTCGGCGACCGGATCGCGGTCATCGTCCAGATGCCGTGCCTCGTCGGGCAGCATGATCGGCACGCCGTCACGGATCGGATAGGCCAGCCGTGCCTGCTCGCTCACCAGCTCCGAGCGTTCCCGATCATAGGTCAGGGGCGCCTTGGTCACGGGGCAGACAAGAATTTCCAGAAGTTTCGGATCGACCTCGCGCTCGGCCGCGCCGGCGGCGGGCTTGTCAGTGCCGTGCATAATCCTCGTCCCTCGGATCGTGGACCGCCATCTCTAGCAGGGTCAGCATGGTCTCGCCACGTTCCTGCAGGGTCGGCGCCTCCAGTAGCGCCTGCTTCTCCAACGGTCCGAAGGGACAGACCATGGCGAGCGTGGTCACGAGCTGGCAATCCTCCGCATTCTGGATCGACTCCCAGTCGGCGCGGATGCCCTGGATCTCGAAATACTCTTTCAGACCGCGCATCAAGCGCTGCCGGTCCAGTACCAGATTGTCCCCCGCGGCCTTGAAGTCGTCGGCGAAGCTGCACCAGTCCGCCACCACGCGCCGGTAACCGGAGCGGCTCTCGAGTTCCTGCTCGACATGGAAGCGCGCGACACCCGTCAGCGTGATCAGGAAACGCCCGTCCTCGGTCTCCGAGAAGGATGTGATCCGGCCCGCGCATCCGGTCCGTTGCAGGCAGGGAGTATCGGCCTCGCCCGCTTCGGCCGGCTGGATCATCCCGATCAGCCGGTCGGTCGCCAGCGCATCCTGTGTCATGACGAGATAGCGCGGCTCGAAGATATTGAGCGGGAGCTTGCCGCCCGGCAGCAGCAATACGCCGGGCAGGGGAAAAACCGGAATGCAGGCAGGCATATCCTCCAGGTTTGGAGAAAAAGGGCTGCGCGACAGGGTATCCGGCATTTCCTCTTACCTCCCGGATCAGGAAAACAGTACGGCGGACAGCTTGCGGCGGCCCTGGATGGTGACCGGATCCGTATGGCCGAAAGCCTCGAAGAACTTCACCAGCTGCTTGCGCGCCTTCTGCTCTTCCCACTCGCGGTCCCGGCGGATGCTTTCGATCAGGGCCTCGACCGCGCCTTCCCGGTCACCGCCTGCAAATCGGGCCATCGCGAGATCGTAGCGCGCCTGATGATTGTCGGGATCCGCATCGATTGCGGCCAGCAGTTCCGCTTCCTCGCCCGCGTCGACGCTTTCGCTTGCCAGTTCGAGCGAGGAGATGGCGGCATGGACCTCGGGGGCTTTCTTCACCGCGTCAGGCAGCTGCTCGATCACCTGCTGCGCCTGCTCGACCTGGCCGATGGCGACCAGCGCGCGGATCAAACCGGCATTGCCGCGGATATTCTCCGGGTCGTGCTGGACAACCTGGCTGTAGATCCCGCCAGCGCCCTGCGCGTCGCCCGCCTCCATCATCTGATCGGCGGCGTCCAGCGCCTCGTCGAGCGGCGAATCGCCGGCCGCGCCGCCGGTCAGGCGTTTGACGAACTCGCGGATCTGGCTTTCCGGCAATGCCCCCTGGAAACCGTCCACCGGGCGGCCCTGGAAGAAGGCGAAGACGGCGGGGATGGACTGGACCCGCATTTGCTGCGCAATGGCCGGGTTCTCGTCGATATTGACCTTCACCATGCGGACCGCACCGCCCGCATCCTTTACCACCTTCTCCAGCGCCGGACCCAGCTGCTTGCAGGGACCGCACCAGGGCGCCCAGAAATCGACGATGACCGGGGTCTCGCGGGAGGCTTCGATGACGTCGGCCATGAAGCTGTTTTGGTCAGAGTCCTTGATCAGATCGGCGGGATCTGGCGCCGCGTTGATGAGGGTTTCCATTGGGTCGTCCGTTCTTTGCTTAAGGGTAAAGATTGACCGGTGGCTTCGCTTGACAAGGGCCTGGCCGGATCAGCCGAGCGATCCGAAATCGAGAATCTCCGGGACATAGCCGAGATCGGCGAGAAACGCTTGCAGACCCGCGGGCGAGACCGCGATCGTCATCTCGTTCGAAAGCGGATGATAGTTCAGCGGATCGTGCGCCAGCATGTCCTTGTCGAGCACCACGCTCACTGCGCGGCCCGTATCGTTGATCAGCGCGAAAGGCGAGACCGCTCCGGGGATGATGCCGAGATACTGCATCAGCCGGTCCGGGCTGCCGAAGGACAGACGCGCGCCGCCAAACGCCGCGCCGAGCTGCTTCAGGTCGATCGGCCGGTCCTCCAGCGTCACCACCAGCCACATCTTGCCCTTGCGATCGCGCAGGAAGAGGTTCTTGCAGTGCCCGCCCGGGAGCTCGCCCCGGAGCGCCTTGCTGTCCTCGACGGTGAAAAGCGGCGGATGCCGGTGCAGGTCGTAGGCGATCCCGCATGCATCGAGATGCGCCAGCAATTCGTCCGGCGCCATCGGGCCCTGCTTGCCGTCTTCGCCGCTGGATTCACCCTCAGCCATGAAACCTTCCGCTTGCCGCTCCGCCAGCGCGCCGAGACGGGCGCTGCCCAAGGGCACAGGAAATAGCCGGAAAAGCCGGAAAAACCAAGGGTTTCGTAGGCGAACGGCAGCCCCGCCGGTGCCGGCAAAAAAAATGTCATTTCGAGGCTTGCATTGCGAAGAGCAATTTGTATTATCGCGGCCTCTTGACGGTGTCGTCAGACGCCGCTGGACGCGGGCGTAGCTCAGGGGTAGAGCACAACCTTGCCAAGGTTGGGGTCGTGAGTTCGAATCTCATCGCCCGCTCCAATCTCCCTCCAAGGGAGGTCAAGAATATGAAAAGGCGGTTCCTTCGGGGGCCGCTTTTCGCTTGTGGGTCCGGCTACCATGGGGCTACCAGTCGGTAGTCGAGGTCTGTTGTGTTGGCCAACCGCAACCAAGCACTTCGCTTTCTACACGTACGACATAGGTGGAGCCTTTCCAAGGCTACCGCTATGTAGGGCGATCCATTCTGCGGGTCAGCAATTTCTAAGTTTGAGGCGGAAATCGTTTGCATGGCCTCCCAGCACTTGCTTACTGACCCTGCACTTCAGTAACCCCTCCAATAGCTCTTGTGGCCGACGGTGCGGTACCTCCATTGACCTTTCCACATTCGTTTAGCCAATCTGCGAGGGTGTCGATCACTCGCTCGAACGATTGCTGATCTTTCCCTCGAACAGCACACTCCCAGACCACCAGACAGTTCCATCCACTTGCCGTTAATCGGCTCAGGTGATCCCGGTCTCGTGAACGGTTTGCCGCGATCTTCTCGCTCCAGAACTCGCTGTTGGTCTTGGGAAGTTTGAAGAGATGGCAATCATGCCCGTGCCAGAAACAGCCGTGAATGAAGACAACGGCCTTCCTACCGGGAAAGACAAGGTCAGGTTTTCCCGGTAAACGTTTATCATGAAGCCGGTATCGAAATCCTTTTGCGTGCAGTGCGGTTCGAAGCCGGACCTCAAGGCGGGTGTCTTTGCCTCTGATCCGGGACATGACCTCAGAACGCGTTAGAGGTTTCGACGGTTTCATGTAGAAAGCCCGCATTCATCCAGGTCGGCCTTTCGGGGGAGCAGAATGCCTGAAAAATTGACGATCAAGGTCCTGACCGCATCAGACCTGACGTTTTTTGACAGTTTCTATAAGCAGAACAAGAAGAGCAATCAGAAGGCCATTAACCTCAATGCCGACGTGTTTGCGAAGGAACACTACCCAGATTTTGCCGAAGCTTCGCATGGAGTTGACGTAGAACTGCCAGTTCGTGTCACGGTATTTGGCCCCGGCGAGTCTGATCCGTACAAATTCCCGAGATCAGTCACCAAGAAGAGTGCCTACAAAAACTGGCGATTGAACGGTGCGGCGGTCCCCGATCCGGAGGGAGACGACGGACGCTTCGATTCGTTGTCTCCGAACGATATCGCCGTCATTGAATTCATCGGAGATGCAAGGCCAGAAGCAGTTCGGATCGTCCTCATCGAATCTGGAGACGATGCAGAGCTGCATTCCCGCCTACAAGCAACACAGCCTGCGGCCAGATCAATGTGGTCAACAACTCGCTCATTGCTCGACGAAATTGTGACCAACGCAGGCGTCGGACCTGAACATCCCATTCAGGCACTTCTGAAAGATGAGGAGCTTCAGAAGACCCTTGAAGAAGGGAGCCTCGGCACGGATGAGACCGCCCGGAGACTGCGGGCACGTAAAGGTCGCATAATCTCAAGAGAGGAGTTGACGTCAGCCCGCGAGAAAGCGGAGCGGGTCGGGAGTGATGGTGAAACGCTGGCGAACCAATTGCTTACGCAGATGCAGAAAAACGGGGAGTTTGCTGCATTTGAATGGACGTCCACGGAGAACGCTGCCGCACCCTGGGACTTCGAGGTAACCGGCGACGACCCAACCCGCTTCGACGCAAAATCGACGACCTATGGATTTGAGAATCCATTCCACATATCCGGTGCAGAAGTCGCAGCGGCGGCGGAAGAGACGCCCTATCGCATCATCCGGGTCTTCGATCTGGATGAAGACGGTGCGAACGTCCGGATTTCCGAACCGATGAACGAGCTGGCGAAGTCCATTCTCGAAAGCAGTAAAACCCTTCCGCCAGAGGTTCGGCCAACGGGCTTCACCATTCATCCAAGTGGACTGGCGTGGAACGAACCCATCAGAGTGGATCGGCCAGACGAACCAACAGATTGACCTACTCAGCTGCCTGAGACGCTGTTGTCTGAGGCGAGGCTAGTCCGGTTACCGCATTCTTAATCGTTCGCCGCATCTCCTCCGCAACCCGTTTGGCCAGAAGAGGTGGAACCGAATTTCCGATCTGACGAAATGCAGGGTTCATGGTTCCGCAGAATCGGAAACCGTCCGGGAACGACTGAAGGCGGGCAGCCTCACGAACCGATATGGTCCGAGCCTGAGCACTGTCGTAGTGGATGTGGCTGTAGCTGTCCTTTCCCAGATGGGCCATCAGTGTCCGCACCGGTTTGTCTCTCTGGAGCTTCCACCATTTGTTCGGGAACTTTCCAGGGTCATAGGGTGGCACCATCGCGGCCTTGAGTTCGTCCCATTCGGGCGAGTTTGCTCGAAGCCCCTGTTTCACGGCTTGCTTCTCGAACCGCAACGTCGCCATGCGATGAAGTTCAGGGTACTCGGCCCCCTCCCGCATCAAGGCGAACAGATCGTAGTCTCGTGGCAGGTACCGAATTTGGTGGTCGAACAGTCCGGCCGCCGGAGCTTCGAACCGAGGCCATTGCTTCAGGATCGCCGCATAGTCGGACAAGGGCCGATCGATCTCGTAGCCCACGGTTGGGATATCAAACCGCCGAGCACCCCGTTTTAGACTACCGTCAGCCAAAGCCTCCCTCGCAAGTATCGGCGGAAGGTCCCCTATAGCTTCATGAGCTGTCACAGCCGGGGCAAGATCACCCGATGATGCGGGGGGCTCCAGATAGTCGTGAGCACCTGCAAACAGACCATTGAGAAGTTTCAGTGCGACAGCACGTGAGCCGTCATATCCTGGCGGAAGCCGGTGTGCATTGGTCGGCTCAGGAAAACTGGGTTGATTGATGCCAAGCTCTCTTCGATATGCCACGAGGAACATCCGTTCCCGCATCTGGGGTACGCCGTAGAAGACCGAATTGAGCAACGTGTACCGACAGACATATCCCTTGGCTTCAAGCACATCGGAAATTTCTTCCGGGATGTTCTGCCCGCCGTGGTTCAGGACATCCGGAACATTCTCCATGAGAAGTGCCAGAGGTTTAAAGGCTTCAACATAGTCCAGGTAAGACTTGTACAGTTGTGCCCTGGGATCATGAAGAAATGCTTCCGGGTGCTCGTCCACTTCTCGAAGCTTAGCTCTTCCCACTCTTGCAAATGCCTGACACGGAGGGCCACCAACCAGAACATCAATAGCCTCATCCACTGGCCCAAGCTCAAGGTCGTCAGCGAACCTCTTTGGGTCAGTATCGGTAATGTCATATGGGTTCGAGTGCTTGGCGTCCCCGCCATGAAAATTCAGACCGTGTGACTGAGCTGCGTGGGGGTCGAACTCGACGGCACCTGCGATGTTAAAACCTGCGGCGTCGAAACCGAGGGACAGGCCCCCACACCCGGAAAAGAGGTCGAGGACACGTAGCTGGCCGCCCGAATTCGCCCGAATCAGCTTCCGCACCAACGCATTGTCAGGACCAGTAGCAGTCATGTTTCATTGCTCTCCAACGCGAAACAGAGACCGTTGGGTTGGCCCAATCTCACTGTCGAGGTGCTCACGTATCAGCCGAGCGGCCAAGGTGGATTTCTTGAACCCACGCTCGTCGCAATATCGCTGAAACCGAGCCGCTTCATCCTCGTCCAACAGGACCTGCAAACGAACGGTTTTGCCTTCAGTCGTGCTCACGGCTCTTTCCACACTGCCACGCTGCGCATTACTGCACACTTTTGAGCAGTTGGAAAGATTCCTCTACTTGGACCTTATGGAAGCCGTTGGACGTTTTTCGGCCGGCCATCCGAACGATCTCGAGACGAAGGTCGGTCGTCCGTCCATCTAGCTTCGACTATGCAAAACACGCCGTCATGGCCCTACTCCGATAAACAGTTCCATTACGAAACACTTACCTCCCGGCAGCCTCGCGGGCCTTGCGCCGTGCCATGACCGCTTCGCGGTGGCTGATATAGGCGGTTGAACAGAAGATGACCGCGCCGCCGAGCCAGACCCAGAGCGTCGGCCCCTCTCCGAACAACAGAAACCCCATCACCGCGATCAGCGGCAGCTTGACGAATTCGAGCGGCTGCAGCTGGGTGATTTCCGCCAGCCCGCAGGCCCGGGTCCAGCACATGTGGCCGAGCGTGCCGGCACCGGCGAGGCAAAAGAGCCAGAGCCAGGTCATCGCGTCCGGCCAGGTCCAGAAGAAGAGCGCGGGAACCAGCGAAAGCGGGCTCTGCAGCAGGACCATCCAGAGCACGATCGCCTCGGGCCGTTCCGTCGCCGTCAGTTTCTTCACCACCAGTGCGGTCACCGAGATTCCGAGCGCGTTGCCGAGCGCGAGCAGGGCCCCGGCGGAGATCGCCTCCATGCCCGGCCGGAGCACGATGAGCATGCCGACGAAACCCGCCACGAGTGCCGCGACGCGGCGTACGCGAATGACCTCTCCCAGCACCAGAACCGCGCCGATGGTAGCGAAAAGCGGCGCGGTGAAACCCAGCGCCGTCGCCTCGGCGAGCGGGATCATGGTGATGGCCGCGAAGCCCGCCGCCATGGCGACCAGATTGATCGCCGCCCGCAAGCTGTAAAGCCCGTAACGCTCGGTTCTGAGCGCACCCAGCCCCTGCCGCATGATCCAGGGTGCCATCAGCACGACCGCCAGGAAGTTGCGGAAGAACACGACCTCGAGAACATGCAGGTGTTCCGAGGCGAGCCGGATGAAGATCCCCATCGAGGTGAAGAACACCATCGCCGAGCACATCAGCAGGGTCGCGCGGACCGGGGCCGGCAATGCGGAAAAGGCGGCGATGAGTTGCATGACGGTGCGGCCCGGGAACTAGGTGACCCGGGCAGGGTATAGTGGCGGTCCGGGATTGGCCAGCAGGCCGAAAAGTGTCGCGCTCCGCACAGCAACTTGACCTGGATCAAAGAAACGCTCTTGGCCGCGTGCTCCTATCCCTTCAGTCAATGAGGACAACGGCAAATTCAGGAGCAAAAATGTCCCACGTTCCGCACGAGCTCGCAGAAGAATTCCCGGATGCGGCCCAGAAGATCCACGAGCTGAAACAGAGCAACGCTCATTTCGCCAAGCTCGCCGACGAATATCATGAGGTGAACCGGGAGATTCACCGGATCGAGGCGGAAGTCGAAACCACCTCCGATGCCTATGCCGAAGACCTTAAGAAAAAGCGTCTGGCGCTCAAGGATGAGGTTGCAGGCTTCCTGTCCGCCTGACCGATCAGGCCTCGAAGGAGTCTTCTTCGAGCAGGTTCTTTGAGAGAAGACAGGTCCGAACCCCGTCAAGCGCGGCTTCAAGCGCTTCCTCGAAACGAACACGGGCCGGGTCGAGTATCGATCCGGTCCGTGTCTCGTCACGCAGCAGCGTTTCCAGTTCAGCCGCGGCTGCACTCAGCGCGGTCAGTCCCAGGTTGCCTGCGACTCCCTTGACCTGATGCGCAAGGCGTGCCGCCTCGGCCCCGTCGTTCGCGGCGAGCAGATCCCCGAGCCTTCCGGCTGTGCGCGAATTCTGGCGGCAGAACTCATTGAAGAGGCGCGCGGCCAGTTCGTCGTCGCCGAGAAGATTCTTCATCCGCGCGAACGGCGCGAATTCCTCCGATTTCCCGTCCGGCGCCGCCGCGTCTGTTTCCGGCCTGCCTGATTCCGCCTTGTCTTCCGGCTCGAAGACCATCTGGTCAAAATGACCGGCACGAACGCCGGCAAGCACGTCGTAGAGCTTGTCTTCATCGATCGGTTTTGCGATATGCTCGTTCATTCCGGCTTCGAAACATCGTTCGATTTCGGACATCATCGCGTGCGCCGTTGCCGCGACGATCGGTAGGTCGCCGAATCCAAGATCTTCCCTGATCGCCCGGGTTGCCGCGATCCCGTCCATTTCCGGCATCTGGATATCCATCAGAACGGCGTCATATCCAAGCGGTCCGGCCCTCGAGACCGCGTCCACCGCAAGCCGCCCGTTGCCGACAAGTTCGACCTCGACGCCCGCCCGGCGAAGCAGGGCCTCGACGACCTGCTGGTTGATTGCATTGTCCTCGGCAACGAGAACCTTCATTCCAGCAAGGCTGGCCGCCAAGGGCTGATCGGCATCCTCTTCCAGGGCGCCGTCGGCGCCCAGCACGTTCAACAGCCGCAGAAAACGATCCTGGGCAAACGGTTTCGTGAGAACTCCGCTGGCGCCAGCCTTGAGCGCCTCGTCCGTCAGGCCATCCGCACTTGCTCCCGTAGTCAGCACGATCTTCGGCCGCGCCCCTTCCTCGGGAATCATTTCGCAGATACGGCGGGCCGTATCGATGCCGTCGAGATTCGGCATCAGCCAATCCAGCACAATGAGATCGAAATGCTCCTTGTCGATCCGGTCCAAGGCCGCTTCGCCCGACTCGGCTTCCTGCACCTCGAGGCCAAGAGAGCGCACCATGCCCATAAGCACCAGCCGCGCCGTTTCACTGTCATCGACGACGAGAACGCGCCAATCATGGAACGGCGCGTTTTCCAGATCCGACATATGCGCCGGTCCGGAGGAGATCGTGAGCGGCAGGCTCGCGTGGAACGTGCTTCCCTTGCCGAAGGCACTTTCGACCCAGATCCTGCCACCCATGCGCTCGACGAGATCGAGGCAGATCGAAAGGCCGAGACCGGTTCCGCCATACTGCCGGGTCGTCGAAACGTCCGCCTGCGCGAAGGGTTTGAAAATCTTGTCGCGCTGCTCGGCCGTCATGCCGATGCCCGTATCCTCGACCCGGAAATCCAGTTCGACACTGCGTTCCGTCAGGTTGGCCGGCTGCACGAACAGTTTTACCGACCCGGCTTTGGTGAACTTGACCGCGTTGCTGCAAAAATTCGTCAGGATCTGTGCGATCCTGAGCGGATCGCCATAGAGGTCGAGCGGCGTATCCGGATCGATATGGATTGCGAACTCGAGGCCTTTCTCGTCGGCCCTGTCCCTGGCGAGGCTTCCCACCTGATTGATCACCTGCCTCAGGTTGAAGTCGGTTGCGTCGATCTCCAGTTGACCCGCCTCGATCTTCGAGAAGTCCAGAATGTCGTTAATGATGCCGAGCAGGATCTGCGACGAGGAAACGATCTTGTCGGCGAAGTCTTTCTGCGCCGTATCCAGTTGCGTCCGTTGCAAAAGGCGCCCCAGCCCGACGATGCCGTTCAGCGGAGTCCGGATCTCGTGGCTCATATTGGCAAGGAAGGCGGACTTTGTCCGGCTGGCCGCCTCGGCTTCCTCCTGGCGCTGCTTCAATTCCGTGACATCGACGCGGAAGGACAGAAAGCCCCCATCCGGTGTCTTCGAATCCTGGATGCGGACCCAGCGTCCGTCGGGCAACTCCTGCTCGGTCGCCGGTCCGGGCTCGTGGAACTGCCGCAGCCGCATCGCGACCCACTCCTCCTCGCGGCCCGCCGCTTCCTTGACATCGCCTTCATAGGCCGCAACGCGCAGAATATCCTCAAGCTTCCGGCCCGGAACCATGGTCCGGCGGGTACTTGGATAGAGTTCCAGAAAGCTCTCATTGCAGAGGACGAACCGCATGTCCCGGTCATACAGCACGAACGCTCCGTTCATTGCCTCCAGCGCGATGCGCAACTGCCGCTCGGCTTCGGTCGCCTTTTCTTTCGCTTCGACCAGGACCGCTTCCTGAGCCGCGAGAAACTGCAAGTCGCGGCGTCTACGCTCGTGATATATCCCCAGGCCCGCGACCGGCACTGCAATGGAAAGACCGATGAGCATGACCGGCAGCAGGATCTGCCAATAGACAGAAGACGGCACGATCCATCCGCCCTTCGGCCGTGCCGCCAGAACCCACTCCCCGACCGGCAGATTGACGAGCTGCAGAACAGACTCTCCTTCGAAGAGAGTCTCGTCTCCGAAAAACACCGCGCCATCCATGCCGAGACCGTCACGGCCCCGGATCGCGAGATCGAACGCCATCTTGCCGGGGTCGCGGTCGATTTTCGCCGCGGCGTAAAGTTCCTCCATGTCGATCACGGCGGAAACCAGGCCCCAGAACGATTCCTTTCCGTCCGGCTCTTTAACGAAAACCGGATAGCGGCCGATGACGGCAAGGCCCCCCTGCACAAGTTTAAGCGGGCCTGCCAGGACAAGGTCGCGCGCATCGCGCGCTTTTAACGCCGCCGCGCGTTGCACTTCATTTTTGCGATAGTCGAGCCCGATCGCGCCTTCGTTGCCTTCCAGCGGATAGACGTAACGCAGCACCAGATCCGGCGCAGCGCCGATATTGCGGAGTTGCAGGCGCTTCGTGAATATCCGTTCGCCCATCCGGGCGAAGCGCTCTTCCGTCAGATCCGGATCCGCCGAAACGGCAGCCGCCATCCCGCCCACCAAGCGAACGTTCGCGGTGATCAGGCCTTCCAGCCGGGTCCGCAGAAGGGTGAGATCCTGCGTCAGTTCGATACGGATTTCCGCAAGATGCGTCCTGCGAGCCTCCGCCGAAAGAAAGACCCCAATTCCCACTGCGGCTGCGACAATCATCGCGGCCGGCGCCAGAGCTAATATCCGAACCTTCATTCCGTCTCGTTCAACGGCGCAACGCGCCGGTGCCGGGTTTGAAATAAATCCAAGATTTCCAGGCACTGTGCACAAAGGCGCGTTACCAATCCCTTAAGACTGGATGCGTAGACTACCAACAGGCGTGGAACCGCACGCCCGGGGACGACGCCGATGGATACGGTGTCCGGCCGCTTTCGTCAGGGGCACGGATACCGGTATGTCCCTGAAATTCAATAATTTGCCCCTTCTTAGGCGACTCCAAATAGAGTAGCCTCGGATGCAATGGGGACTGCCTTATGGTCGCGGGAGGAAATCGCATGCGCGATAAGTTGCACACCCTGAAGCAAGAGCTGATCGACAGGCTGATCGCAGATCTGCAGGAACGGATCGCTAAAGACAAACAGGCGGAAGCCGAAAGTTTCGTCCGGCAGTTCTACGCGAACGTCGCGCCACAGGACATCCTCTCGGAAGAACCTGAAGACCTGCTCGGCGCCGTGCTTTCGGTCTGGGAATTCGGCAAACTTCGCGAACCCGGGAAAGCGAAGATCCGGGCCTACAATCCCCGCTTCGATTCGACCGGCTGGCAGTCGCCGCACACGGTGATCGAGATCGTCAACGACGACATGCCGTTTCTCGTGGACTCTGTAACCACGGCCCTGAACTCGCAGGATCTGACTGTCCACCTCGTCATCCACCCGATCTTCGCGGTCGAACGCTCCTCTAAAGGCGAGCTGGAACGCGTGCTTGATAGCGCAGCACCGGGCAACGGGGAGCTCCGGGAATCCTACATGCAGTTTCGCATCTCGGAGCAATCCTCCGCCACGGTGCTTGAGCGGATCGAGCAGGATCTGCATTCGCTGCTTCAGGACGTCCGGTCGTCCGTCGAGGACTGGCGTACGATGCGGGAAAAGGTGCTCGACGTCGTGACCGAGATCGGCGTACGGGAAACCCCTCATAATCGGGAAGAGGTGAGCGAGGTCGTCGATTTCCTGCGGTGGATCGAGGACAACCATTTCACCTTCCTCGGATATCGCGAGCTCGACTATGTCGGCAGCGGAAAAACCGCGAAGATGCAAGTGGTCGACGGCTCCGGTCTCGGCATCCTGCGGTCTCCGGAAGTCGGTGTGTTCGACGGGCTGCGCAACCTCGGCGAGCTGCCCGAGGATGTCCGCGTGTTCCTGACAAGCCCAGACCTGCTGCTGATCATGAAGGCCAATCACAAGGCGCGGGTCCATCGTCCCGTCCATATGGACGCGATCATCGTCAAAAAGATCGACAATCATGGCAAGGTGACCGGGGAACACCGTTTTATCGGTCTGTTCACGTCGGTCGCCTATAACCAGAGTCCGTCCGACATTCCGCTGCTTCGGCAGAAGATCAGCCACATTGTCGCGCGCGCCGGCTTCGCCCCCGACAGCCATAACGGAAAAGCGCTGCTCAATATCCTGGAAACCTATCCCCGCGACGAGCTGTTCCAGGCGACCGAAGACGAACTGCTGACCACCTCGATCGGGATTCTCCATCTCCAGGAGCGCCAGAAGACAGCCCTGTTCATACGGGCGGATCCGTTCGAGCGCTTCATTTCGGCGATCCTTTTCGTCCCGCGCGACCATTACAACACACCCATCCGCGAACGCTTCGCCGACATTCTCGGCAAGGCGTTCAACGGCAGCATCACGGCTTTCTACACGCAGGTCTCGGAATCCGTTCTGGCGCGGCTGCATTTCATTGTCAAAACGGAACGAGGTGCGGTACCCGAAGTCGATCTGGAAGAGCTCGAACACCGGCTCGCCGACGCCGCGCGTTCCTGGTCCGACAAACTGCACCAGGCACTTGTAGAGGCCCGCGGAGAGGAGCGGGGGAACGCGCTGTTGCGCCGTTACCGCAACGCCTTCCCGTCCTCCTACCGCGAGGACTATTCGGCGCAAGGCGCGATCTTCGATATCGACCGGATCGAGGAAACGCTTTCCGACGGACGGCTGGCGATCAACCTCTTCCGGCCCGTCGGCTCCGAGGACCGGAGGCTGCACCTGAAATTCTTTCACCGCGACACACCGGTTCCGCTCTCCGACGTCATGCCCATGATCGAGAATATGGGCGTGCGGGTCTTGAGCGAGCGGCCCTACGAGGTTTCCTCCAAGTTTCTCGGCAACGCCGTCTGGATCCACGATTTCGAGATGCAGATGAAGAGCAGCGGCGCGGTGGACGTCGCGAAGATCCGCAGGCCCTTCCACGACGCTTTCGAAGCCGTCTGGACCGGCAAGATGGAGGATGACGGGTTCAACATCCTCGTGCTGCAGGCGGGTCTGACCTGGCGCGAAGTCGCCATGCTGCGGGCCTATGCGAAGTATCTCCGCCAGGCGGCCTTCACCTTCTCACAGGATTACATGGAGGAAACCCTGGCGGAGAATGCGGCGATCGCGCAGCTTCTAGCTCAGCTTTTCGACGCGCGGTTCGACCCGTCGGTGGAAGACTCGCAACGGATCGCGGAAAGCGAGCGGATTACCGCGGAGATCGAGGCTGCGCTCGACAATGTCGCCAACCTCGACCAGGACCGGATCATTCGCCGCTATCTCAACCTGATCCAGTCCACGATGCGCACCAACTATTACCAGCCGGACGAGAGCGGTTCGCCAAAGCCGTACATCTCCTTCAAGCTCGACAGCCAGTCGATCGACGATCTGCCGCTGCCGCGCCCGCTGGTGGAGATCTGGGTCTATTCGCCGCGTGCCGAGGCGGTCCATCTGCGCGGCGGCCGGGTCGCCCGTGGTGGCATCCGCTGGTCCGACCGGCGCGAGGATTTCCGAACCGAGATCCTCGGTCTGATGAAGGCGCAGCAGGTGAAGAACGCCGTTATCGTGCCGGTCGGCTCGAAAGGCGGTTTCGTGGTCAAGCGCCCGCCCGTCGACGGCACCCGCGAGGAAATGCAGGCCGAGGCGATCGAGTGCTACAAGACGATGATGCGCGGGATGCTGGACATCACCGACAACATCTCCGGCGCGGATATCATTCCCCCCGAGCTAGTCGTGCGCCACGACGAGGACGATCCCTATCTCGTCGTCGCCGCGGACAAAGGCACCGCGACCTTCTCCGACATCGCCAACGGCGTCTCCCAGGATTACGGCTTCTGGCTCGACGACGCCTTCGCCTCGGGTGGGTCGGCCGGCTACGACCACAAGAAGATGGGCATCACCGCCAAGGGGGCCTGGGAATCCGTGAAAAGGCATTTCCGGGAAATCGGCGTGGACATCCAGACCACCGATTTCTCGGTGGTCGGTGTAGGCGATATGAGCGGGGACGTGTTCGGAAACGGCATGCTGCTTTCGAAGCACATCAAACTGGTCGGCGCGTTCAACCATATGCACATATTCTTCGATCCGACGCCCGATGCGGCGAAAAGCTGGGCCGAACGAAAGAGGCTGTTCGATCTGCCGCGCAGCGCCTGGACCGACTATGACGAGAAGCTGATCTCCAAAGGCGGCGGCATCTATCCGCGCTCGGCCAAGTCGATCGACGTCACGGCCGAAATGAAATCAGTTCTGGGCATCAAGGGCGACAAGATCACGCCGAACGACCTGATCCGCGCCATGCTCATGGCCAAGGTCGACCTGCTCTGGTTCGGCGGTATCGGCACCTACATCAAGGAGAGCGGCGAGAACAATCTCGATGCCGGGGATCGCGCGAACGACGCGCTGCGCATCAATGCGAGCGAGGTCGGAGCCAAGGTCGTCGGCGAGGGCGCCAATCTCGGCGTCACTCAACGCGCCCGCATCGAGTTTGCCCTGAAGGGCGGCCGGATCAACACCGACGCGATCGACAATTCCGCCGGCGTGGACTGCTCGGACCACGAGGTGAACATAAAGATCTTGCTTGGCGGAGTGGTCACGGAAGGCGACATGACCCGCAAGCAACGCGACAAGTTGCTGGAGGAGATGACCGACGAGGTCGCCGATCTCGTGCTGAAGGACAATTACGACCAGAGCCAGGCACTCACCATGGCGCAGGTCGAGGGTACTGCCCTGCTCGATGCCGAGACCCGGCTGATCCGCGAGCTGGAACGCAGCCACCTGAAGCTAAACCGGGATGTCGAGTTCCTGCCGGACGACGAAACGCTGGCGGAGCGCATGGCGGCCGGAAGCGGCCTCACCCGGCCGGAACTCGCCGTCCTTCTGGCCTATGCCAAGATGGAACTATACGACGAGATTCTGCCATCGGAACTGCCGGACGATCCGATGCTGGCCGAAGATCTGGTGCGCTACTTCCCGGCGCGCCTGCACAAAGGCCTGTCGGAAGTGATCCGGGAACACAGACTGAAACGCGAGATCATCGCAACCTACGTCTCCAACAGCATGATCAACCGCGTGGGCGCGACCTTCGTAAATGCGGTACGCGAGCAGACCGGCGACGGCTCGCCGGATATTGCCCGCGCCTATATCGTGGCCCGTGACGTCTTTGCGATCCGCCAGCTCTGGTCCGCCGTCGAGGCGCTCGACAACAAGGTCTCCGCCGAGGTGCAGACGGAAATGCTGCTCGACATCAAGCATCTGGTGGAGAGGGCCGCCGTCTGGTTCCTGCGCAACGAGCGCCGTCCGCTCGACCTGCAAAGCCTGACCGGTACCTATATCGAGGGCATCGCGGAGCTGACCCAGGGTCTGGACAAGGTTCTGACCGACACGCATCGCAAGGCCGTCGCGAAGAAAGCCGCGAAACATGAAGCCGCAGGAGTGCCGAAGGAACTCGCGCGCGGGGTCGCCGGCGCCGACATCCTGGTCTCGGGCTGCGACATCGTCCGCCTCTCGCGGCAGACCGGAGAGACCGTGCCGCGCGTCGCGGAAGTCTATTTCGCCCTCGGCAACCAGTTCTCCATCGACTGGCTGCGGGAGCGGGCCGACCAGGTGGTCGCCGAGTCGCACTGGCAGAAAATGGCGGTCTCGGCCGTGGTCGACGATCTCTATAACCACCAGTTCCAACTCGCCCAGAACGTGCTGGCGGAATGCGCAAGCGGCAAGTCCAAGAAGGCTTCCGCCGCCAAGCTGATCGGCAAATGGACGGACTCGCGGAAAGAAGCCTCGGAGCGGATGAGTCGCCTGCTCGCCGATCTGCGGGCGGCCGACGGCGTCGATCTTTCCATGCTGGCCGTCGCCAACGGCCAGTTCCGCTCCCTGCTCGCTCACTAGAGGGGCGGGACCGGAGGTGAGTGCCCCGGAGGCAGGACAGCCGGGCGGCCGGCGGGCGGCCATGTCCTGGTGCCTTTTCGACTGGGCGAATTCGCCGCTGCCGACGGTGATCATCACCTTCGTCTTTTCGGCCTATTTCGCGCGCGGTGTGGTCGGGGACGAGGTCGAGGGCACCGTGCTCTGGAGCCGGGCGCTGACCATCGCCGGCCTCGCGGTCGCGATCCTGGCGCCGGTACTGGGCGCGATCGCCGACCGTTCCGGCCCCAAGAAGCCCTGGATCGCCGGGTTCTCGCTGCTGGCGATCCTCGCAGCGGGCGCGCTCTGGTACGTCCATCCCGATCCCGGCGACACACTGCTGGCCCTCGTCGCGGTCGGCCTGGTGCTGATCGGCACCGAGTTCGCGAACATCTTCTACAACGCAATGCTCGGCGGGATTGCGCCGCCAGGGAAGCTCGGCCGTATCGGCGGCTGGGGCTGGGCGCTCGGCTATCTCGGCGCCATCGTCTGTTTGCTGATCGCGCTCCTCGGTTTCGTGCAGGCGGAGACACCGCCGTTCGGGCTCGACAAGGCGGAGGCGGAGCATGTGCGCGCAACCGCCCTGCTCGCGGCAGGCTGGTTCGTGATCTTCTCGCTGCCGCTGCTGCTCTGGGTGCCGGACGACGAACATACGCCGGCACCGCTGCTGCAAGCCGCCCGCGAGGGCCTGGGGACTCTCTGGCGAACGCTCTGCTCGCTGCGCCATCATCGGGACATCTGGATCTTCCTGATCGCCCGCATGCTTTACGCGGACGGGCTCGCCACGCTCTTCCAGTTCGGCGGACTTTACGCGGCCGGCACTTTCGGGATGAGCTTCGCCGAAATCATCCAGTTCGGTATCGCCCTCAATGTGACCGCCGGGATCGGCGCCTTCCTTTTCGCCTGGATCGACGATTGGATCGGCCCGAAACCGACCATCGCGATCTCGCTCGTCGGACTGATCGGTTTCGGGATCGCGGTGCTCGTGGTGGAGGAGGTGGCCTGGTTCTGGATCTTTGCGCTGGCGCTCGGGATCTTCGTCGGCCCCTCACAGGCGGCGAGCCGCACGCTGCTGACGCAGATGGCGCCGGAAGCGGCGCGAGCACAGATGTTCGGCCTCTACGCGCTCTCTGGTAAAGCAACGAGTTTCCTGGGCCCCGCCCTGCTCGGCTGGGCCACGGTCGCGTTCGACAGCCAGCGCTGGGGCATGGCGACGATCCTGCTGTTCTGGATCGCCGGCCTCGCGCTGCTCGCCTTCGTCAGGCCCGCATCTCCGCACGGACCTGCTGCCTGAAGACGTCGATCGGCACCGTGTTGCCGCCGCGGTCGACATGCCAGAAGGTCCATCCGTTGCAGGCCGGCGCCCCCTGAACCGCCGCACCGACGGAGTGGATCGAGCCTTTGGCGGCATCGGAAACGAGCGAGCCGTCCGGCCGTACCTTGGCGAACCAGCGCTTGCGCTGATCGAACAGCACCTCGCCCGGACGCAGCATGCCGCGCTCGACGATATTGCCGAACGGCACCCTCGGCTCGGTCCGCTTGCTCTCGATCTTCAGCAGGCTCTCGTCCTCGATCCGCTTGACCCGGGCAATCCGGTCCATCGCGATCTCAGCATAATCCTGCTCCCGCTCGATCCCGATGAAACGGCGGCCGAGCTTTTTCGCCACGGCACCGGTGGTGCCGGAGCCGAAGAACGGATCGAGCACCACGTCGCCGGGTTGCGAGGTCGAGAGCAGCACGCGGGCCAGCAGGCTTTCCGGCTTCTGTGTCGGATGCGCCTTGCGCCCATCGACCTTCAGGCGCTCGGAACCGGTGCAGAGCGGCAGCAGCCAGTCGCTGCGCATCTGCTGATCGTCGTTGAACGCCTTCATCGCATCGTAATTGAAGGTGTAGCGCTTGCTCTTCTCGCTCTTGGAACACCAGATCAGCGTCTCGTGCGCGTTGGTGAAGCGCTTGCCGCGGAAATTCGGCATCGGATTGGTCTTGCGCCAGATGACATCGTTCAGGATCCAGAAGCCGAGATCCTGCAAAGCGGCGCCGACACGAAAGATATTGTGATAGCTGCCGATCACCCAGAGCCCGCCATCGTCCTTCAGCACGCGGCGCACGGCCCGGAGCCAGTCATGGGTGAAGCGGTCATAGGCCTGGAACGTCTCGAACTGGTCCCAATGATCGTCCACAGCGTCGACCACGGAATTGTTCGGACGGACGAGTTCGCCCTGGAGCTGGAGATTGTAGGGCGGATCCGCGAAGACCAGATCCACCGAATTCTCCGGCAGTTTGTTGATTTGTTCGATGCAGTCGCCGACCAGAATCTGGTCCAGCGGCAGCCTGATTTGCGCCGTCATTTTTCCGTCCGTGCCAAGGAAAGATCGGCGGAGTCTCCGGTATTCGCGGAATCGCGTCAAGACAGCGATGTCTTTTTACTAAATAGAGTCAAATACTTACGAGATAAACACAAGATCTTGTGTGAGCTGTGGACCATCCGCACGTCTCTAGGGAACCGGAACGATCGAAACGGCTTCGCGGACCGGCCGAAAGGAACGGCGGTGATGCGGCGTCACCCCGAGCTTTGCGAGCGCGGCCAGATGCTCCGCCGTCCCATAGCCCGCATTGCGCTCCCAGCCATAACCCGGGTGCCGTTCCGCAAGCGCCGCCATGATCCCGTCCCGGTGCACCTTGGCGATGATCGAGGCCGCCGCGATGCTGGCCGAGCGTTGGTCTCCCTTGATCACCGGCTCGGCCGGCACCGGAAGCTTCGGCAGACGATTGCCGTCGACCAGGCAATGATCCGGCATGGCGCCGAGCCTGTCCGCCAGGATCTCGACCGCGCGCTCCATCGCGGCGAAGGTTGCCTGCAGGATGTTGATGCGGTCGATCTCCGCGACCTCGACAAGGCCGATGCCGTGCGGGATCGCCTCGCGAAGCTGCGCGGCGATGAGCTCCCGCTTCGCCGGAGAGAGCTTTTTCGAGTCGTTCACTTCTGCGATCAGGGAATCGGAGAAGAGCGCCGGCGGAATGCAGGCGGCGACCGCGACCACCGGTCCGGCGAGCGGCCCCCGTCCGACTTCGTCGATCCCCGCAATCTTCCTTCCGGCCGCCGCCCCGGCGGCAAATTCGAGTGTCAGGTCCGGCAAAAACTCATTCCTGAGATACAAAGTGCGGTTTTCGAAGCTACCCGGTTTACCCTTTTGTTTCATGAGGTTTACCGGGCGGACCACGACCCGGACAGCCCGGGTCCGCCGCCATTTCCGACCCAGACTTACATCAGGGTCCGCCCGAGCGCTACAGATAGGTGCCAGTCCATTGCTACCCCCGAAATATTGTATTGGTGACATGATTCGGCTTGCTCCGGTACGCCGCCGCGCCGAGATAATCGCCGAGGCTGTTACCGGGATATCGACATGCTGGAAGACTGGATTGCCGGCTTTGCCATCTTTGCGCTGACACTGAGCATCACGCCCGGTCCGAACAACACGCTCTTCGCCACGTCCGGGGTGAATTTCGGCATCGCGCGATCGGTGCCGCACATTCTCGGTGTGGCGATCGGTTTCCCTGTCATGATCTCAGCCGTGGCGCTCGGCCTCTGGTCCCTGCTGGAAGCGGTGCCGGGTCTTCTGGAAGCATTGCACTATGCCTCCATGGCATTCCTCGTCTATCTCGCCTGGAAGATCGCAGGCGGCTCCGCCGATAATCTCGGCCGGCCTGCGCGGCCGATGCGGTTTCACGAGGCGGCCGCGTTCCAGTGGGTCAATCCGAAAGCCTGGCTGATCGCCGCCGGCGCCATCACCACCTTCGGCGGCGCCCTCGCGGACGGATCTTCGGCGATCGCGGCGCGCCTGCCCGTCATGTGCATCCTGTTCTTTGCCGCGGTGATCATCTCCGGCTTCACCTGGGCCGGGATCGGCGCGGGTCTTTCCCGCTGGCTGCAGGGCACGCGGCTCCGGATCGCGAATATCGCCCTCGCCCTGCTCCTGCTTTCCTCGCTCTTCCTCGCCTGAAGATTCTCAAAGCAGGCTTAACTGATCGCCCTTGCGCGGCGGTACCCGGAACCGATCGGTCCGGAGCGGCGGAAATTTCGAGGCGAGGCCGAGACGCTTCTTCGCCACTTCGAAACGGCGGTGGATCAATGCTGCATAAGGTCCTGTCCCGCGCATGCGCTCGCCCCATTCGGCGCGGTAGAGAGCTCCGTCCCGCGTCTGCCGGATCAGCGAATAGACCCGCTCCGCCCGGTCGGGGAAGTGCTCCTCCAGCCATTCCAGGAACAGCTCCTTGATTTCCAAAGGCAGCCTCAGAAGGATATGCCCCATCCCGCGCGCCCCCGCTTCCGCCGACGCCTCGACCAGCGCCTCGATCTCCCCATCATTGATCGCCGGGATGATCGGAGCGGCGAGCATGTGCACCGGAACGCCTTCCGATCTCAGCGCATGCACCGCATCGAGGCGGCGCGAGGGAGTTGCCGCCCGCGGCTCCATGATCCGGGCGAGATCCCGGTCGAGCGTCGTGATGCTGATCGCGACAGAGGCGAGGCCCCGTGCCGCCATCGGCGCCAGGATGTCGATATCGCGGGTCACCAGGGCGGATTTGGTGACGATGGAGAGGGGATGGCCGAACTCCGAGAGCACCTGCAAGATCTCGCGGGTGATCCCACGCTCCTTCTCGATCGGCTGATAGGGATCCGTGTTGGTGCCCAGCGCCATCACTTCCGGGCGGTAACCGGGCTTTCGGAGCGCTGCATCCAAGAGACCCGCGGCATCGGGCTTCGCGAGCAGCCTGGTCTCGAAATCGAGACCCGGTGAGTAACCGAGATAGGCATGGGTCGGGCGGGCGAAACAGTAGATGCAGCCATGCTCGCAGCCGCGATAGGGATTGATCGAGCGGTCGAAGGGCACGTCGGGCGACTGGTTGCGGGCGATGACGGTGCGCGAGGCATCCACCGAGACCTCCGTCTTCGGCCGCGCCTCCTTGTCCCAGTCTCCCGCGCTGCCCTGAAACGGATTGTCGCCCGGCCAGGCGCCAATCACCCTTTCCCGCCGCTCCCGTTCGAACCGGCCGGTCTGATTGGTGACGGCGCCCCGGCCCTTCAGGGGGGTGCGGAAAAGGATCTCTGGATCCGCCGCATCCGGCATATGTCGCTCTGTCTCGACCATGTCCGGATGGTAGAGCAAGGAATGGAACAAAACAAGAACAATCAGGCTTCCCCGTCGGGATCCTCTTCGCCGATGCGGTGCTCCTCAAGGCGCTCCGCCTGCTTTTCGCGCCGTGTGGCGGCAGCCTCGTCTTCCGCCCGCTCGGCTCGACTCCGGCCGAATTTCGAGCGGTTTTCCTCGGCCTTGCGCGCCTCGTCCGCGCGGGCCTTGCGTTTTCGGTGCTGCCGCAGATTGACTATCTTGGCGCTCATCCGTGCCTCCGGATTTGCCTGATGCCGCCCGGGCTCACTCCAGCTCCAGCCGGTCGGGGCCCAGCCACTCGCCGCGCACCCGCTCCATGGTCTCGCGCCGGACCATCGCGCGCAAGCGCTCCAGCACACCTTTCAGCATCCGTTCCCGCTGTCCGTCTCCGCTGCGCGAGACCTGGGCCTCGTTTTCCGCGTACCATTTGCAGCCCCAGGTCGTGGTCCTGAGCCAGGTCAGCCGCCGGAACGGCAGCAGCCAGGGCTCAAGGGATCGCGCGAGCGAAGGCGGTACCGCCGTCATGTAGGTTTCGTAGAATTCCACGACATCGTCGCGGCTAACCTCTCCGCTCACATCCGGATCCCAGGTCACCGAGGTATGAAGCGAGGCATGGGCGAGATCGATCGCCGGGCTGCCATACTGGGTCTTCTCCATATCGACGAAGATCGCCCGCCCATCCTTCTGCAGCACGTAATTGCCCGGATGGGTGTCGGTCAGCACCAAGGTGGGCGGCAGCGGCGTCTCGCCATGCTCGGCAGCAAAGGACCGGGCCCATTTGCACTCTTCTTCCAGGATCGCGCGGGCATCCCGTCCCGCGACAAGGGCGGGCACAAACTCGGCCTGCGCCTCGATCAATCCCACCAATGCCTCGATCGGTCGGACCACGCGGGGCAGCGGGGCCGTCTTTTCCGGCACCGGAAGCCGGTGCACGCTCGCGAGCGTCTCTGCGATCTCGCGCAGGTCACGGGGAAGCTGCGCCGGCTTGCCCTCCACCGCATCCACGACAAGCGCCCCGTTCGGCAGCCGCGGACACGGGTCGAGCAACCAGTGAAGCTCCGGCGTGTGCCGACTGGGCGCCGCACGGCGGAAACTCTCCGCCTGAAGAAAAAGCGCTTCTTCCGGCGTCATGTCGCGCCGCGCCAGACGCGGCACCCGGGCAAGCAGGCGCCGGCCTTTCCAGGCCCGGTCGCCGAGCAGGACATGGTCGTGGGTCAGGCCGCGTGCCGGCAGCTTGATCAGATCTTCGAGAGCGAGCCCATGGAAGATATTGAGCTTCATCAGCTCTGCGTGGAGATTGCGCAGATCGAGATCGGTCGTCATGGCCGCAAGAACTCTTAAATGGTCTATTCTGGTCTGCCGGTCACCGGCGGAGCGTCCCTCGGACCCTCTGTTAGCACAGCGGGCGAAGTTGCGGAAAAATAAGGTCGAGTCTTGGTTAAGTCCGGCGCATCGAAAGAAGAGGATCTCTGGCGCGTACCGCCTCCTGGTGCCTTCGGGCCGCTCGACGAACACGGCCGCCGGCTCGGCGCGCCCGCGCCGGATCTCAATCTGAGCGTTGTGATCCCCTGTCTGAATGCGGCACGCGGTCTGCAGCGCACGCTCGACGCACTTGCCACCTCCGCTCGCTCCGGATTTACGCCGGAGGTCGTTGTCGTCGATGGCGGCTCCACAGACCGAACGAGGGAGATCGCCCTCGAAGGCGGCGCCCGGGTCGTCGAGGCGCCGCCAGGGCGCGGACAGCAACTCGCCGCCGGCGCCCGAGCGGCCAAGGGAGACTGGCTGCTGTTCCTGCATGGCGACACTGCGCTCGACCGGGGCTGGGCGGCGACTGTCATGGTCTTTGCCAGCAACGACCGCAACCGGGAGCGAGCCGCGGTCTTCAGCTTCGCACTCGACGACGACAGCCGGGCGGCACGGCGCCTCGAGGCCATGGTGCGCTGGCGTAACCGCTGGCTCGGCCTGCCTTATGGTGATCAGGGCCTGCTGATCCACCGGCGCTTTTACCGCCGGCTCGGCGGCTTCAAGGAGATTCCGCTGATGGAGGATGTCGACATGATCCGCCGCATTGGCATAGGCCGCCTTGCCATTTTCGACGTGAAGGCGATCACCTCGGCCGAGCGCTATGTCCGATCCGGCTATCTGCGCCGGGCGCTGCGCAACCTTTTCTGCCTCACCCTCTTCTTCTGCCGCGTTCCGCCGCGCCTGATCGCCCGTATCTACAGCTGAGCCATGTCCCGCCGAACCCTGATCCTGTTTGCGAAAACGCCGCGCGCCGGGCTGGTGAAAAGCCGCCTCGCCCGCGATATAGGCCTCGGACCCGCAACCCGCTGGTACCGGCACAATCTCGCCCAAACGCTGCGGCGCCTCGGGAAGCACGCGCTCTGGGACTGCTGGGTCTTCGGAACGCCGCACCATGCCGCGCGCTGGCCCTGGCCGAATCCCTGGGGCTTCCGCCAGCAGGTCCGGGGCGATCTCGGGCGCCGCATGGGAGCCGCCCTGCATGCCTTCAAGGACCGGCCGACGGTGCTGATCGGCAGCGATATTCCCGGCATAGAGCCGCGCCATATTTCGGCGGCCTTCAAGGAACTCGGGCGAAGCGACGCGGTTTTCGGTCCGTCCGCGGATGGCGGCTACTGGCTCGTCGGCTTTTCGCCGCGTTATGCGGGCAACCCTTTCGGGGAGGTCCGCTGGTCGACCGAACATGCGCTCGCCGACACGCTGCGGGGATTTCCCGCCGGGCGGCGCATCGGTTTGATCGGGACCTTGCGGGACGTGGATACCGGCGCCGACCTCTCGGCGGCGGCTCAGTCGGAGCGGCCGTAGAGTTCGTGCTCGCGCAGGCGGGGCATGATCTCGACGAAATTGCAGGGCCGGAAGCGGATATCGAGCTGGTTCTTCAGAATCTCGTCCCAGGCGTCCTTGCAGGCACCCGTCGAGCCCGGAAGAGCGAAGAGATAGGTTCCCCGCGCAACGCCGGCGATGGCGCGGGACTGGATCGTCGAGGTGCCGATCTTCTGGAAGCTGATCCAGCGGAACAGTTCCCCGAAGCCCTCGATCTCCTTTTCGAAGACGGACCTGAAGGCCTCCGGCGTCACATCCCGGCCGGTGAGCCCGGTTCCGCCGGTTGAAATCACCGCGTCGATCCCGTCATCCGCGATCCAGCTCTTCAGCTGATCAGAGATCGCCGGAATATCGTCGGTCACGATCTTCCGGTCGGCGAGGATGTGGCCGGCGCCGGTCAGGCGCTCGACCAGCGTGTCGCCGGAACGGTCGGTCTCCAGACTGCGGGTGTCGGAGACGGTCAGGACGGCGATATGGACGGGAACGAAAGGACGGGTCTCGTCAATTCCGGGCATGCTTCGGGTCGCCTGGCTTCTCTGAAAGGTCGATCGACTCATAGCGCGGCCAGGACCCGGCGGCAATGTGATCCAGCGACGGTGCCGGCTGGCCGAGGCGCAGACGGTACATCCAGAGATTGGTCAGAACCCGCTCGATGAACTCGCGCGTTTCGTGCCGCGGAATGGACTCGATGAAGAGCAGCGGATCTTCCTTGAAATCGACGTTCCGGGTCCATTTGCGCAAGGTGCCCGGTCCGGCATTGTAGGCCGCGAGCAGCTGAAACAGGCCCTCGTTGACGCTGTCCTGCTTCAGCAGGTGGCCGACATATTCCTGTCCGAGGCGGAGATTCAGGTTCGGGTCCATCAGCGCCTTGCGGCCGTCGCGGCTGCGGAAGCTGCGGTCGTTCGCGACCCAGGCGGCGGTCCGCGGCATGATCTGCATCACCCCGATGGCACCCCGTCCGCTGCGCGCATTGGCGTTGAATTTCGATTCCTGGCGGGCAATCGCATAGATCAGGGCCTTGTCGATCCCGGCGATGGAGTCGAGCTGCCAGTCCGGCAGCGGATAGAAGGCCGCGTAATAGGGCCGGTCGCCGCGTGCCCGCAGAATGCCGGCGATCCGCATGGCAAGCCCCGGCATGCCGTTGCCGGCCGCGATGGTCATGATCGCGCCGTGCATATAGTCCGGAAGGTTGGGATAGAGCCGGCGGAGTTCCTTCTCCGCGAGGTCCATCTGGCCGGCCTGCAGCAGCGCGAAGGTACGGCGGCCGCCCGGAGCGCTCAGGAGCACGTCCTTGGTATCCGCGTCCAGTTCCGGCAGCGTCCAGTCGAGCGGCATGTCGATGCCAAGCGCCCGGCGCGCGAGAAGGCCGTAGAAAGTGGCCGAATGGGTCGCCGCCTGGGCGAGCCAGAGCGTCGCCTGACGCGGACGGCGTTCGGCGAGATGCGCCCGGGAGGCCCAATAGGCACCGGCGGCTTTCACCCAGCGGGAAACGTCCGGCGCGCGTCCGAGGGACTCGAAGTGGCTTGAAGCGGCGTCATAGTTCCCCTGGCGCCACAGCGCGAGGCCCGCCGTCCAGTGCGCCGTCGGAATCTTGTCGCCAGAAAGCTCCAGACTCTCGTTCGCGTAGCGGATCGCCTTCTCATCCACATTAAAGACGAAATAGCCGTGCGCAATTTCGGCCAGCGCATGCGCCCGATCCGTTTTGCCGAGCCCCTTGCCCGCTTTCGAATTCAGATATTTCAGACCGCCCGTCGGATAACCGTTGCGAACGAAGCGGCGGATCTCGCGGATCACCGCACGCCCCTGACGGGAGACTTTCGGACCGTTGCGGAACAGGTGCTGCTGCGGCTCGACCGCGCCATTCACCTGGGATGCGCCGCTGCCGGTCAAATACCCCTTCTGCGGACGCGCAGGCGCTTTCCAGTTGCCCGGCTTCCGCTTCAGGGCCAGCCGATAGATCCTGCGCGCGCCCGGATGATCCGCGTAAAGCGCCATCCAGTCCTTCAGCTCTTTGTATTTGGAGCGATAGGCCGTCGGGTGCATGTAACGCTGATAAAGAACGTGCCCCATCAGCATGTCGTCATCGAGGTCGGCGATCAGTTTGTCCGCCGCGCGCCATTTGCCGTCGTCCTGCAGTTCGAAGATTTCGCGGTAACGGGCAACGTCTCTTTCGCCGATAACGTCGAACCGAATGCGCGGCGCAACCGAATCGGACTCCAAAACGCCATAAGAGGACGCGCGCGAAAGGGACGCGTCGCCACGCGCCACAGCGTCGGCAGATCCGAAATTGGTTAATATTCCCGCGGCTATGCCCAGAATCGCACCTGCGACTGCGTGGGCGGAGAGCCACCTCCGAAGCTGCGGAGTCGGTTTCTCAGCTCTGTTCATGACCACGCTAAGTAGGGCAAGAAGAAGGCAATCTCAAGCAGCGATTTCGGGTAACTGCATCCCGCCAATCACCACAACTACTTAAATATGGATTTTGATGTAAAGATTGAATACAGGGTAATACCTTCATATATTTCAATTGCTTACGTGGTATAACTCTTTAACCACGCCAAGGCGGTAAATTCTCACCAATTTAAATGAAAAAGATTCCATAAATTACTGAATAATTTGCTTAATTGTCAATAGATCCCGCCATGCAAGGGCCTTCTGACCCGCCGATCTGAGAAGGAACGCTGGGTGAAAAAACGGAACCGCCGGTATCGGCGCTTCAAGCGCCGGATCGGTGTATTCGAACTGCCGTCCGCGTAGCCTCATGATGCCCTGGCGCTGATCCAACAAGGTCTTCGCCGAGGTGCCTCCGACCGGGACCAGAAGGCGCGGCTTCACCAGCGCGATATGGCGCCGGATGAAAGGCAGGCAGGTCGCGATCTCGGCCGGCGTCGGCTCGCGGTTCCCCGGCGGGCGCCAGGGTAAGATATTGGTGATGTAGGCGTTTTCCGCTCGGTCGAGGCCGATCGACTGCATCATCCGGTCAAGCAGCCGCCCGCTCGCGCCGACGAAAGGGCGGCCCTGCCGGTCCTCGTCCGCTCCCGGAGCCTCGCCGATGAACATGACTTCAGGACGCTCGACACCCTCGCCGAAGACCAGATTGGTGGCCGTAACCTTGAGCGGAAATCCTTCCAGGCTCTCAAGTGCGGCGCGCAATTCCTCCAGCGTCTGCGCCGTGCCGGCCAATGCCCGGGCCGCCTTGTCCGACGGCGGTTCCGGCACGGACGGCGCGCGTTTCGGCGCTTCCGCCGGTGCCGTGGGAGTTTGTTGCGAGATCGAAACATGTGGCGGATCTGCTGGTACCGGGCGGATCGTCTCCGCTTTTCCGGCGGCAGCAAACCAGTCCGCCGTCTCCTCGGAGATCGCCTCGTCCGCGCCCCACTCGACATATAATTGGAGCAGAGCTTCCGGGGCCGGTTCTGTCTCGTTCAACGATAGGCTCACGCGATCCTCATCTCTCAATCGTGACTCGCTCCCTCTCGCGTCGCTTGTCGGGACCGGGGAGCTGTGCCAAGTAAGACACTAACCTGTGTAAGAAACGATTTGGAGAAGTTCATGGAACGCGAGTCGATGGAATACGACGTCGTCATCGTCGGGGCCGGTCCTGCCGGCCTATCGGCCGCGATCCGGTTGCGTCAGCTCTGTGAGCAGCATGGCCAGGATCTGAGTGTCTGCGTAATCGAAAAAGGCTCCGAAGTCGGCGCCCATATCCTGTCCGGCGCGGTGATGGAACCGCGGGCCATGATGGAGCTTTTCCCGGACTGGCAGGAACGCGGCGCTCCGCTGAACACGCCGGTCACCCAGGACCGCTTCATGTATCTGACGCGGAACGGCGGCTACCAATTGCCCTGCCCGCCGCAGATGAACAACCATGGCAATTACATCATCAGCCTCGGCAATGTCTGCCGCTGGCTGGCCGAACAGGCCGAAGGGATGGGCGTCGAGATCTATCCGGGCTTCGCCGCCGCCGAGGTGCTCTATGACGAGAACGGCGCCGTGCGCGGCGTCGCGACCGGCGACATGGGCATCGGCAAGGACGGAGAGCAGACGGCCAACTACACTCAGGGGATCGAGCTGCATGCCAAGCAGACCCTCTTCGCCGAGGGCGTGCGCGGCTCGCTGACCAAGACCCTGTTCGAGCGTTTCGGTCTCCGCGACGGCGTCGACCCGCAGACCTACGGCATCGGCATCAAGGAACTCTGGGAGGTCGATCCGGCCGTGCACCAGCAGGGCCTCGTGGTCCATACGGTCGGCTGGCCGATGGACAGCGGCACTTATGGCGGCTCCTTCCTCTATCACCTGGAAAACTGTCAGGTGGCGGTCGGCTACGTCATCGGCCTCGATTACGAGAACCCGCATCTGAGCCCGTTCGAGGAATTCCAGCGCTACAAGACGCATCCGAAGATCCGGCACTTCTTCGAGGGTGGCCGGCGTATCTCCTACGGTGCGCGCGCGATCAACGAGGGCGGTTTCCAGTCGATCCCGAAAATCACCTTCCCGGGCGGTGCCATCCTCGGGTGTTCGGCGGGCTTCCTGAACGTGCCGAAGATCAAAGGCTCGCACACCGCGATGAAATCCGGCATGACCGCCGCCGAAGCGCTGTACGATGCCATGAAGGACGGCGCCGGCGCCGGCATGGAGATCGCCGACTACCGCGCCCGCATGGAAAACAGCTGGGTCTGGGACGAGCTGAAGGCGGTGCGCAATATCCGCCCGGGCTTCAAGGCCGGCTTCCTGATGGGGATGGCCAATGCCGGTTTCGAGACCCTGTTCAAGGGTAAGAGCCCCTGGACCCTGCATCACCATCATGACCACGAATGCCTGAAGCCGGCTGATCATTGCGAGAAGATCACCTATCCGCGCCCGGACGGGAAAGTAAGCTTCGACCGGCTTTCCTCGGTCTTCCTCTCCAACACCAACCACGAGGAAAACCAGCCGGCGCATCTGACGCTGAAGGACCCGTCGGTCCCGGTGGAACACAATCTCGCACTCTACGACGCGCCGGAGCAGCGCTATTGCCCGGCCGGCGTCTATGAGATCGTGCGCGACGATGACGGCACCAATCCGCGCCTGCAGATCAACGCGCAGAACTGTGTCCATTGCAAAACCTGCGACATCAAGGATCCGACCCAGAACATCAATTGGGTGGTTCCCGAAGGCGGAGGCGGACCCAACTACCCGAACATGTAAGCAAACCGACGCCCGATGCCTTTGACGACTGACTTCCGGAAGAGAGAGGGGGCCGCCCCATGAAATCGTTCGCTTCGCGAAACGGACGCCGCATCTGCGCGGTTCTGGCGGCGGCGATGCTCTCTGCCTGCGCCGCGACAGGCGGTGGCGGAGATCTCCCGGAAGTTCCGACGCGCGACACGACCTCAGGCGATTATCTGAAGGCCCTGCACGCCTATCGAAGCAGCGATCTCGGTGCCGCGGCGCAGAATTTCAGCGCGGTGCTCGAGGCCGATCCGGGAAACCCGGGTCTGACCCAGAGAACCTTCCTTGCCCGCATCTCAGACGGCCAGACCGACGCTGCGATCACGATGGCGGCGGATCTTGTCGGGCGGCAGAGCGGTTACGCCTTCGGGCGCCTCGTTCTCGCCCTGGCGGCCCTGAAGGACAGCGACTACGACACCGCCCGCCGCCAGCTTGAAGCCGTGGAGGAGTCGCGGCTGACCCAAATTCTGCGGCCGCTTCTCCTGGCTTGGGTCGAGGCCGGGAGCGGAAACTGGGAGTTGACGGAGATCCACCTCGACGCAATCCGCAAGCAAGGCGGATTCGTCCTGCTGGCCGACCTTCATGCTGGCTATATCGCCGCGCTGAAGGGCGATGCGGAGGCTCTCGACACGGCGTTCCAAGCGGCACTTTCGGCCATCGACCGTCCTCCGGCGCGCCTGCGAATCGGAGCCGCGCTTCATTACGCCCAGCTTGGCCGCGAGGCGCAGGCCCGCGAGATTCTGTCGGGCGGCGATTTCACCGACCAGAACCGCGCCGCGATCGATGCCGCGCTCGCCGCCGCTCTGACCGGAGGGAAAGCCAAGGGGCTTGTTTCCTCGGCGTCGGACGGCGTTGCCGAGGCGCTGTTCGATATTGCCAGCGCACTGCAACGCGACCGTGGAAGCGAGATCGCTCTGATCTATGCTCAGCTCGCTCTCTATATGCGGCCGGATTTTCCGCTCGCGAGCCTGCTGGTCGGCGAAATTCTCGACGACCGGGGCCGGCACGGCGACGCGCTTGCGATTTATCGGAGGATCGGCCGGGACTCGATCTATCACATGATGGCCGGCCTGCGGACCGCGGCGGCACTCGATGCGCTCGACGAAAAGGCGGGAGCGCTATCCGAGCTGAAGGCTCTCGCGAAGGCCTATCCGGATAACGGCACCGTGCTGGTCCGGCTGGCGGACACATTGCGCACCGACGAACGCTGGGGCGAGGCCATCAATGCCTATGACGCCGCCTTTAAAAAACTGGGCGCGGCGGCCGAGGACGACTGGACGCTCTACTACACGCGCGGCATTGCGCTGGAACGGGCCAAGCGCTGGGAACGGGCGGAGAAGGATTTCCTGAAAGCGCTGGAGCTCTCCCCCGAGCAACCCTATGTGATGAACTATCTCGGCTATTCCTGGGTGGAGCAGGGCCGTAATCTCGCAGAGGCGCAGTCTTTGATCGAGCGTGCCGTGAAGCAGCGGCCGAACGACGGATATATCGTCGACAGCCTTGGCTGGGTCCTCTACCGAACGGGCCAATATGACGAGGCCGTGCCGCATCTGGAACGCGCGGTTCAGCTCCGGCCGGGAGATGCGGTGATCAACGACCATCTCGGCGACGCCTACTGGCGCGTCGGCCGCCGCCTGGAAGCGACTTACCAATGGCGCCGCTCCCTGGAGATGGGACCCGAGCCCGGTCTGGCGGCAGAGATCGAGCGTAAGCTCCAAGGCGGTCTCGTCGGCGGGAGCAAGGCACCCGCGCCGGGAAATGGCTGAGCGTTCCGACGCGCGTCTGCTGCTGGCCCCGGCGAAGGTAAATCTCAGTCTCCGGGTCCTCGGTCGCCGCCAGGACGGATACCACGAGCTGATCAGCCGCGTCGCTTTCGCCGATCTGCATGACAGGATCGTCGTCGGCCCCGCCCGGGCCGGCGAGAAGGACACCCTCGATCTCTCGGGACCGTTCGCTGGGACGCTGGAGCCGGACAACCTGATCCTCCGCGCCGTCGCCCGCTTTCGGGAAGCGTTTCCCAGCCTTGCGCCGCTACGGATCTCCCTCAAGAAGCACATTCCGGTTGCGGCCGGCCTCGGTGGCGGCTCGGCGGACGCAGCCGCGATGCTGCGCCATCTTGCCCGCTTTGCGAACTGCGATCCGATGAATCCGCGTATCCAGGCCATTGCTGCGACGCTCGGCGCAGATGTGCCTGTGTGCCTGGAGCCGGTGTCCCGCACAATGCGCGGAACCGGAACGAAGCTTGATCCTCCGCGCGAGGACTTTCCAGAACAGCCGGTGCTGCTGGTCAATCCAGGCGTGGCGGTGCCTACCGGAGCCGTCTTCACTGTGCTCGGGGCCGGGCCACTCTCAGACGGCTTCGCAGCACTATCTGCAGAGGAAGAACGGAACGATCTGGAGATGCCGGCGCGCAAGGTGGCGCGGGAGGTCGGTGAAGTCCTTGATGTCCTGCGCGGACTGACATCGCCACGTGCAGTCGGACTGTCCGGCAGCGGCGCGACCTGTTTCGCGCTGTTCTCGGACGAAACCGCACGGGACCGGGCAGCCGCGGAGATCACAGCGGTCCACCCGGACTGGTGGCTGCATGCCGGGATGCTGAGAAACTGGGAGGCGGGCGAGCTGGAAAGCGTCGCCTGACGCCGCTTCAGGGAGCCGCGCCCTTCAGCTGCCGGAGCAGCTCCGGACTCGCCTCGCCGGTCTCGGAGACCGACTGGGATTTCTGGAAGGCGCGGATCGCGGCACGGGTCTTGGGGCCCATCAGCCCGTCGAGACGGCCCTCATAGAATTCAAGGCGCGCGAGTTCGGCCTGGATATCCGCAACCAGACTTGCCGGTGTCGCGGTTACGATCTGCACGCCCTCGGCACCGCTGAGGGGCGAGCCCGCCTCGGATCCGCCGTCGCCGCTTCCCGCCAACAGCTCGATCGCCCGCTCGTCGCCGGCCCCCGCTGCGGCCCGGTAGAGTTCGAGCGCCGCCGTCTTGTCCTGTGTGACTCCGAGACCCTCGTCGGTCATCACCGCGAGATTGTAAAGCGCTCGGCCCAGCCCCTGGTTCGCGGCAGCGCGGAACCAGCGGGCCGCCTCCTCGAAATTGAGCGGAATCCCGCGGCCTTCTGCATACATCACGCCGAGATTGTACTGCGCGTTCGGATGTCCCTGTTCGGCGGCGCTGTGATACCAGAGCAGCGCGCGGACATCGTCCTTGCGCACGCCCTGACCGGTCTCATAGAGCACCGCGAGATTGTATTGCGCGCTTGCAAGTCCCTGAATAGCAGCTTCCCGCAACAGCTCGGCGGCGCGCACAACATCCTTCGGACCGCCCTTGCCGGTCAGATTGAGGATCGCGAGATCGTGCTGCGCGGTCGCGTCCCCCGCCTCGGCCCGCTGCAGCAGCTCTTCCCGTCCGGATCCCGTCGCGGGCACGCCGGACGGCGGCAGAGCTGCGATCTGACCGCCGGACGGCGTGGCGGTGGTCGCGGGCTCGGCGGGTTTGGGCGGAAGCACCGGAGCCGCGGGCGGAGCCACTTCGGTCACCGTCTCCGCCGGAGCTGCTTCCGGGACAGGCACCGGCGCGGACGGCGCAGGCTCGGGCGCGATCTCCGCCGCGGTCTGCGGTTCCGGCGGCGCCGGTTCCGTTTCGGCAGGCGCGGGTTCGCTGGCGGGCGTCGCAGGTTCGGTCGCCGGAATTTCGGCTGTCGTCACGGGATCTTTTGCAGGGCTCGACGCCTGCTCAGGTTCCGCCTCCGGCATGGGCGTCACGGTTTCGGGCATGCTCGGCGGGCCGGGCTGCTCGGGACGTGCCTGTTCGGATGGTTCCCCGGCCTTCCGCATCTCGTCCGGAGTTTCCGGGCCGAACAATATGGCCTCGAGCTGCGCTCTCAGGGGCTTTAGGATATCGCCGGCACTTTCCCAGAAATGGGCGGCCTCGTACGCGGCCAGCTCGATCGCCGGCTGCACTCTTCTGTCGATTTCCATGCGGAGCGGCCCGAGACCGATGCGGTCCGCGGTTGCATAGAGGCCTCCTGCCGTCACTGCGAGAATGATCGATGCGGCGAGAAGAACCTTGCGCACGCGGCCCCGGCGCGCCCGGCGAGGCATGCGAACCGTCTCCGCTGCGGCCTCTCCCGGGTGAGACTCGTATCCGCTTTGCTGTACGCCCCGAAAAGCCTTGGGGAGATCCGGCGCTCCCGCTGCCGGGATTTCCGCCGGTGGTTCCAGGTCGAACTCGGTCGGGCCGAGGTCTCCCGTGGGCGGCGGCGGATCGGTCTCTACCGCGTCCACCACGCCGGCCAGCGCCCGCAGGCGCCGATCGATCTCCCGCGCGCGATCCGACTGTCCGGAGCTTTCTGCCGCGACCATCGGCATGTCGAGATCGTCGAGACCTTCATCCAGATCGTGCAGCGGCTCCGGGGGAAACTCGTCGTCCCGTTCGCGCGAAGGAGGCTGCGGGATCGGCGCGCTCAGAGCATTGAGATCGGCTATATCCGCGTCCGGCGGCGCCTCGGGGCCGAAGTCGTCGTCGAATTCCTCTTCGGGCGTGGTATCGGAACTTTCGTCCGCATCAGGCTCGTACGCAATCCGGGCTTGGCTTGCACTGGGTCCGGGATCCGCGCGTTCGAGCGCGACCATACGCTCGGCCAGATCGAGCAGAGCCAGTCCCATCGGGCGCAGTGCGGTGTTCAGTCTGTGAGAGGATGCGTCGAGTTCACCGTCTATGATATCGAGCAGCGCGCCGATATCCGCTTGCGGGGGCGTCGGGGACGACTGGCTTTCGGCGAGGATACGCTCCGGAGGGGAGCCTGTTTCCGCAGTGTCAGGGCTTTCGTCCCGAGGACGCTGACCGCCGTGAACCCTGATGGCGTGGTCGATCCAGGAGCCGATCGTCTGATCGTCCCGTTCCGCTGCGGCGCGTGCGATGTCGCGGACATCTTCCTCGATGCCCTTCACGCTCCAGGTTGTCGCCTTTCGTGCCACCGGCACTCCTCAGGTTCACAATCGACAGGCACATGAGTAGTGATCAGATCAATACCCTCTAACTTGCCGCTTTAAAACAATTTATACGCAAAATCGCGGTAGCGCTACCCGCGACGAAACAGACGGGAAAAGAAGCCGCCACCGGACTTCTGCCCGGGCATCACACGACGTTCGACGCGCCCGAGGCGTTCCGAGAGCCGCATGACGGCGCGCTCGATCGGGGCAGTAGAGAAGGCCGCTTCATCGGATGCGGGCAAGGCAGCAGGGCGGGCATTCAACTCATCGACCTCGGCCGTAAGCGCTTCGATCTTGCCCAGCACGGGCTCGAAACGGGAAAGTGTCCTCTCTTCCACGGCATCGATCCGGGATGCGAGATCTTCCAGCCGACCTTCCAGACTCTCGACCCGTTTGACGAGCGCATCGCCCTCCGGCTGGGAAAGTCCCGGCTGTACCGGGGCCGGAACCGGATGCCGCATCTGTGGCACAGGGGGGGCGTAGCTGGTGTTGGCCGGCATCGGCGCATGCGCTACGGCCGGGGGCGCAGCCTGCGCGTGGCCGCGAAACTGCCACGGATACCCGGCCGACGCGGTCGCGACCATGCCGCTATCGACCGCTTCTTCCGCAACGCTCCACTGCCCGCGCCCGAATGCGAAGCGCGGATCGACCTGACCGCCTCGATGTCGCTCGCGCGAACCGCCGCCAGTACCGGGATGCGGCGCATCATGTTCCGGTTCCGGTGCCATGCGGGTCTCCGGCTCGGCCATGTCTGCAGGCTCGGGCGCCGGCTTATCGCTCGCCGCCAGACGGATCTGTTCGCTCAACCAGACACCGATCGGCATACCGGCCTTGCGCGCGGCGATCTTCGCCGCCTCGCGATCTTCGGCAGAGACCCCTTTCACGCTCCAGGGAGATTTACCTGACAACCGATAACCCGCCTTTGCCTCATTTCCGGAGCCGGACCAATCATGTGGTCAACAAGTGACGGAAAAATACCAAAGGTTACCCGGTAGCGCAATATATTCCGCGCTTTTGCAAGGATATGCAGCACTCGATATGACCGGGTAGATTTGCGGTCGTTGAGTCGGCGGAAGTGCCGCTTACCAGCCGTCGAGCCGACGCGGTGGCGGAGACCGGTCCTCTTCACCGGCACTATCCTCGACCTGCTCTTCGAGACGGGTCAGGCGGCGGGACATCTGCTCAATGATATCCTGCAGCGGACCGACGATATGAGCGACCTGCTCCTCCGCCTCATAGATCCGTTCACGGACGGCGGCACGCAACGCGTCTTCGTCCACGGCCACCGGAACAGCCTCATCGGTTACGGCCGAAACCGGAACCGGCGGAGAGGATGCATCGTGGTTCGGGCCGACATCGCGGATCGCCGCGCTGACCCATTCGCCGATCGTCATGCCTTGCTGTGCGGCAGCCTTCTTTGCGATCTCACGCGCCTCGGGCGAGACGCCTTTCAGGCTCCATGGCAGTACCGACTTGGCCATTTCCGTCTTCAACCTCGAAAAGCCAAAGGATCTGAAGAGTCTAACTGCTCAACCGCGATATGTTAAGGCTCCCGGATCGAAGCAGTTGCAAGGATTACCGTTTCTGACTATCTTCCGCCGCGATTGGGGCGTAGCCAAGCGGTAAGGCAGCGGTTTTTGGTACCGCCATGCGCAGGTTCGAATCCTGCCGCCCCAGCCATTCAGGCTTCCCTGACCTCGAAAATCTCGACCCCGCCATCAATGCCCTCGACCGCGTGCTCACCACTTGTGACAAGTACGGGGAGGTCTGGCGCCGTTCCGGCGAGCGCGCGCGTCGCATGGTCACAGACAGCACGTACACCAAGCCTCTTGGTATGTTTCTCAAGCTTAGCGGCCCGGTTCACCGCATCCCCGATCACGGTATATTCAAGCCGCTCTGCATCGCCTACCGCACCGAAGACGACCTGTCCGCTTGCGGCCGCCATGCAAATCCGCAGCTCGCCGGGCGCCAGCAGCGCGGAATCGGGCGTCCAATCCCTTGTGGCCTTCAGCATGTCCCGCATTGCCCGCAAGGCGTTCGCGGCATGATCGGCATCCGGCACCGCCGCGCCGAACGTGGCGAGCACACCGTCGCCTAGAAACTTGTCGATACTGCCGCGGTGCCGCCGCAGGACAGGACCGACCAGTGCCTGGTAGTCCGCTAGAATCCGCAGGATCTGTTGCGGTTCCAGCCGCGCGCTCAAAGCCGTGAAGCCCCGAATATCGATATAGAGAATGGTCGCGTCGCGATGGTCACCGCTGCCGGCGGCCAGTTCCGCCTCCGCACCGGTGATCTTGCGCGCAACTTCCGGCGCGAAGAAGCGCGAGAGCTCGCGCGCCGCCATGCCTTCCGCCACGGCCCGCACCAGAAGGCGCCGGCCGCGATGGATCGCCACCGCGAGGATCGCCGTCACCATCAGGATCGAGAGCACCTTGTCGAACTCGGCGCCGATCAGGACCGAATTGGAAGTCAGGTAGTGCACATAGTCGCGCGTGACCATCGGATCCGACGGATCGACGATCATGGCGTAAGCGACCAGCGCCAGCCAGCCGAGAGCCGCGCCGATCCCGGCGAGCAGCACATAGCCGACCTCCAGCCGGAAGGAGCGCAGAGCGATGAAGATGAAAACATAAAGCACCGTCGGCGCTTTCAGATAGAAAGAGGCCGGCTGCTCGTATTGCAGGTGAAAGCTCCAGATCGTGATCATCAGCAGAGCGATGTCGCCGATCACCGAGAGTGCGAGGAACCAAGGCGGCAGCAACCGGCGATAGGACAGCACGAGCCGCAGAACAGTGAAGCCGAAATATGCGCTGAGTACCCACGGGATGGGCTCGAAACGCGCGGTCTCAGCGAAGGTTTTCGGCGAAAGCCCATAAAGGATGGCCCAGATCGAGACCACGGTCAGCTGGACCCAGCCGATCAGGACCTCGTTCTGAGCCTCCTGCTCGCGGATCGCGGCCTCCACCCTGCCGGGCAGACGGTCTTGAGCCTTATCCTGAACCTGCTGTCGCGTCGTCTCCGCCATTCCGGCCTTTTCTAGCGTTTCTCGAGCCAGAGCGAGGTCTCCAGCGCGCCATCCGGCAGCGGGAGCCACCCGAGATCCGGACAATCCGCCTTGCCGAGCAGCCGCGAGCGCGCGAAGTGGCTCGAGAAGAGCGCCTCGAAACCACCTCCCGAAAGCAAAGCGGCAACCAACTGCTGTTCGTTATATGTGCGCCAGGCCCAGGCTTCGGGATAGGGATCGGGCAACACTATGTCGTGAATATGCACCAGCAGCCCCGCCGGAAGCGTGGGCAGGAGATGATTGAGCACAAGATCGACATCCGAGCCCGGCAGCACCAGGTGGCTTGAATCCAGGAACAGGATGTCACCGGGGCCGAGTTCCGGCAGATCCGCCATCGCGGTCTGCTGGATGGTCTGATTCAGGAACCGGACGCCGGTGCCGGAGAGATCCGCCCGTGGCGCCGGATCGATGCAAGTGATCTCCGTCGCGAGGCCGCCGTCCCGGACAGCCCGGGCAAGAAACCGCGTGCTGTGTCCGGACCCGATCTCAAGGATCCGCGCCGGCCGCCGCGTACGCACGAACACATAGGCCGCCGCCGCGTCGAGGGCGGGGAACCAGTCCTGCGCCCAGCGCGGCTCCGGCGGCGGCGAACTTCCAATCGCGAGGAGCGCCTCCCGGTAGCTCTCGATTTCCGTCAGCGTCGCCATCATGTGCGGTAGCGCCCCGCCTCTGAAGCGCTCTTCGACCCACTCATACCGACTACCGCTATTCGGAACTTCCGCGGCATAGCGGTAGGGCATGAAGTAACCCATTGGTTTAATGCCAAGAATTGTACATAGGCCCAGCTTGAGCCGGCGCCAGGTATGGCCCGCTGAAAGGCGAGAGAACTGGGTCATATCAAGGTGTGATCGTCAGACCTTCATGGGCCGCAATGGTCCCGGGACGGCGCTCGTCCGCGCGGCGCACGATCTCGTCCATGATCTCGTCCGTGTGACTCGGATCGTGGTGAAAGAGGACCAGCTGCCGGACGCCTGCCGCGTCCGCGAGACGAATTCCCTCCTGCCAGGTCGAGTGCCCCCAGCCGACATATTTCGGAAATTCCTCATCCGTGTAGCAGGCGTCGTAGATCATCACGTCCGCATCTTGGACCAGTTCGAGGATATTCCGGTCCAGCTCGCCCGGGCGATGCTCCGTGTCGGTGATGTAGCAGATCGACTTGCCGCCGAAATCGAAGCGATACCCGATGGCGCCTTGCGGATGGTTCAGCATGGCCGTGCGCACCGAAATCCCCGGCCCGAACTCAAGCGTGTCGCCGGGTGCGAAATTGTTGAAGGCAAGTTCCGACTGGAACACCTCGAGCGGCACGGGGAAGAGCGGAGAAGACATCAACCGGGCGATCACGTCGCGCATATCCTGGTCGCCGGAAAGATGTCCCGCCCAGACCCGGAACACGTTCCCCTTCTTGAAAGCGGAGGTGAAGAACGGGAGGCCGCCGATGTGATCGAGATGAGAATGGGTAAAGAGCAGGTCCGCGTCCACCGGGCCCGCCTTGTCGAGCGCAATGCCGAGATTGCGCAGGCCCGTGCCGGCATCGAGGATGAAGAGACGCTCGCCGCAGCGGACCTCAAGACAAGCTGTGTTGCCGCCGTAGCGCACAAAATCCGGTCCCGGGCAGGCAAGGCTCCCGCGGGCACCCCAGATCCGGACGTAAAATTCCGCTCCCGGCGACAAGATCGATCCCCCCAGCCACTTTCTGGCTAAATTGCCGGTTTATTTGGAGCTGAAGTCTGCATGACCGGCGGCGACCTGAAAAGATCAAATCGGGACAAGCCTCTATTTGATCATAGCAGGATTAGGGAACAAGACGGTAACCGCCGGGATCGGTCACCAGAATCTGCGCATTTGACGGATCCGTCTCGATCTTCTGCCGTAGCCGGTAAACATGGGTTTCAAGCGTGTGCGTGGTGACACCGGCATTGTAGCCCCAGACCTCGTTCAGAAGGGTCTCGCGCTTCACCATGCGTCCGCCCGTCCGGTAGAGATATTTAAGGATCGCGGTTTCCTTTTCCGTCAGGCGCACCTTCTTGTTCTTCGCTTCGTCTATCAGCAGTTTAGCGCTCGGACGGAAGCTGTAGGGACCGATGGTGAAGACCGCATCGTCGCTCTGCTCGTGCTGGCGCAGATGGGCGCGCATGCGGGCCAGAAGCACTGCGATCTTGAATGGCTTGGTGACATAGTCATTCGCCCCGGCATCGAGCCCGAGGATCGTATCGGCATCGCCGTCCTGGGCGGTCAGCATGACGATCGGAGATTTCACGCCGTTGCGCCGGATCAAGCGGCAGACATCGCGCCCGTCCATGTCCGGCAGGCCGACATCGAGCAAAATGAGATCGAAATGGGCGGATTTGACGGTTTCCAGCGCCTCGGCGCCGTTTTCCACCGCGTGCACCGCAAATTCCTCATGCAGTTCCAGTTGCTCGCTCAACGTGACCCGAAGGGCTTCGTCATCCTCGACCAACAGGACCTTTTTTCCGTTCACCATCACCCGCAACGACCCATGCAATGAATAGAAACCCACACTTAAGTAGAACGAGGCCCGAATACCAGAGGCTTAAAGTGGTGAGACAATAACCTCTTTCCAGAAACTGACGAAGTTCCGGATCCTTGCCGCTTTCTTGGTCGGCCT